>DASXMX010000187.1:0-17006 GCA_036495445.1 Tepidisphaeraceae bacterium
ACGTTTCACTCATCACGTTTCCACGGCTCCCTCATGCCATCGTCCGACTGTGTTCTTCCAGTCGTTGGAGCAGCTCACTGGCTTCTTCCGTCCGGTCGCCGCCGACGGAGCTGGTCCAGACGAGCGGTTCGTTCTTCTGCACGGCCCGTTCGATTCGGCGGCAGGCGCTGATCACGGTGCTGTGGTTCCGCTTGCCCATCCGCGAGCCGATCTCGGGGAAGCTGAGCTTGGCCGTCTTGCGGACCAGGAACATCGCGACGCTGCGGGCGAGGCTGATCGTCCGCTGCCGCCGGCCGGACATCAGGTCCTTGTGCTCGATCCCGAAGTAGTCGCAGACCGACTGCATGATGTTCTCGGGCTTGACCGGCGCAACCATCTGCCGGTCCAGGTCGCCCAGCGCCTCCTGGGCCGTCGCCACGTCCGCGTCGCGGCCCGTGAGCATCACGTGGGCGCCGATCCGCGTGATCGCGCCTTCCAGCTCCCGAACGTTCTGCGTGACCCGGCGGGCGATCCAACTGATCGTCTCCTCGTTCAGCGCCATCTTCGCCCGCAGCGACAGCGATCGGAGGATCTCGCACCGCGTCGCGTAGTTGGGCGGGTCGATCCGCACGACCATGCCGCTGACGAACCGGTTCACCAGCGACTCGCCGAACTCCTCGATCAGCTTCGGGTGGTTGTCGCTGGCCATCACGACTTGCCGGCCCATGGCCTCGATCGCGTTGAACGTGTGGAGGAACTCCTCCTGCGTCGCCTTCTTGCCGCCCAGGAAGTGGACGTCGTCGATGACGAGCAGGTCGAGGTCGCGCATCTTGCGGCGGAACGCGTCGAGCTTGTTGGTCCGCAGCGCGGTGAGGAACTCGTTGGTGAACTCCTCGCCGGTCAGGTACATCCACCGCTTGGTCGGGTGCTGCTCGATGAACCGGCGGCACAGCGCCTGCAGCAGGTGCGTCTTGCCCAGCCCGCAGTTGCCGTGGATGAACAGCGGGTTGTACTGCGCGCCGGGGAACTCGGCGACGTAGCAGGCCGTGTTGTAGGCGAGCTGGTTGCTCGCGCCCACGACAAACGTGTCCATCGAGTGCCGCAGCCGCGGCTGAACGGTCGCCGATGGACGGTCTTCGTCCTTTGCCGGGCGCGGCACCGACTGGGGCACGATCGGGACCGAGCGCGTCACCATTTCGTTGTGCCGCTTGGCCTCCGCGCCCCGGGCAGAGCCGGGGACCGGCTGGTCGTTGCCGTTGCCCGCGGGCTTATCAAGCTCGCGCCGGGCCGGGTCGACCTCGAACAGTTCCGGCACCACCTGGAACCGGACCTGCAGCGGGCACCCGAGCACCTCGTGGGCCGCTTCCTGAATGGGCCGGGTGAAGTTTTTCCCGATCCACTCGCTGATGAAATCATTGGGGACCGCGATCTCGAGCCCGTCCTGCCGCAGGTCCAATCGGGTCGAGTTGTTGAACCAGACGTGAAACCGCTGCTGCCCTACTCGTTGCGCGATGGCGTCGGCCAGGCGCGCAAGCTGCAAGTCGTTTGCGCTGACGCAGCTCACCTTGAACTCCTTCCAAGCGTGTTGACCATCCTGAAGTCAAGCCGCGCGAACCGCCGCGCCCCGAAGGGTCGCACGATTCGCCCGGCCGCCGTTTGTGCTCCTGCCTCTGGCGGCGTCGTCACCGCCGAGGCATGCCCGAAGAGCACACTTCGCCCGCTTGGCGCAAGTCCGAGGATTCCACCTCGGCGCGCGGCATCTTCCAGCGGGGTTTCAGGCGTCCTGCCCGGAATGTCCTTCCTTGTGATCGCGTCCTACGACGTGTACGCGGACCGGTGATAGCCCTCGGCAGAACAACCCGACTCGCGGCATGGGCGAGTTCCTTCATCCTGCCGTCACCGATCCTGAACCTTCCCTGAATTCGACGGTCGTGAAGATAGTAGCGGCAATCTGTACTAGCAAGAGCGTCTTTATTGGATTTCCGGCCCACATCAGCGCAACCATCGGCACCGCCAACGCGGAACGTTCAATCAAAGTTTTTTTCCAACGGGTTACCCACAAATTTACCGGACGTGTGGGAGGAGTGTGGAGAGAGTGGCGAATGCCGAGTGCCGGATGCCGAATGAAGCCCGAAGCCGGCGTTTTCATTCGGCATCCGGCACGCGGCATTCGGCATTCACGTCCGTCCTCAGGTCGCGCATCAGCGCCACCTTTGACCCGATCCGCTGCAGCCCGTGGCGGTAGTAGAGGCGGATGGCCGGCGCGTTATGGGAATCGACGGCCAGCGTGAGCCGCGACAGGGTCATTTCACGGACCGCCCATAGTGCCTGCCGCACCATCAGGTCCGATAACCCGCGGCCCCGGGTCGCAGGCGCAAGGCCGAGGTAGACCAGTTCGGCCGCGTCGGTCCGCGGGACGCGGCTCAGCAGCAGCACGCCGCGGGGCATGTCCCGCTCCATCAGCACGAACCAGAACCGCGGGTTGAACTCCCCGCTGGCCTTGTGGCCGGCGAGCACGTCCTCGATGTCGCGCAGCCCGTTGAGGCCCGGGCAGTCGAGGCTCTGCTGGTAGCTGTCGAGGATCGCCTCGGCGAACAGCGGATGGGTCTGCGGCGAATAGGTCTGCCACCAGAAGCTGTCAGGGAGCTCCTGCTGGGCCAGCGCGCGCGGGGCCGTCGATTGCAGGTAAAGCAACTCGGCCATCTCCCGGAAGCCCATCGCCGCCAGCATCGCACGGCCCGCGGTGTCGGCCGGATCGAGCAACGACTGCGCCAGATAGACCTCGCGCCGGGCCAGGTGCTCGCAGACCGCGTCGATCAGCGGCGCCACGTCACAATCGGCCGGCCGGCGGGGCGGCGCGAACAGCAGGGCGGTGTGGCCCGGGTTCACGATCGGCAACACCCCCCAGATCGGCCTTCCCCGCGCCGGAACGACGACCCACAGATCGTTGACGTTGATCTCCCGCGCCGATGCGAACTGCAGGAAGTCGAGCACCTGCTCGTTGCCGGCCGGCGCCTGGCCCGAGCCGAGGATCAGGGCAAGGCCCGGCTGGACCTCGTCGGCCCGCGCGGGGCGGTACTCGGTCGGCGCGGCCGGGTCGGCCCCGTCGCCCCTGCCGAGGAAATTTGACAGCACCCTCACGCCCATTAAGATGACATCGTCTGCCAGTTTGGGCAATGCTTGACGCGAGGCGCGCGTCGATTTGCCCGCCCACACCGCGGAGGAACACCCATGCGTCAGGTCCTGGCACTCGCGCTGATCGCCGCCGTTGCCCCGCTCTTCGTGGCGGTCGCCGTGCCGTCCGCATCGGCCAAGGCGCCCGAGCCGAGCATCTACCCGATCGCCTGGCAATTCGACTTCAAGCACGGCGCGCCCAGGCGGATCGTCGTCGACAACACGCCGTACTGGTACGTCACCTACACCGTCACCAACAACACCGGCCAGGAACAGGAGTGGCGGCCCGAGTTCACGATGATGACCAACGAGGGAAAGCTCGTCAAAAGCGATCGTGACATCGAGCCGGGCGTCTTCGATAAGATCAAGGCGATCGAGGGCGGCCGCTTCCTTCAGCCGCGGCTGCAGGTGGTCGGCCCGCTTCGCCAGGGGCCGGACCAGGCCAAGGACAGCGTCGCCATCTGGAAGGAACCCCAACCCCGCATGGGCAGCTTCAAGATCTTCATCGGCGGCCTCAGTGGCGAGTTCGTCATCCTCAAGGACGACAACGGGAACGAAAAGAAGGGCCCTGACGGCCTGCCCGTCATCCTCCACAAGACCCTCCAACTCGACTACCAGGTCATCGGCGACGAACGCAACCCCCAAACCCACGATTTGCAGGAACTGGGGCAGAAGTGGGTGATGCGGTAGCGGGTTCATCGTTGTACGTCGTGGAATTGCACCTGTTTGATGATGAGCCGCACGTCATACGCGGACAAGCCTTCGCGAGTTGCGAGTTGGAGCAGTGCCTGCATCGCGGCAGGCGAGACTTGCCCGCCGACCATTGCCTCCCGCACTTTCCGCACGAACAACTCGTGACGCGGGTCGACGTGGATCGACGCGGGCGCCGGGCTCGTTGCCGGGGGCATCGACGTAAGGCTCGCGCCTGCCGGACCCACCGAGGCGGCGCCATAGTTCCCCAGCAGGTTCGCATATGTCGCGATCGCCCGGCCCTCGTCCTCGACGGGCTCGTAAGCCGATTGAATCGCGACACGCCCCGGGCCGGCGATGTGCAGCCACATCACGCGATGCGATGAGAGCCAGTAGCCCGATGGGTACTGAACGTTCAGCCCCATCCGCACCGACCGATCCTTGTAAACCAGCGCGGTGGGCTTGACCAACATCGTCTGCCCGGCGGCCAGTTCGCGCACCATCACGTTTCCCGATGCGTGCAGCAGCACGAGGCCCGGCTGATCCAACGCCGTGAACCGGTCCATGTACTGGCCGAGCGGATAGTGGTAATCGAGGTCGTTGTCCCGCTGCGTGGCGTACCAGACGCCGGTGTTGAACCAGTCGTAATGCACGTTCCCCGTCGCGGCCAGCAGCAGGTGCTCGCGGACGTCGATGCCCTGCCCGGGCTGCAGCGGCAGCGCGATCATCTCGCCCGGCTCGTCTCGAGAGAATGCGATGTGGCCCGGCCCGTGCGCCTCGGTCATCACCACAGGCAGCCCGGCGATCGCCCGTGTGAACGCGCCTTGCAGCGGCATCCGCTTGATCTGCACCTGCGGGTCTTTCCAGAGCAGCACGTGGTGGGCGAAGTAGACGCCGTCGCCCGCCGCGAGGTTGAAGTCGGCGACGGGGACGTAGATCCCCTCGATCTGGCAGGTGGACGCGCCCACCCGCAGCCGGGCCATGTCCTTGATCGGCGGCTGCTCGATCCATCCCGAGTTCGTCGGCCGCACCGAGCGTTCCGCCGGCGCGCCGCAACGCGGGCATGACAAGGCGGACGAATCGATTGAGGCCCCGCACCAACGGCAGTGATGGTTCGCAGCGGGCGAATGGCTTCCGGGGTCGTGCGTCGTCATCGCGAACCTCGATTCCGATCAGGACGACTTGTGGTGCTTGTACATCGACTGGATGCCGACCCGGCCCGGCCCCGTCATCCGCGCCAGGGACATCCCCGCCCCGCCGAGGAACCCAACGCCCAGCGGCTGCATCTCGACGTTCATCGTGACGCTTGCGTCCTTGTAGAGGAAACCGCCGGGCTCGATCAGGATCGACTCGCCCGGCTTCAGCGTCCGCTGGAAGACGTTGCCGTACCCGTGCAGCAGGAGCAGCCCGCTTTCGCCGGCGGTGACGAAGCGGTCCATGAACATCCCTTCGCCGCCGAAGAGGATGTTGAAGAAGCCCTTGATCCGCACGAACGAGTATTGGATCGAGTGGGAGGCCATCAGGAACGCGTGCTCGCGGACGTCCACTTCCATGCCGGGATGGAGCGGGAGGACGACCAATTCACCGGTGGCATCGCGGGAAAAGGCGACGTGCCCCGGCCCGTGCGCCTGCGTCACGGCGAAAGGCATCCCGGCGAGCATCCGCTTGATCGCGCCGCCGAGCGGCATCGCCGCCAGCGGCACGTGGGCGTCCTTCCAGAGCAGCACGTGGTGCTCGAAAAAGACCGAATCCCCCGGCCCCAGGTTCACGTCCGCCACGGGGACGATTTCCCCCTCCACCTGGCAGGTGCTGGCGGAGAATTGGAACTCGGTCATGTTCTTGAGGCGCGGGGCGGCGGTCCAGCCGGAGTCGCTGACCGTGTTC
Organism: Tepidisphaeraceae bacterium; assembly: GCA_036495445.1. Classification (GTDB taxonomy): domain Bacteria; phylum Planctomycetota; class Phycisphaerae; order Tepidisphaerales; family Tepidisphaeraceae; genus DASXMX01. The sequence goes on from DASXMX010000187.1 coordinate 5,728, forward strand.
CGCACGTCCAGCGGCGCGCCGCAACTGCGGCACGTGACCGCGTTGGGCAGGTTTTGGCCCCGGCACCATTGGCAAACGATGCGTTGTTGCGGCTCCATGTTCAGTCCCCCGATTGGGATCGGATCGCCGGCTTGAGCGTCCACGCCTGCAGGCGGGCGATCTCGAGAATGTGCGGGGCACGGAAGTTGGCCTTGTGGACGATCCACCCGCCGTAGACGTTCGGGCCGTCGTGGACGACGTGATCGGCGGTCAGGAGTTTAACGCCAATTGGCAGCGATACCGAATCGGGGAAGCGATTCGACTCCGCTTTGGCGAGCAGGGCCTTCGCCATAGCGACCAGGAAATCGGCCGGCGGGAGCGGGTCGGGGCCGATGAAGACGCGGGCGGGAACGCGGTGCTGCTGGTGGACGAAGTCCTGCGCGTCAAGGGCGGCGTCGCGAAACGCGGGCCACGGGATCGGGTCGCGGCGGTCGGCCTTCGTCGGCGGCTCACCATCGGGACCGAGCAGGGGCCCGGGGATCGAATACTGCGAGCCATCCGCGGCATCACCGTGAATCGCGCACGCTAATGCGTCGCACAACAGTGAAAACTGTTCGGCGGGCGAGAAGGCTTCGTGGCCGATCACCTGGAAGTTGATGCCCGGCGAATCGGCCGCCGCCAAACGGGCGGCGAGTTCGTGCACCTCGTCCGCCCGTACCCGTTCGGCTCGAACCGGATCAGGATACAACTTCGGTAACTGCGACGCGGTGACGAACCGTACGCCCGGCGTCGCCCGCATGTGGTCGAGATAGGCCCCGAACCGCTCGAACGCCGCCTCGGTTTCGGCGGCGGGCCGCTGCGGCGGCGCCTTCCACTGCTCCCGGGGCGGGTTGGCGCCGCGGCGGAAGTTCACGAAGTCCCAGAACTGCTGATGCACCCACTCGCACGGGTGATAGAAGATGCTGACAAGTCCGCCGCCGTCGGCGGCAAGGCGGGCCGCGATCTTGTCGAATGCTTCGTCGCCCCGTTCCAATCCGCCGGGCTCGAACAGGTCCATCCGCGTTTCGTTGGGGGACATGTCGTAAACGATCAGGGCGCCGCAATACCAATAGGGCTGCCCGTGCAGGCCGATGTGGTTGCCGGAGTCGAGATAGCAGGGGATGCCGTCGTTGGCGACGCCGCAGCGGGGCAGGGCGGTGATCGCCTGCGGCGCCCACGAGGAGCCCGGCTGACCGTAGCAGACGAGCGACGGCACGCCGAAGATCCGCCGCACGTCCGCGGCGCCGCGCGCTTCGCGGCGGATGAATTCGTCGATCCCGTCAAGCAGCCCGCAGTCCGCCAGGTACTCGGCGGGGGCGGGGTGGACGGAGTGGAGATTGGAGTGGTAGCCGATGTCGTGCTGCTTGAGGGCGTCGATCACATCGCGCCGGCCGCGACGCTCCAGGACCCGTGCCTTCTCGCCGACGACCTTGAACGTCGCCCGGATGTGCCGTTGGGCCAGCATCTCCGCCAATCGCTTGTCCGCATCGTCGTCGGCGGGTAGCAGGTAATCCTCGGTATCGAACCAGAGGATCACGTTGACCCGCGGCGGTTGCGCCGCCTGATCGGCCGTCGCGGCGCCGGCCCGCGTCCCGCGAACGGGCGCTGCCAACAGGAGCGCAACGATCAGCCGAAGAATGGGGTTCCCCAAGCGGAAATGGCGCGGTGGCATCATTCTGTTCTACCGCCTGGGGGTGCGGACGTTTCACTTATCAACTCGTCCGCCACCCGCTAGCATGCTGCCAACCCGCAATGGCCCGATTCCGACTCGATAGCGCTGACCCGACCGCGACGACATGGCCTTCGTCCGGCACGAACGTGACGACCCGGCTGCGGTGCGATTCACAGACGCGAGTGGCGACGCTCACGGAAAAGGCCCACGTCCGCCGCACGTGGGCCGACCCGCTCGAAGCCCTCGCGTGGCTGGAGAACGATCTGCGCTCGGGGGCGGGCCAGCCGGGCGGGAGGTGGGTGGGTTTCCTCAGCTACGACCTGGGGCGGCTCTTCGAACAACTGCCCGCCACGGCTTCAGATGTCCTGCGGTTGCCCTTGTTCGAATTCGCGTTACTCGACGAGGGAGCAGCGAACCGAACGTTGTCTGTGCCGCCCCTCGCCGTGCCGCCCGATCTGTCGTCTGACGGCCTCTCCTCGACGTTTACGCGCGACGCATACCTCGCCGCGGTGGCGCGGGCGATCGAATACATCCGGGCCGGGGACATCTTCCAAGTGAACCTCTCCCAGCGGTTCTCCGCACCGCTTCGCGAACCGCCCGATCGCATCTACGCCCGTTTGCTCGCATCAACCCCGGCGCGGTACGGCGGCCTGCTCGATTTCGGCGACTATGCCCTGATCTGCAACTCGCCCGAACTGTTCCTCCGCGTGACGACGGACCCGCAGACCGGCGCACGCCGCGTCATCACGCGGCCCATTAAGGGCACCCGTCCGAGGCGATCGGGGATGGAACGCGAGCTCCGCGACAGCATTAAGGACGCCGCCGAGCTGAACATGATCGTCGATCTGGAGCGCAATGACCTCGGTCGCGTCTGCCGGGTCGGCAGCGTGAAGGTGATCGAGCCGCGAACGATCGAAACCCACCCGACCGTCCTGCACGGCGTCGCCACGGTCGAAGGCACGCTCCGCGACGACGTCGCCTTCGTCGACCTGCTTCGTGCCACGTTCCCCGGCGGCAGCATCACCGGCGCGCCCAAGATCCGCGCAATGCAGATCATCGAGGAACTCGAGCCCGTCCGCCGCGGGCCATATTGCGGTGCGATCGGCTATCTCGACGCCGATGGCATCATCGAGTTCAACGTCGCGATCCGCACCATGATCGCCAAAGACGGCCGAATCCACATCCCCGTCGGCGGCGGCGTCGTCGCCGACTCCGACCCCGCCGGTGAGTACGACGAAACGCTCGTCAAAGCCCGCGCGATGTTCGCGGCGCTGGGGTTGTCATTGCCAATCTCGGCGGGGAGAATCGAGCCATGAGCACGCGTGCGATCACGCCAAAGCCGCCGGCCGACATTGGCCACGAGGTTCCCCCGTTGGAATCCGGGGATCATCTGACGCGCGACGAGTTCGAACGACGGTACGACGCGACGTCGGGCGTTAAGAAGGCGGAGCTGATCGATGGAGTGGTCTATATGCCGCCTCCGGCAGTGCGATGGGATTATCATGGGACGCCGCACATAATCCTGGCGACTTGGATCGGCACCGCCCTGCAAAAGGGCTTGGCATCCCCCGAGCATGCCGCCTTCGTTGCCCGCCTTCGCGCCGCCGGCGCGGAGTGAACCCGCCATGCCCGACGTCTGGTTAAACGACAACTTCGTCGACGAGGACGCGGCTTCGGTTTCGATCCGGGATGCGGGGCTGCTGCACGGGGCCGGGGTGTTCACGACGATGCGGGCCCACAACGGCCGCGTCTTCCAGCTCGCCCAGCACCTTCGACGGCTGCGCGATTCATGCGAGGCGCTGTTCATCCCCTTGCAATACAAGGACGCGGCGATCGAACCGGCCGCCGCGGAGTTGCTGAAGCGCAACGGCCTGCCCGACGCCCGCCTCCGGCTGACCGTCACCCGCGGCACCGTCACGCAGGATCCGCTGCACGGGACACGGCTGGAGCCCAACGTCTTCCTTACCGCCGCCCCGTTCGAGCCGTACCCGGTCGAGTATTATCAGCGGGGCCTGACCGTCATCCTGCTCGACGAGCAGAAGCTGAACCCATACGACCTGCAAGCGGGGCACAAGACGCTCGATTACTTCTCCCGGCTGTCCGCCCTCCGCGAGGCCAACCGCCGCAGCGCGGGCGAGGCGCTCTGGTTCAACGTCCACAACTACCTGCAGTCCGGCAGCATCAGCAACGTGTTTCTCGTCGAAGGGGGCAAGCTGGTGACGCCGCCCACGCCGCAGGAGCTGCGCGAGGCGGGGATCGGCGAATCGGTGCCCTATCCGAAGAGCAACGTGCTGCCGGGCATCACGCGGGCAACGGTCCTCGAACTGGCGCGGGACGCGGGGATCGAAGTGCAACTCGGCGCCGTCGACGTGAACCGCCTGCTTTCGCCCGAGGAACTGTTCCTCACCAACAGCATCATGGGCGTGATGCCGGTCTGCCGGATCGAACGCAAATCCGTCGGCAGCGACCGCCCGGGCGACGTCACCCTCCAGCTCGCCAATGGCCTGCGCGAATGGATGGAGCGGGAGAGTGCCGCCTGATCAGATCCAAGAAAGATAAACGATCCACGAAGCCACACGAAGAAACACGAAGACCAGATGCCTCGTGACACGGGTTTTCAACCCGTGCTGACGATGATCAAGCTGCGGCAAACACCTGCTGGCCGAATGCGCTTTGCGGTTTTGGGCGGGACTGCACGGGTTGAAAACCCGTGTCACAGGCAGGGCCCGATCCGAATTCGTTCTTCTTTTTTTCCTGTCTCTTCGTGTTCTTCGTGGATCACTCGCTCACGATCCGCGCTTCGCCCAACTGCACGTCGACGTCGAGCGTACACCCGATCGTTTCCTGAAGGAGCCGATACTTCTTCGGCCGGCAGAAGGCTTTTTCGGCCTTGTCGACGTTGTCGCGCACGAGGCAGCTCACGCGGATCCGGCGGTCGCGCCGCATCAGCAGCAGCCGGGGCGATTCCCCCAGGGAGCGGCTGTCCAGCGTATCCGCCGCCCGCAGCAGGGCGAGCACCTTGCGCAATCCCTCGCGATCGTCCGATGCGCGGAGGATTTCATCTTCACCCGCATCAGGGACCGGGCCGCGATGGTGGAGGGTGAGATAGGCGACCCATCGCCGGGCGTCGCTCGGAAGGGAGAGGGCGATGTCGGACAGGATCATCTCCGCGCCGACGACCTCATGCGTTTCGGGATCGACGCTCCGCCCGACATCGTGCAGCCACGCGGCGGCCCCGAGCGCCCAGTGCGACCGGCGGCTCAGCCCGTGCAGATCACGCGTCAGGTCGAACAACGCCCCGGCGATCTGAAAGACGCGGCGCTCGTGGTCGACATTTCCAAGCCGGCGTCGCGCCCAGGATTCGAGCACGTGATGGGGGTGCGGGGCGGGGGCCGATTTGGCCCAAGCCGCCTGGGGCCGGGCTAATGTGGCGCGATCCATCGCGATCCCTCCGGGTCGAAACCCGTTGCCGACACTGCGGAACGCCTTGGCAACCATGTCCGTCGTTTCCTCTGTACACACAATATGTCACGATTGCAAAAGCGGCGATGCAATTCCAACGCCCGGCGGGGATTTAGCGCAAGATTTACTTAATCTAAACGGGAAGGGGCGACTTGGGGCGGTTCAAAGCAGGTAAATCAGGGCCGCGAGGAGGCCCAGGACGACGATGGTTTGTGAGGTGATCACGGTGGCCAGGGCGCGGTCGAACCTCATATAGAGCCGGTAGGCGATCGCGAGCCGAGTCACATTCAGGGCGCCCGCGACAAGGGTGCCGGCGATCAGCAGGGCTGCCAGGTCGTGCGTCCTTCGCAGTTGCCCCTGCACGACATACCAGGCGATCACGCCCGCGGCCCAGAGGGCATTCCAGAACATCACGTCCCCGCAATAGAGCGCGCAGCGAAGGACGTGGCTCGTCTTCACCCGCACCCGCCGCATCGACTGGCGGAAGACCATCAATGTCAGGAAGCTCAGCCATGGGTAGACGGCCCAGATCACACACGCGATCAGCAGCATGCGGACGAACGCGTCATGCGCCCAAGGCTGGCGAAAGAGCGAAAAGGGCTGGGCGGGGATCCCGCGGAGCCGCAGGAACAGGGTTTGATACCGGAGCCAAGCAATGATTCCCATGGCCGCCGGCAGCAGGGTGGCCGCGGCGTAGAGTGCCCAGTAGATCACGATCCTTCCCGGCCGCGACGGCTGCGCAGGGTTCACCAGCCGCCAGAAGCCCACCGGGTGCAGGTGGTTCAACAGCGTCTGGGCAAACGAGCGGAGGTTTCGTTCCGGGTGATGCTCGAAGAGATAAGGGTGCAACCGACGTGCTGGGTTGGTCACGTCGGCCCACTCGAACCGATACCCGCACTCCGGACAGACCGGGTCGCTCAGCCCACGCAGGTTGTAATCGCACATCGGGCAGGTAACGTCGTTGACGAGAATCTGCCAATCCGGCGCCGCGCCGGGGGCACGGGTTGCAGGGGTCGGGGAACTGGTCTGGATCGGTGGAATCGATTCCGTGTTCACGCGGGCCTGGGTTTGTAGAAAACGTCCTTACTCCGGTTTCCGCCGCTTGCGGCTTCGCGAACGTCGCCGCGTCCGCCGTTGGGCGCGTCATCCCTCATCGAGTTGCCCGTCTCAACGAATTCGCGACGGCAAGTCTGTTCGTTCGCGAAGCCGCAAGCGGCAAACCCTCCCGGATGATACCCGCCCGTCCCGACCCACCGCACCCCCTCAACAAACACGCCCGGCGGCGCGACCGCGCCGCCGGGCACTTACCCTGATGAAACCGCCCCCGGGGACGGGAACGCTTCGCCCCCAAGCCCCTACGGCTTCACCCACCCGCCCATGAGGTCCACGTGAAAGACTTCCTTCTTGCGTTTGGCAAAGATCGGCCGCGCTTCGAGTTCCTGCGGTTGCTCCGCCGGCACTTCCTCGATCATCGTCGAGGCGCTCGCAGCCCGCTCGCGATCCAATTGTCTCTGAAGCGGCGTCTTGTCCGATGTGCGGATAAACAACGTCATGGCCCGACTCCCAATTCCCTGTCTCTCGGCGACGGTTGGGATGTACGATACGATTGCACGGTCAGGCAAACCGTTTATCCGGGCGGACGCGGCTCCGTTTGTTTAGCCGGCAGGCCCGCCTGCCGGCTACACGGGAACGTCATCCATCAATCGGTCTCGTCGCCCGCATGAGTCGATCCCGCACCGCCGCCCACTGCGGTGCATCCGGAGGCATCTGCACGAAAATCGCGCTCACCCCTGAATCATCCGCCTCGTGCAACGCGGCATACAGCTCCCGCGCATACCCCTCCGCGTCCGCCGGCATCTCGACGGTTTGCACCCGCGGGCTCGCTACGTCATCGACGTCTGATAACTCCCGCGACCCCGGCAGCAGGACGATCGCCCGCTCATCCGCATGCTGATCCATCCACCGTCTCACGAGCGCCGCGTCTCCAGTCGGGAACCGATACGCCGCCGTCCGCGGCGAATAATGAATCACCTGCTGCCCCGGGCTGTGAGCCGCGTCGGACGCATGCATATGCCCTTGAAACACCTCCACCGGCCCGACCACCGCTTCGATTTGCTCCCGCGTGACCGCCCCCGGCCGAAGGATCACCGGCCGCAAGCCCGTCAGGTCGAGCACGGTCGACTCGATTCCCACCCGGCACGGCCCCCCATCCAGGATCAGGTCGACCCGGTCCCCCAGGTCCCGCCGGACGTGCCCAGCGGTCGTCGGGCTCACGCGGTTCGACCGGTTCGCGCTCGGGGCCGCGACGGGGCCGTCAAACGCCCGAAGCAACTCGAGCGCAACCGGATGGTCCGGCGCCCGAATCCCCACGGTCTCTCTGCCCGCCGTCACCTCCGGCACGATCGCATCTCCCTTCGGCACCACCAGCGTCAACGGCCCCGGCCAAAACCGCCGGGCCAACGCCTCCGCCGCCGGCGGCCAATGCTTCGCATAGCGCTTTGCAATGTGAGAATCGGAGACGTGGACGATGAGCGGGTTCGTGCTGGGCCGCCCCTTGGCCGCGAAGATGCGATGAACCGCCTCCGCGTTCGTCGCGTCGGCGCCCAGGCCGTAGACGGTTTCGGTGGGGAAGGCGACGACATGCCCACCGCGCAGTACTGACACCGCATGCAGGAGGACGGACTGCTCTGTCGGTAACGACCCCATCAGCTTTCGCCCAAGTCGGAAAAGTGATCGACGTAGTAGCAGTGCGGGTGCCACCAGTCGGATGCCCGTGCCTCGTAGATCTGCTGCAGGCTCGTTGCAGGCTCGCCGTATTCCATGGCCAGGTTTCGGTCGATCTCCGCAGGGCTGGCGTCGAGCTCTCCAAACCAGGTCATCTCCGGCAGGTAAATCGCTCGGGACGTCTTAAACAATCTACTCATCCCACGAAAGGCTCGGCGGAGAATCTCTTGATGGCGGGCGTTCGAGAGGAAGTACGGCCACTTTTCGGCGTGGCATAGCTCCACCGCGCGAGGCCCGATGCTCATTGAGAACAATCCTGGCCCCCATAGGCGCAACCTCTGAGTTGCGGCCCAATCCTCGCGGGCTGCGTTGGCGTCCACCGCCCCAACGGGTTCGATGTGGCGAAACTCCCACGCGGGCGCCCAGTTCCGAGCACTGTGGAGTTCGTTCAGGGAGTAGTGCACTGCTGCGGTGAGTTCCGGCACCGTAGGAAGGGCCGTGGGCAGGTCAATGAGTTCCCGCTCGGATAAGGAATGTGAAAAGACACAATGAAGGAATACGCCCATGGCCGTTCCACGAGTCACTCGTCTGCGACGTTCTCGCTCACCCAGGCTTTAGCGGCCTCCATGTCGGAGCAAATCAGGAACACCTCCTGCACCGTGCCGGTGGCGGTGTAGAGGCACTTGAGCCCGGCCTGGGTCGGGTACTGGATCTTGAAAGACGGCGGCGTCTTGCCGCGGCGGACCTTGATCCGCCCCGGCACGATCCGGCTCACGTGCGGGCAGTCCCGGACGATCCGGTTCAGGATCTCGTCCAGCCCCCCGACCCGCCCGTGCTGCCGCTTGATCCGCCCGAACTTCATACGGCGGATTATAGGGCGAAATGCAAATGCGCCGCAAAGACGCCAAGGCCGCGAAGGAAGCCACGAAGGAAAGCAGAGAGAGTCTTGTCGGCTCGGAATCCCGGCTACTTATCTTACTTCGCGGCTTCCTTAGCGTCTTTGCGTCTTTGCGGCCGTCTTGGTCTTGTTTGCCGGCGGGATCGAGCGTCACTACGATGCGGCGCGGATATCGAACAAGGAGAACCCTCATGGACAACCAGCCTCTGAAGGTCGGCCAGGCGGCGCCGGAATTCAATTTGATGGACGAGAACAAGAACCCGGTGAAGCTCTCGGACCTGCGCGGGAAGAAGGTCGTGCTGCTGTTTTATCCGATGGATTTCTCGCCGGTGTGCACGACCGAGCACTGCTCGTTCGGGCCGGAACTGCCGGGCATCCAGGGCGGCGCCGACACCGTCGTCTACGGCGTCTCCTGCGACAGCCCCTTCTCCCACGCGGCTTACAAGAAGCAGTACAACATCCCCTACGGCCTGCTCGCCGACCCCACCCGCAAGATGGCCAAGGCCTACGGCATGTGGGCCGGCGAGGAGCCGTACAACTGCACCAAGCGCGGGACGGTAGTGATCGATAAGGACGGGAAGATTGCCTACTACCAGGAAGTCCCGATGCGCGAGGCGCGGAACACGGAAGAGCTGAAGAAGATCGTGGCGCAGGCGAGTGCTTGATACCTTCTGCCGCTTGTCGGCTTCGCGAACGAAGCGATCTCCTTCACCGGGATGCTCCCGGTGCGATGGGCTGGACGCTTTGCCGGTCGTGGAGTCGATCGTAGAATATGGATATGCACCAGGTCGACGACGCCATTGTCCGGGACGGGCGGCTCATTTTGTCGAATCTTCCGTTTTCGGAAGGACAACACGTTCGCGTCGAAGTGGCGGAGACCGAGGCGGAGCAGCCCAAGACGAATTCAATTCAGGAGGTACGCCGGCTCCTCAAAGGCGGTGTCGAACGGTTCGACGATCCGTTTGAGCCGCGGGTTCCCCCGGGAGATTGGCAGATGCTCAAGTGATGGGCGTGGACACCCACGTCTAGCTCGTTCCGAAACAGATGCTTTCCAGCATCGCGGTCGCGTCGATGCCGATCAGGAACCCGGCGAGGAAGAACCGCTTTTCCCCGCGGAGAGCTCGCAGCACGCCGACCGAGCAGCCGGCCGCAATCACTCCATAAATGGCTTCGAAAAGCGCCATCGTCGTCTTCCATTTGTTGTCATTCACGCCGGGGTGGAGCGGATGGACGTTCATGCAGAGCAGTGCGCTTCCGCCCCCGAGCACCGCTATGCCGAGAACAAACCCGGCGATTGCCGCGAAGACCGCGTATTGGCCGCGCGCGGGCGGCGGCCGGCCGTAGTCGAGCGGAAGGGGTTTGCGTTCAGACGAGGGGTCGCGTTCGCTCGACACGTGCCTCCGTCGGTGCGATTTACCCTGCGGCAAGGAGGATGCCCGTGACCGATGCCGTCGTTATTCGGCGTGCTGCTTCTTCCATCGTCTCAAAGCCGTCATTCTCAGCGTATCGCAAAGAACGCTGCCATCCCAAACGTCATTGCGGCTGCGCCGGTCCAGAATGCAACGTTGTAGTAATCGACGCCACCACCCAATGCCGCACCGCCCCTGGCCGCGCGAAACGCCAGGGCAATGCCGCCGAGCGCCGTGAGGACCAGCATTATTGCTGCGAACGGTTTGAAAGCGGGAAAAATCGAGGAGAGCGCAGCGAGAAGCATGCTGACGAAGAAGAAACAACTGATTCCGCCGCAAAGTCCGGAAAGCACGTCGCCCAAGCCGCGCGCCAGCCGTTGCGGGCCGCCGCCGGATGCGCTCTGGTATTCGAGAGGCACGGGCGTTTCATGCTCTTTCGGCTCATCGCCCATTGGCCGTGCCCTCCGGTAATCCGACCTGCACGAGATCCCGGCGAAGCGAGCGGAGGCGGGACTCCTTCTCATCCCGATAGAACAAGTTGTACGTATCGAACGGAATGATTCTCCCGTCCGGGTGGACGATGTGGACGCAGCTCTTTTTCACCGACCGCACGTTGAAGTTATGCGGGTCGAGGAACTGCATGATGATCACGCGGAAGATGTTCTGGTAGGTGATGTTCGGCGGGGCCTGAACCAGCGGCAGGCAGCAGAGCAACTGCTTGAGCGACAAGGCCGACGAGGCGGGGGACGCGGCGGTGGAGAAGAGCTTGAATAGCTGGTCGCGGAGGCCGGCGTTCTGTTCGTACATGATCGTGTTGCCTTCGCCGTGCAGGAGCAGTTGCGGGTCGATCAGGCCGGTGAGGGGGATCGTCTGGCCGTCGAGTTTCAGCGCGTAGGCCATCGCCAGACAGTCGGGGTGGCAGGGGACGGGGATCACGTCGGCCGGCTTGAAGAGCGGGAACTGGGCGAGGATCTGCTGGCGGACTTCGCCGAGCGTGAGGCGGTCGCGGGCGGGGTCGAAGTTCTCCAGCCGACCGGCGGATTGGACGGGCTGGAACGTCACGCCGCTGACGCAGGGTTGCTTGAGGGCGAAGTCG
>DASXMX010000188.1:0-3837 GCA_036495445.1 Tepidisphaeraceae bacterium
GAAGGCCGGTGAGGGCGTTGAAGATTGTCGTTTTGCCGCTGTTGGGATTGCCGGCCAAAGCCACCGTCAGCCTGCCGCTGGCCGGGACAGCGGATGCGTGATCGAGCGGTTGATCATGGCAGGTAGGCATGGGACGAAAGACATTGCTGATTTCGGATTGCTGAATGCTGATCAGGATGCGGCTTTGTTCAATCAGCAATCCGCAATCATCAATCAGCAATGACCTGCACGTGCCGGGCTTGTTCTTCCCGCAGGCTCAGGTAGTAGCCACGGAGGCGGAATTCGATCGGGTCGCCGAGGGGCGCCCGGCGGATCACCTCGACGCTGGCGCCGTTACAGAAGCCCATCTCAAGAAGACGACGCCGGATCTCCGGATCGCCGCCGACGGCGAAGACGCTCCCCTTGCACCCGACGCCGAGCTTGTTCAGCCCGCAGGTCTCGGGTGATTCGCAATGGTTACACGCCGAAAAGCCACACGCCTTCTGCATACGACTCACCTTCTGCGCATCGGATCAGACGTTCCGATAATCGGCAGATCGATCCACTGAGCCTCAGCAGAGTATACCTCGTTGAGACTCAGTTTCAATTGCCACTCCATTTCTTACTACGCGGAAGGTGCCCGATTTGTTGCGAGAGGCATTCGAGAAAATGGTCGCCGTCCGTCGGTCGCAGGAATAGATGCGCCGCAAAGACGCAAAGAACGCGAAGGAAGCCACGGAGGAAAGAAAGCGTTGATTAACTCTAATCTATTATTCACTAATCCTTTGCGGATTTCCTTTGCGTGCTTTGCGGCTTTGCGGCGCATTTGTTTTGGGTTCAGTCAGAACTGCTTCAGGAACCGGACATCGTTCTCGACGAAATTGCGGATGTCGGCGATGCCGTACTTGCGCATGGCGATGCGTTCGATGCCCAGGCCGAAGGCCCAGCCGGAGTATTGTTCGGGGTCGATGCCGCAGTTCTTGAAGACGTTGGGGTGGACCATGCCGCAGCCGCCCAGTTCGATCCACCGCTGCTTGTCCTCGAACCAGACGTCCACCTCCGCCGAGGGCTCGGTGAACGGGAAGAAGCTCGGGCGGAACCGCACCTTGGTGGCCCGGCCGAAGTAGGCGTGGGCGAACTGCATGATGGTGCTCTTGAGGTCCACCATCGTCACGTCGCGATCGACGACGAGGGCCTCGAGCTGGTGGAACATTGGCAGATGGGTGGCGTCGGTCGTGTCGGGCCGGTAGACCCGGCCCGGGATCACGACCCGGATCGGCGGCTTCTGCGTCTCCATCACGCGGATCTGCACGGTGCTGGTCTGCGTGCGCAGCAGCAACTGCCCGCCGGCGGTGGCGTTTTGCAGGTAGAAGTTGTCCAGCGGGTCGCGGGCCGGGTGAGACTCGGGGATGTTCAGCGCGACGAAGTTGTGGAACTCGTCCTCCACCTCCGGCCCGGTCGCAATGCTGAAGCCCATCCGGCCAAAGAGTTCCGTCAGCTCGTCCACCACCTTCATGAGGATGTGCCGGTTGCCGATCACCGGCTGCCGGCCCGGCTCCGTCACGTCGACGTAATCGCGGTCGCTGCTGGCGTCCTGGGATTGACGTTCCTTGAAAGCGGCGAATCGCTCCCGAAGGTTCTTGTCCAACTCATTAACGCGTTGGCCGATGACGCGCTTCTGCTCCTTGGGAGCCTCGCCGATCAACTTCATGAGGTTCTTCACAAGCCCGTTGGAGCCGAGGAACTTGATGCGGAACGCTTCCAATGCCGCCGCGTCCTTCACGGCAGCCAGCGCCGCGTCCGCCTGGCGGGCGACGTCTTCAATCTGTGCTAACGGATCAGCCATGTCCCCATTCTGTCGGGGGTCGGGTGCGGGTCAAGCGGGTGGCCCGCGAGGCCTCACTTCGTGATGAAAAACGTCCGCTCGACCGGCCCGGCGGATTGGACCTGTGGCGAGAGGGGTCGGCCCCACTGAAACGCGGCGACGATTACGCGGACCGGATACCGGCTGCGGGGCGGGATGGGCAGGAGCGAAAGCGACTTGCCATCCGGGGCGAGGGCGGCGGGGCCGGAGATCAAGAAATACTGGATGGGCAGGCCGCTGGTGGCGGTGGCGCGGAGGGGGACTTGTTTGGTGCCGGCGGGGACGTCGGGCAGGGCGGCAAAGTCGATCGATTGGGCATCGCCCTTTTTGTTGATGAGGTTGAAGAGGACGTGGATCGGGCGGTCGGCCCGGCGGAACTCGGCGTTGCCGTTGCTGCAGGCGATGACCCACGGCTCCCACGGGTTGCCCTGCCGGTACGGCACGCCGCGATGCAGCGCGACGCGGAACCTGTCGGGGCCGGTCTGGTCGAGCGCGCCGGTGCCAACGCGGAATTGAATGGGGTCCGATACGTGACCGAGCGCCGCGCCGCCGAAGGTCGTCGGGAAGGGGGCCCTGGCGTACCAGGTCGCCTCGACCTTGAACGTGATGCCGTCCGATTCAAACCTGGGGTGCAGGTTGAGGAAGCCTTCCTTCTCCAGCGCGACGGGTTGGCCGTTCTCGACCGGCTGGATCAACTGCGGCCGCTTGCGTTGTTGGTCGAGCATGGCGCCGTTGACGGCCGCCGCCATCTGCGGGTCGAAGTACCAGAAGGCCTGCTTCGGGTCGCCGGGCCATTGGGCGCAGGGGACGGGCTTGCCGTCCGGCGTGCCGAGTTTGTCGGGGTCGACCAGGCAGCCGGACTTGGGATCGATCGGGTTCAGCGGGACGGGCGCGTTGGGCGGCGCGCCGTAGGGGACGCGCCGCTCGACGGCCTTGCGGATGAACATCGCCAGGACGGGGGCCGACTGCGGCGTGAACGCGAGGTGGCCGGCGCTCAGGTCGGTGAACTGCCCGATCAGCACGCGCTCGTCCTGGCCGCGGTATTTCCGCGCCGCGGCAACCTCCTTCTTCCACGAATCGGTGTCGCGCCACGCCTCACTGTGCTCGCTCACCTGCGAGCCGACCTCCAGGTTCGGGATGCCCAGCGCCCGCCAGCCGGGGAAGGCGCCCTTGAGGGAGATGGCGGCGATGATGCGGTTGGGCATCTGCGCCTGAATGCCGTACGAGAACTGCGCCGCCACCGAGTGCCCGACAGCCAGCAGCGGGGCGAAGGCGACCTCGCCGTAGCCGGATTCGTTGGCCAGGTCGGTCAACACCCGCTGGACCGCATCGGCGGCGTTGCCGTTCTTCAGGTCCATGGTGAGCGGCGAGGTCTTCTCGCCGCCGGGCTGGATCCAGACGATCCCCAGGCCGGTGTCGGCCGCCGCCTGGCGGATCGTCGGGTCGAGCGTGAACCGCTCCTCGAGCATGTTGTTGAGGCAGAAGATCAGCCCGCGGACGCGGACGCAGTCGGGCGGGATCCACAGGTACGCCCGCCGGCCGGAAACGCCCGAGACGGGCACCGAATATTGGAACACGCCGGCGCCGGGGGCGGAGGCGTCGGGCGACCAGGACGAGGGTGCGGCTCGAGCGGCCAGAGTCGCGCCGAACGACACGAGGAGGGAATGCAGGAAGATGATCGTCCGAACCGCAGTCCGTTGCATCGGGTAAGTCACTCCACGTTGAGCCAAACGCGATCAACGGCCGGAGTCGCGAAACTCGAGGATCGTGTTGTCGGCTCATGCCGTCGGGACGGGTTGGAAACCCGTGTCACGGGCAAGGCGCTCGGAATCGCGAAAACCGGATTCTGCGCGAACGCGTCACTCTACGATAGGGCGATGGCGACCAAAGCGAAACGGGTCGGCCTCAAGAGGCCGACCCGTCTTACGACAATTACATGTGGCCGCAGATCGAACGGATTTGGGAGGGCGAGGCTCCTGCCGAGCCGAGGCTCG
>DASXMX010000189.1:0-7422 GCA_036495445.1 Tepidisphaeraceae bacterium
TTGTTTGCCCGCCCGTTGACCACGAGCTTCAGGACCGAGAGCTCGCGGTCGGTGAGCCGGTCCTGAGTCACCCATTCGGCCAGTTTTGACCCGACCGCCGCGCAGACCACGGCCTTTCCGTCGTGGACTTGCCGGACGGCATCGACGAGCTCCGTGGCGGACACGTCCTTAAGCAGGAACGCCTTCGCCCCGGCGTGGAGCCCGCGGTCAATTTCGTCGTCCGTGTTGAGATTGCTCAGGATGATGATCTTCGCACGCGGGAACGCCGCGCAGATCGCCGCGATCAGTTCCATCCCGGCCATTCCGGGCATTCGCAGGTCGACGATCGCGATGTCGGGCACATGTTCCCCGTACAGCACAAGCGCGGAATCGCCGTCGCACGCTTCCGCCACCACCGCCATATCGGGCTCCTTATTGATGACCGCCGCGACTCCCGCGCGCAGCAGCGCATGATCGTCGGCCAAGAGCACCGTCGTCTTTAGTCCTATGGTCGAGTTCATCATATCGCTCTCCGAGTAAGCCAATTAACGCGCCCGACGCACGTCGCGATGGTCGGCTCGGGCGGGCCGTACCACCGCCCTGCCACAAGGCGCTGAACCTGCGACTGGTGCCGCGGCGGAATGCCGGGGCCCTGGTCGGGCACGCGAATCGCCCAATGATCGCCGCACTCGTGCAGGTGAATCGCGGCGAGGGTGTTGTTCGGGTGATGGCTGAGACAGGAGGGGTACTTGCATTCCGCATCCCGCGCCCGTTCGGTGACCTGGCTCGCATGACGAAGAGGGGACCGCCCATTCTCCGTGATGACCTTCCCCCGCCATAATGCGGGTTCTGCCGGACCCCATCAGGTCCTCCTTGCCGAAACGGTGCGGGTTCGCGTCGGGCAAGCAACCGCCGCGCCACGCACGGGAATGCGGGTGAATCCGACTCGACGAGAACTGCGGCGTCCGGTCACCCGCACCGGAGGGTGGCAGCGGGAGGAGGATCCGGCCGAGTTGGGTGCCGCCGCTCCCGATTCCCATCCGACAAATGGCATAGGCGAATCTGGAATTGCGTCCAATAGCCGCGGTCGCGCTCGCGCCCCTACTGTGCGTGCGTTGTACGTCAAGATCAGGAGTTGAAGTGCGAATCGCCGCACCGGATTCGAAGCCGAAAGGAGAGTTCCGATGCCCGCATATGTGTTGAGTGCGAAGTGGTGGACCTTCGTCATCCGCGGAGTGCTTGCCATTATTTTCGGCCTGCTCGCGTTCGTGCTGCCCGGCATTACGCTGCTGGGGCTCATCCTTCTGTTCGGGGCCTACTCGATCGCCGACGGCATCTTCGACATCGCCGGCGCGTTCCAGCGCGACAGCCAGAACAACCGCTGGTGGGTGCTGCTCCTGGAGGGCGTCGTGAGCATAGCCGCGGGGGTGATCGCGTTCGTCTACCCGGGCTTGACCGCCATCGCCCTGGTCTTCGTGATCGCCGCCTGGGCGCTGGTCACCGGCGCGCTGGAGATCGCGGCAGCCATCCGGCTCCGGCGGCAGATCCACGGCGAGTGGATGCTGGTGCTGGCCGGGGTGCTCTCGATCCTCCTCGCAATCCTGCTCGTGGCCCGCCCCGGCGTCGGGGCGCTTGCGCTGGTTTGGTGGATCGGCGCTTACGCGATCGCGTGGGGCGCGCTGCTGATCGCGCTCGGGTTCCGGCTGCGGAGCTGGGCACGCGGCGAACACCCGGCGGGATTCGGAACCGTCGTGCCGGGGCATTGAGAACCGCGCGGTTTCCATGCAATTCGAGAAAAAGGAGTTGACCATGGCCAATCGACGAATGAACGAGCTGCTCCCACGGATGCAACTGCAGGACGACCTGGCCGACGTGTTCGGCAACCTGGTGGACGACGTGCTGGGCACGCGCGGGTTCGCCGCCACTTACCCCGGCGTCAACGTCTGGGAGGATGGCGACAACGCGTACGTCGAAGCCGAACTGCCCGACGTCACGATGAACGACATCGAGGTCGACGTGATGGGCGACCAGGTCACGATCCGCGGGCAGCGGAAGATCCCCGACCCGCCACAGGGCGGAACCTACCGCCGGCGAGAACGCCCCGAGGGCGCGTTCTCGCGGATGCTGCAGCTCCCGTGGGAGATCAACCCGGACCAGGTCGAAGCAAAGCTCCAGGACGGCATCCTGACCGTCCGGCTGCCCAAGAGCGAGTCGGCAAAGCCCAGGAAGATCCCCGTCCAGCCCTCGTGATCCGCCCGCGTGCGCAGGCAGAAAAGCAGTTAGAGGAGAACGACCATGAGTGAAGCAGCCATCCAGAAAAACGAGAATCAGGCCCCGGCGCCCGAGCGCATGGAGCAAACGACGTATTTCACGCCGCTCGTGGACATCATCGAGAGCGGCGATGCGTTCATCTTCAATGCCGACGTCCCGGGCGCGCGCCCGGAGGACGCCGACATCAGCTACGACAACGGCGTGTTGACCCTGCTCGCCCGGGCGAAGCCGCGCCAACCGCAGAACGTCGCCTATCTCTGGCAGGAGTACGAGGTCGGACCGTTCTACCGCCAGTTCGTGATCGACACGCCGGTCGACCCTAACGGCATCCGGGCGGAACTGCGGAACGGCGCGTTGACGCTGACCGTGCCGAAGTCCGAGTCGGCCAAAACGCACAAGATCCAAATCAAGGGCGCGTAGCGCGCCGGTTCGGCACTCGCACCGACCAACGGTTGAGGAACCACCAAAGGAATCGCCATGACTCAGACACAGACGCAACCGCAAACGCAGAATCGCCCCGGCGCCCAGGCCGGCGGCGCCGGCCGAACGGACCTGAGCAAGCGCGACCCGGACCGGGGCGGCGGCGGCGGCCTCGCCCGTCCATCCGACTTTCGCCGGCAGATCGACCGCACGCTCGACCGCCTGATGCGCCAAGTCGAGCGCGACCCGATCCGCGCGCTGTTCTCGCTGCCCCAGCAACTCGACCGGATCGCCAACTGGCCGGCGATTGACATCGCCGAGGACGACAAGGCGATCGCCGTCCGCGTCGACGTGCCGGGCATGAACCCGGACGACCTGGACATCGAGGTCTCCGGGAACCAACTGACGATCCGCGGGCAGCGGCAGGACGAGTGGAGCGACAACCAGCGCGGCGTCCGCCGCCGAGAACGCATCATTGGCAGTTTCGCGCGAACCATTCCGCTGCCGGCCGAGGCGGATGCCCAGAACATCCAGGCCCGGTACGACCGCGGGACGCTCACGCTCACGGTCCCGAAGGTCCCAGGCAAGGGGCCACGGCACGTTAAGGTGCAAGCCGCGCAAGGCACGCAAGGCGCGCAGGGCACCCAAGGCGCGCAGGGCACGTCTAGGTGACGGCATCCCGCGCGCCACACGCGCAGGCGCGGATTGCACCCGGGGAGGTTGCTTGGGGTTCCCCGCGGCAGGCAGGGGACGGGCGACGAAACACGTGGCGCCCCCGATTCCCCTGCATCCGCGGGAGCCACGGAGGGTCCAACCCATGGTTGTCCCATTCATCGATACCACGACCGGAACGGCGGTTTACATTGATCCGGGTTTCGTGGCGACGCTTCGCCCCGACCCGCAGGAACCGACGCGCGTCACGTTGATCAAGCTGAAGGACGCGGAATCGATCCACGTCCAGGGCGACCACGAAGACGTCGCGGACAAGCTCGCCCGTTGCGAACAGTGACCGCGCGTTCGCCGCCACAGTTGCCAACGGCTGACCATTAAAAGGAGCTCCTGTCATGCTTAGACCAATCCGCGCGCCCGCATCGGCGCTCATCACAGCATCCGTGCTGCTTTGCATCCCTTTCGCGCAGTCCTTCGCCGCCGCAGCCCCGCAGCCCGAGAGCGCGTCGCCGCCAGGCGCAACGCAACGCGGTGCCCAGGCCCGACCGGATGTCGAGCGGCAACGTCAGCAGGCCGAGCAACAGGCGCGTATCACAGTCGATCCCGACGCTGCCGCGGCGATCCAGGAAACCCACAACGCTCTGAAGGCGATCGCCGAGGGCAAAAAGGACCAGGCCTTGGCGGCCATCGAGCGCGCCACCGGCAAGATCAACGTTCTGGTCGCCCGCAAGCCGGCGACCGGGCTTCTTCCGGTCGATGCCCAAGTGACCGTCATCGACGTCGCCCCGATCGACTCGGGAGCGATCCGGCAGATCGCCAAGTCCGCCGAACGCGCCGTCAAGGAGAGGGACTATCCCGAGGCGCGCGTCGTGCTCTACAACCTGGCCAGCGAGATCCGCGTCCGCACGTATCACCTCCCGCTGGCGACGTATCCCGCCGCCCTCGATACGGCCGCGCGGTTGCTGGACCAGGGCAAGAACCGCGAGGCCGAAGCGGTGCTGCGGAACGCGCTGAACACGCTCGTGGTGATCGACCGGGTCCTCCCGATCCCGATCGTGACCGCACAGGCGGAGATCAACGCGGCCGAGGCGCAACGCGACAAGGATAAGGCCAGCGCCCAGCGGGCGCTGGCGGTTGCGCGAGCCGAACTGGAGCGGGCGCGGGAACTGGGCTACGCCGGCAGCGACCCGGAATACGCCCAATTGACTCAGGCGGTCTCTGACCTCGAGAAGCAAGTCGAGGGCAACGAGAACACCACCTCGGCGTTCGCGAAACTGAAGGAGCGAGTGGCCTCGTTCTTCAAGCGACTGACCGGCGGCGAAAAGCGTTCCGAGGTCGCGGGGCGATGATCGCGCGAACACGTGCGCGGCGCGCCAACGGCTTCCAGGCAATCTCCTCCCGTCGGCCTGCCGGTGCGATCGTTTCGGCGATCGCACCTCTCCAGTGCCGTATTCACGCGGGACGGCGAGCGCGGCGCACGGTTTGCTGCGAAGGCTCAGGCCGGCATGACCCATGTGAACGATTCGCCCGTCAACGACCTGCCGAACTGTCCGTTCGGGGGAGAGAAGAACAGCGGCTTGGGCCGCTACAACGGACGGGGGGCGATCGAGGAGTTCACGACACCCCATTGGATCAGCGTCCAACACGCGCCGGTCCAGTATCCGTTCTGACCGAGTGGAGCGCAGCACTGATGGCCCTGCACGACCTCCACGACGTGGCGTTTCCGAGATTCGATGACGCCGAGATGGAGCGGTTGCAGCGTTGTACCCGTGCGGCGCTCAAGCACTGTCTGGACGGGCAGAAGCTGATCGACGCCGGCCAGCGCGACTTCAACTTCTACGTCGTGAAAGCCGGCCAACTGAACGTGCGGGACGACACCGGTGACTCACCCAAGTCGATCGCGGTCCTCGGCCCGGGCGAGTTCACGGGCGACGTCGCACAGCTCACCGGCACGCCGTCGATCATCAGCATCGTGACGCGGGGCGAGTGCGACCTTTATGAGGTGTCGCCCGACAACATCCGACAGACGCTGAACCGATGCCCGGATCTGGGTGACCTCCTCCTGCAGGCGTTCATCGCCCGGCGGCACCTGCTCCGCGAGTCGGGAAACTTCAACGGCATCCGGGTAATCGGGTCCCGGCACTCCCGCGATACCTTGCGGCTCCGCGAATTCCTCGCCCGAAACGAGATCCCCTATTCGTGGATCGACCTGGAAAGCGACCCGCAGGTGGATCAAGTCCTGCAGCAATTCGGGGTGAAGCCCGAGCAGACACCGGTGGTCGCCTGGGGCCGAAGGCTAATCCTCCGCAATCCGTCTGATCGGGAATTGGCCGAGGCGCTCGGCCTGCGCCAACCGGTGGAGCAGACGGTGTATGACCTGGCGGTCGTCGGTGCCGGCCCCGCGGGCTTATCGGCCGCCGTTTATGGCGCGTCGGAGGGGCTCAACACCGTCGTCCCCGAGCGGACCGCGCCCGGCGGACAGGCCGGCCGGAGCATGCGGATCGAGAACTACCCCGGATTCCCCGTCGGCATGACCGGCGCCGCCCTGGCGGAGCGGGCTTACGTGCAGGCGATCAAGTTCGGTGCGCAGCTCCCGGTGGCGACGATCGTCACGGGACTTTCGGTCGACAATATGTACCCGGTGCTGCGCCTCGATGACGGGAGTACCGTCAAGGCCAAGTGCGTGCTCATCTGCACCGGCGCCGACTACCGCAAGCTGAACGTGGCGAACTGCGAGCGATTCGAGGGGTGCGGCGTCTACTACGCGGCCACGCCGACCGAAGCCCAACTGTGCCGGGATTCGGAGGTGGTCGTGGTGGGCGGCGGGAACTCCGCCGGCCAGGCCGCCGTCTATCTCGCGGGCAATACCCGCAAGGTGTACCTCGTCGTTCGCGCCGCGAGCCTCGGCAAAGACATGTCCGCCTACCTCGTCCGCCGGATCGAGCAGACGCCGAACATCGAGGTGCTCCTCAACACGGTCATCCAGCGACTGTTCGGCGAGCAATGCCTCAGCGCCGTCGAGCTGGTGAACACCCGGACGGGCGACGTTCGGAAAATCCAGACGCCGGCGCTGTTCAGCTTCATCGGGGCCACGCCGCGCACCGACTGGCTTCCCCCGGAAATCGAGAAGGACGCGAAGGGGTTCATCCGCACCGGGCAGGACGTAGCGCAGTCCCCGCGATGGACCGCTCACCGGCCGCCCTACTTCCTGGAGACAAGCCATCCCGGCGTCTTCGCCGCCGGCGACGTCCGGTCCGGCTCGATTAAGCGATGTGCATCCGCCGTCGGTGAAGGCGCGATGGCCGTTCAGTTCGTCCACGAATACCTGAAGGGCATGTGATGGCAACGCAGAGAACACAAATGGAACACCACCGGTTCGGCCCGACGAGGTGCGACGTCCCGGTGATCGGAATGGGGACTTGGTACATCGAGCGGGAGGACCGCGACGCGGTGATCGCCGCGATCCGCGTCGGCATGGACTTAGGAATGACGCACATCGACACGGCCGAGATGTACGGCTCCGGTGCGGCCGAGCAAATCGTCGGCGCGGCGATCGTGGGGTTCGTTGCATTTAGCGTGGTCGGCGCGTACATCTACTTCCCGGAACGGTCATTCTGCCTGGAACGGATGCGATATCTTTCGGCCGACACCAGGGATTTGCTCCTGCACGGGCAGGCCGAGCCCGCGATTCGTTATCTGGAAGAGTGGGACTTGGTCGCCCGGCAGTTGCAAGTCGGGGTCTATATCCGCGATTTCGGCGTGACGCCGGAGCAGGCGAAGACCGTGGACGACCTGCGCGAAGCGATCGAAGCAGTGCGCGACGACGTGCGAGCGAATAAGCTCGTCGAGGCGAAGCGGAAGCTGGATCAGGTGGTGTTCTACGGGGAGTACAAGGCTTGCCGCGACTGCTATGGACCAGGGCCCGGGCACGGCTGATTCGTTTGCCACAACCAGCCGGTGCGCCGCGGCGCGCGACAGTAGCGTGCGAGGCTATTCTTCGGGTGCCGCCGCCGACGGCCGCCGCCGCTTGCTAACGGTCAGGACTTGTCGAGCGACAAAGGCGATCGCGAAAATGCTCGTTCC
>DASXMX010000190.1:0-1874 GCA_036495445.1 Tepidisphaeraceae bacterium
CCCTCTCCCGCTCCAATGTCATTGCGCCCGAAATCGACACAATGCCGTGCAAGTGATTCGGCATCACGATCCACTGATCCAGACGCAATTCGGGCCGCATCTTCGCGGATTTCAACCATTCCTCGGCAACGATCTCGCCAATCACATTACGGTGCATCTGCCCGGCTAAGACTTCGCCGAAAATGCAATCTCGGTTATGAACGCACAGGGTGAGGAAATACGTCCCGGGTTGGGAGTAGTCATAGCCCGACAGGCGGATGGATCGTCGATGATGGCGTTCGGGGTCGTATGCCATGGCAATGGGCACACGCGGTGTGCCCCCCGTCTCGAACTGGGGCCAGGGCACACGCCGTGTGCCCCTACGGGCCAGGGCACACGCCGTGTGCCCCTACAGGTCGTATTCCTTGATCTTCCGATACAGCGTCCGCTCGCCGATGCCGAGGATTTTGGCGGCTTGTTCGCGGTTGCCGTTGACGAGCTTGAGGGTGTTGCGGATCAGCTCCTTCTCGGCCTGTTCGATGCTGATGCCGACGAGGTTGTTCATCCCGCCGAGGACCTCGCCGCCGGCGGGGCGGATTTCCGGCGGCAGGGTTTCGACGCCGATCTGCGGGCCGGTGGAGAGGACGACCATCCGCTCGACGACGTTGCGGAGCTGGCGGACGTTGCCCGGCCAGCCGTAGCTCATCAGCACCTGCTGCGCCTCGGGCGTGACGCCGTCGATTTCCTTGTGGTATTTCTCGGCGGCCTGCTGGATGAAGAACAGCAGCAGCAGCGGGATGTCCTCCCGCCGCTCGCGCAGCGGCGGCAGGTGGATCGTCATCCCGTTGATGCGGAAATACAGGTCCTCGCGGAACTGCCGCTCGGCGACCAGTTCGTCCAGCTTCTTGTTCGTCGCGCTGATCAGCCGCACGTCCACCGTGATCGGCTCGTTGGACCCGAGGCGGACGACCTCGCCGTTCTCCAGGACGCGCAGCAGTTTCGCCTGCATGGCGGCGGGCATGTCGCCCACCTCGTCAAGCATCAGCGTGCCGCGATCCGCATGCTCGAACCGCCCTTCGCGATCCGTCTGCGCGCCGGTGAACGCGCCGCGCACGTGACCGAAAAGCTCGTCCTCAAGGATGCTCTCGCTAAGCCCGGCGCAGTTGAGCGCCACCAGCCGCTGCTTGCGGCGGCGGCTGTTGTTGTGAATGGCCCGCGCGATCAGCTCCTTGCCGGTGCCGCTCTCGCCCATGATCAGCACGGGGATGTCGCTGGCCGCGACCTGGCGGGCTGTCTGCACGACCTTCTGCATCGATGGCGAGCTGCCGATGATCCCCTCGAACCCGCCCTGGTCGATGATCTGCTGCTGCAGCGCCTGGTTCTGCTTGAGGATGGCCGACCGCTCGGCGGCCCGGTTCACCTGGGCGCGGAAATACTCCAGGTCCAGCGGCTTCTCAATGAAGCTGTACGCCCCCTCGTTCATCGCCTGCACGGCGGTCGGGATGTCGCCGTGCGCGGTGACGAGGATCACGGGCGGCGGCGGGTCGAGCTCCCGCGTCTTCTTGAGCACGTCCAACCCATCGCGACGCCCCTCCATTACGAGGTCGGTCACGACAACGTCGAAAGGTCTTCGATCCAGCCGCGCCAATGCCTCCGGCAGGCTGTAGGTCACGTCGCACTTGTGCCCCTGGCGCGTCAGCGCCTCGCACATCACCTGCGCGTGCTCCCGCTCGTCGTCAACGACCAGGACCTGGGATTTTTTGATATCGGTGTCGGGCATCGAAGTGCAACGGATCTTAGGAGAGCAACGCGCGACGGTCCAGATGACTCCATCCCCAAACCGGTTCCGCGGCGCGCCCGGAGGGCCGCGTGTCAGCAGGTTCGAGCGCCAGACG
>DASXMX010000191.1:0-5781 GCA_036495445.1 Tepidisphaeraceae bacterium
GGCCAGGCCTTGGCCGCGCAGGGGGGCTGGGACGGCATTGCCGGCCAGCCGGACTGGGGTCTGTTCAAGTTCGGCCACACACATCCCAACCAGTCCAACAGCGGACTGATGACGCTCGTGCTCATGGCGTGCGACTACCACCACAAGTCCCGCGGCCTGTCGATGAAGGACGTGCTCGACCCCGGGTACCAGGCCTGGATGGAATCGCTCGAACGCGGCGTCAGCGGGATGGACAACAGCACCGGCAACATGATGCGCGACATGGTGCTGAAGGGCCCCAGCTCGTACGACGCCCTGTTCGTCTACGAGAGCGTCGCCATCGACTACCTCAAGAATGCCGAAGGCCGCTGGGGCAAGCTGCGCGTGGTCTACCCGCGCTACAACGCGTGGAACGACAACCCGTACTGCATCCTCGACGCGCCCTGGAGTTCGCCCGATCAGCGGCGGGCGGCACGGGCGTTTCTCGATTTCCTCCTGAGCGAACCGATCCAGCGACAAGCGCTCGACCACGGGTTCCGGCCCGGCAACCCGAGCGTCCCGGTGAAGTTCCCCGAAAGCCCGTTCGTCCAACTCGCGCCCTACGGGCTCCAACTGGATCTCTCGACCGTCTGTGAGCCGCCCGCGCCCGAGGTCCTGAACAATCTGCTCGCGTCGTGGCAGCGGAGCCAGGGTGCTCGCTGACGCGCGACCGTTGCGTCGGCCAGCCGGGCTCGTATTCTTCCCCGCAACATGACCATTACCGAACCCCAAGCCGTCGATCTTCCCACCCCCACCGGCCCGATGCGGA
Source organism: Tepidisphaeraceae bacterium (assembly GCA_036495445.1). Lineage (GTDB taxonomy): Bacteria > Planctomycetota > Phycisphaerae > Tepidisphaerales > Tepidisphaeraceae > DASXMX01. Next base: position 788 of record DASXMX010000191.1, read on the forward strand.
CCTACATCACGCGTCCGACCGCGCCGGGCCGGTATCCGGGCCTGGTCCTCTGTTCCGAGATCTTCCAAGTGACCGGCCCGATCCGCCGAACGGCGGCGTTCCTGGCAGGGCACGGGTACGTCGTCGCGGTCCCCGAGATCTACCACGAGTTCGAGCAGCCCGGCGTCGCCCTCGCCTATGACACTGCCGGCGCCGATCGCGGCAACGCCCTGAAGATCACCAAGGAGCTGAGCGCCTACGACGCCGACGCCCGCGCCGTGCTGGATCACCTCAAGTCCCGCCCCGACTGCACCGGCAAGCTCGGATCAATCGGCATCTGCATCGGCGGCCACCTCTCGTTCCGGGCCGCGATGAACCCGGACGTGCTGGCCGGCGTCTGCTTCTACGCGACCGACATTCACAAGCGGTCGCTGGGCAAGGGAATGAAGGACAACTCGCTCGACCGGGTCCCAGAGATCCAGGGGGAATTACTGATGATCTGGGGCCGTCAGGACCCGCACGTGCCGCGGGAGGGCCGGCAGATCGTCCACAACGCGCTGGCCGACGCCGGCACGAACTTCACCTGGCACGAGTTCAACGGCCAGCACGCCTTCCTCCGCGACGAGGGGCACCGCTACGACCCCGAACTGGCCCGGATCTGCTACGGGCTGACGCTCGACCTGTTCCACCGCAAGCTCGGGGAAGGGGACTTGCGCGCCGCGCCATCGGGCGCAACCGAGTCAAAGCATTGACCTCGCAAACTTCGCGGCGCTGCATCAGCGGTTCCGTACCGTTTAGCCGCCCTGCTTGCGGGGGGCGTCCGGACGCCCCCCGCAAGCGGGGCGGCTAAACGATAGGGAATGCTGCGCACGCAATTCACGATGTGATGGGATGCTTCGAGTCATCTGCCCTTGTAGCCCGTGCCCGATGCGGATGAAATGGGGGATAGGGCACCTCGCATGACGAACAGCTCCATTCAGGCGGGCCCGCGTGGCGGCGGCGCGAAGACGGTTCCGTCGCCGACGGCCCGCGCGGCGGCCGGGCGAAGGGTCGGGGTCGTCGTCTGTCTGATTATCATTCTCGCCGGCGTCGCGTTGTTCTGGGCCGTGAGCATTCGGCCCGCGCTTCGCGTCCGTGCGGCGATAGCGTCGTGGACGAAGGTGCCGTGCACGATCCTCTCCAGCAACGTCGACGAGCATCCGGGCAGCGGGGACGAAGGGACGACCTACAGCGTCAACGTGCGCTACGCTTACACCGTGGCGGGTCGGCGGTACGAGTCCAGTCGGTTCAACTTCTTCAGCGTTTCCACGGCCGGGCGCGACGACAACCGGGCGATCGTCCGCAGATACTCGCGCGGAAGCACGGCGGCCTGTTACGTAAACCCGACCGACCCTGCCGATGCGGTGCTGGAGCCGAACCTCGGCGGCCGCGGGTGGCTGCTGATCTTGCCGCCGGCATTCGTGATGTTGTTCGGCATGGTGGGATTGGTCGCCACGCTTCGGAGCGGCCGGCGTGCGGCGCGGGTGGGGGTGTCGAACTCCCGGATCTCCGGGGTTCTCCCCGTCGCCAGCAACGAGACACGGACACTCCGGCCTACCCAGCGTCCGTTCGCTGGTTTCGTTTTGCGATTGATCTTCGCCCTGGTTTTCGATGGGGCGCTGGTGGCGTTCGTCTGGCACCTTTCCTCGGGGCACGTCAGCGGCCTGGCTTGCGCGGCGCTCTTTCTGCTCTTCTGGGCTGCCGCGTGCGTTGCGCTGACTGCCGCGGCGGTCCACGCCGGGCTCGCGCTGTTCAACCCGCGGGCGACGGTGACGCTTGCCCGCGGGGCGGTCCCGCCGGGCGGGTCGGCCGAGTTGCAATGGACGTTCGACGGCCGCTACGACCGCGTTCAGCGGCTGACACTCCGCCTCGAAGGCCGCGAACGGGCGACGTATCGCCAGGGCACGGACACGCGCACCGACACGAACGTCTTCGCGACGGTGCCACTGTTCGAAACCGATCGCAACGACCTGATGGTCCGCGGCAAGTGCATTCTGCACGTGCCCGCCGGCGCGATGCACACGTTCCGTGCGGCTCACAACGAGATCCGCTGGCTTCTCGTCCTCCATGGCCAGATCCCGCATTGGCCGGACGTGAAGAGCGAATTCGAGATCGAGGTCCCGCCGCCCGCGATCCAACCCGCCGCCCCGTCCGAAAAGCCGCCGGCTCTGCCGGCGGAATCCGCTGCCCGCCCGGATTCCTTCGTCGCAATCCGCACCACCGATGGCCGCGCGGCGTTTTCCCCGGGCGAGCCGATCGCCGGCATCGTCACTTGGTCTTTGCCGGCGATTCCCAAACGTGTGGAACTCCGGCTCTTCTGGTTCACGCGCGGGAAGGGGACGGAGGACGCTCAGATCGTCGAGCAGGTCGCGATCGATAACCCGCCGATCCAAGGGCAACACCCGTTCATGTTCCGCGCTCCCAACGGCCCATACAGTTTCTCCGGGAAGCTGATCTCGTTGATTTGGGGCCTGGAAGTTCTCGCCGAGCCGAAGGACCGGTCGGACCGGATCGAGATCGTCTGCGCGCCCGGCGGGCGGGAAATTGTTCCGGCGCCAGCCGTGCCCGGTGGGCGGGAAACCCGGGTCGAGTGATCGGCGATGACCCGCGCCTACGACAATCCGTTCGCCACTGACCGCGTCCTTGCCTGTCGGCATGACCCGCAGGGATGGACGTGGGACGTGCTGATGGACCGCATGCGCGCGATGCGGTATCGGGGCGCGATCGTCGGCCCCAAAGGCTCGGGCAAGACGACGCTGCTGGACGACCTGCGTCCTCGGCTCGCGGATGCCGGAGTGCCCACCGTCATTCTGCGACTCTGGGACGAAAAACGCCGGCTCGATCCCGACGATTGGCGTCGCGTCACCGATGCGACGGAGTCGGGCGCGATCATTCTGCTGGACGGGGCCGAGCAGTTGTCCCTCGTTCGCTGGCTCCAGTTCGTGCATCATGCCCGACCGTGCCGCGGGCTGATCGTCACGCTGCATCGCCCCGGCCGCCTGCCGACGCTGGTCGAGACCACGACGTCGCCTGCGCTGCTGCGGCGGATCGCCGCGTCGCTCGATCCCGCTCATGCTCTGGAGGACGCCGAGGATCTGCACGCCCGACACGCCGGCAACCTGCGCGAGGCGTTGCGCGAGCTCTACGACCGCAGGGCGGCCGGCTCCCCCTGATCGAAGACGTGCCACGAGACGGCGAGCACTGGCGCGGCATCTTTCTTGTCCGCCCTTGTCGTCAGCGTCGGCCGTGGGTGAAATGAGGGCAGGTCCAGAGAGGCGTGGGCAGGTCCATGACGAACAGCCCAATCCAACCGTGGCCGGCTGGCCCAGGCGGAACGCCGAGCCCGCCACTCACGATCGGAGTGAGGGTCGGGCGAATGATTGGGATCGGCGTGTTTCTGGTTTTGATGGTCGTCGGCCTCGTGCTGTTGTGGACCGAGAGCCTCCGGCCCGTCCTGCGCGCCCGGGCCGTCGCCACCGGATGGGACAAGGTCCCTTGCACGATTCTCGACAGCACCGTCACCGAACACCCGGAGACCGGCAGCGGCGAGGATCGAACGACGTACAGCGTGGAGGTGCGATATCGCTACACCGTCAGCGGCCGCACGTACGAGTCGAGCCGACTCAACGTCTTTCCGCCTTTCGCGGGCAGTCGCCCGGAGAAGCAGGCGATCGCAAACCGATATCCACCCGGAAGCACGGCCGTCTGCTATGTGAACCCGGCCGACCCGACCGACGCCGTGCTGGAATCGGGCCTGAATCGCTCCCCATGGCTTCTGGCATTCCCGCTGGTTTTCGTCCTTGTTGGCTTGATTGGATTGATCGTCACGCTCCGCGGACACCGTCGGTTTACCCCGTGATCGTTTCGCCCGGTCGGCTTCGATGCCCGTCGCGTCTCAGTCCTTAACCAACCGGCGGGGCGGGGTGGTTCGGGCGCTCGCCGTTCAGGACGGCGACGATGTCGCGGACCACCCAGCTCATGTTCTCGATCGCGGTGTACGTCCGGGCCGCGACGTGCGGCGTCAGCAGGACGTTCTCGAACCCCAGCAGCGGGAAGTCCGCCTTCGGCGGCTCGGGGTCAAACACGTCCAGCGCGGCCCCGGCGAGGCGCCTCGCGCGGATCGCATCGGCCAAGGCACTCGCATCGAGCACTTCGCCCCGGCTGGTGTTGATGAGGATCGCGGTCGGCTTCATCGTCGCGAGCTGCTCGCGGCCGACGAGGTGCTCGTTCCCGGGCCGCATGTCCACATGCAGGCTCAGCACGTCGGCGGTGCGGTAGAGCGTCGGCTTGTCGACGGGCGTGGCGGGAAAGTCGATCCGCGATTGCATGTCGAGCAGGTCGTTGTAGATCACGTTCATCCCGAACCCGTTGGCGGCGATGTGCCCGAGCCGGCGGCCGACCCGGCCCATGCCGAGGATGCCCAGCGTCAATTCGTTGAGCTGCACGCCCCGCTCGGTGTTGCGGAACCGCTTGAACTCCTTGGGGTCGAGTGCCGCGTCGCGGAAGAAGCCCCAGGGGCGGAGCAACTGGAGCATGTAACCGATGACGAAGTCGCCGACGGCCAGCGTGTTGGCGTCGGGCGTGTAGACGACCTCGACGCCGCGTCGGCGGCAGGCGGCGACGTCGATGTTCTCCAGCCCCACCCCGCCCCGGCCGACCACCTTCAACTTCGGCGCGCGGGCGAGCAGGGCGTCGTTCACCTTCGTATAGGTACGGACGACCATCCCCTGGGCGCGGGCCAGATGGTCGCCGAACGACGGATCGTCCGGCCCGATCTCCACCACTTCAGCCCGCTCGCGCAGCCAATCCAGCGGCTTGGCGTCCGATCCTTCCGTCACCAATACGACAGGTTTCATCCCGTTCGACATTCCGTCAGCTCTCCTCAATCCGGTTCAGCAGCGATTCTTGTAGCAATGCCCCTCCATTGCAATTCCGCCGCTTGTCGGCTTCGCGAACGAACTGAGCCGCGTCCTCGG
>DASXMX010000192.1:0-4467 GCA_036495445.1 Tepidisphaeraceae bacterium
GCAGTCGCCGGCCGGCGTGAGCGTGCAAATCGCGCCCAACAAGGTCTTCCCTGGCCGCGTGAACCCCGGGATCAATCGCGGTTACACGGACGAGTCGACGTTGCAGGGCTATCTCGACCGCGTGACCGCCGCCTGCGGCCCCGCGGTGTATCGCGGCGACACGTATCCACCGGGCTACGAAGGCAACGTCTTCGTCTGCGAGCCGGCCGGCAACCTGGTGATTCGCGAGACGCTCGCGCAGGACGGCGTCCACATCAAGGCCACGCCGGACCGCCCCGACGGCATCGAGTGGCTCACCTCGCAGGACGAGCGGTTCCGGCCCGTCAGCCTCTACACCGCGCCGGACGGCACACTCTACCTGATCGACATGTATCACGGGATCCTCCAGCACAAGGCGTATCTCAGCGCCTACCTGGCCGATCAGATCAAGCAGCGGCACCTTGAGGACGAGGGCCAGCACCGCGGCCGCATCTGGCGGATCGTCGCCGACAACCAGAAGCCCGGCCCGATGCCGCACCTGTCTACCGCGACGCCGGCGGAACTGGTGAAGACGCTCTCGAGCCCGAACGGCTGGTGGCGCGACACGGCCCAGCGGCTGCTCGTGCAGCGGCAGGAGGTCACCGCCGTCCCGCTACTGGAGAAGCTGGTCGCCGAGGGCAAAGCCCCCGACGTCACGCCGCTGGCCAAGGTCCACGCGATCTGGACGCTCAGCGGCCTGGATAAGCTGACGGACGACGTGGCCGCGGTGGCGGCCAAGGACGCCGACCCGCGCGTCCGCCTGGCGGCGCTCCAAGCCGCCGACGTGCTGCTCCACAAGCACCTGGCGCCCCGCACCGAAGAAATCATGTCGCACATGGGCGGTGACCCGGACGCGGATGTGCAGCTTCAGCTCGCCGCGACCGGCGCCGCCGACGTGCCGGACGTGCAGCAGGCGGCGATGGGAATCCTCGCCCGCCAGCTTTCCGACCCGATCTTTCGCTGTGCCGCAATCAACGCGGCCACGGGCCGCGAGTTGGAGCTGACGCAGACGCTGATGAGCGACAAGAGCTTCGCCAATGTGCTGAAGGGGAAGAAGGAGATTTACGCCGAGCTGGCCGAGTGCGTGACCAAGTCGCGCAGCGCGGGGCGGATCAACGATCTGCTCGGCCTGATCAACAAGGTGCCCGCCGATCAGAAGCAGTGGCAGGTGGCGATGCTCTCCGGCGTGGCCGACGCGGTCTCGCCGGAGGCGGGCGAGGGGCGGAAGGTGAAGGTGCGCATCCGGCGGCTGCGGCTTCCCGCCGAGCCAACTGCCATGCCGGCGCTGCTGGCCAGCGCCGATTCGAAGGTGAAGGAGCTGAGCCAGCGAATCTCGGATGGGATGAGCTGGCCCAACAAGCCCGGCGACAAGACGCCGCCGCTCAAGCCTCTCACGCCCGCGCAGCAGGCGCGGTTCGAGCAGGGCCGGCAGCTCTTCTCGCAAATTTGCGCCCAGTGCCACCAGCCGTCGGGCCTGGGGATGGAAGGCCTCGCCCCGCCGCTGGTGGACAGCGAGTGGGTGCTCGGTTCCGAGCACCGGCTCGCCCGCATCGTCCTCAACGGCCTCCACGGGCCGATCCAGGTCGGCAAGAAGACGGTCGAACTGGAGATGCCAGGCGTGGGGTCGCTGGACGACGACATGATCTCGTCAGTCCTGACCTACATCCGCCGCGAGTGGGGCCATGAGGCCAGCCCAGTCGACCCCGACACCGTCAAGGCGATCCGCGCCGAAACGGCCAAACGCGGCGATTTGCAATGGACGATGGAGGAACTGCTGCAGGTGAAGTGACGACAGTCAGCGAACCCGATTTCTCCCTCTCCCGGTACTCCGGGAGAGGGTTGGGGTGAGGGTTCACCGCGCGATTGTGCTCTCTTGAATGACCCTGCTCGCGCCGCAAACCCTCACCCTCCCCTCTCCCGGAGTACCGGGAGAGGGCAAGACAAGGCCAATCGACGTTTCACCGATTCCCCCAAGCAAAGAACGTTTCGAGCACCGCTCAGGCCTTCGCGTCGGGGGCGGGACTCAGCCCTCGGGTGCGCCAGTTGTCTTCCCCGAGTCCGACATACACGTCCACATCCACCCGATCCCGGTAGACCTTCACCATCGAATACCCCGGCACATCGCAATACTCGTAGCGCTCGATGAACGGCTTCTCCGCCTTCAGCATCTCGCGGCGGGCATCTGACGTCGCCGGCGCGTGTTCGGGCTCGAGCTTCACCAAATCCGGGGAATACGCATTGATATTCTCCAACACCTGCCTGGGGGTCTCATGCTCGTGCCGCAGCACGCTGCAGACCGCCAACTGCACGAAAGGCCCGGCGTCGGTCCGGCGCGACAGCAGGCTGTACTTGTGCAGGTGCCCGCTTAACACGATCGCCCGGTACTTGCCCAAAAGCGCCAGCAGTCGCTCCCGCCGGGCGGCGTCGGCCTTCGTGTGAAAGATCGTCCAATCGGCCCGCGCGTTGTAAGGCACCACCGGCATGTGAATGACGAAGAACACCAGCCGTGCCTTGTTCTTTCCCAGCGTCGCGGAAAGCCAGTCCAGGTCTGGCTTGTAGGCATCGAAGCAGACGAACAAGTCATCGCCCTGCCGGCGGAAGTAGGACGCCGTGTGCAGGTCCTGGCCGGCCTGCTTCGACATCCATGGCAGCAGCACCTGGTCGAACGCTTGGGGCGCGCCGGGGCCGGTGATGTCGTGGTTCCCCTTGACCATGAGGCACGGCACGCCCCACGAGGCGCTGTCCACCGCTGCCGTGGCGTCGTTCATTTGCTTCGACTGCAGGTCGAAGCTTCCGCACAGCCCCTCAACCAGGTCCCCCACCTGGATCGCGAACGGCACCGGGGCGGCCGACGCCTTGATCTGCTCGCGCACTTCCGCCAGAAGTCGCGGCGTGTATTGCTCGGTCGTCCTCACATAGCCGTGAATCTGCGAGAGGTCCTTCGGCATCTTCTGCTGCACCCAGTCCAAGTCGTGATGTTCGAGCTTGTCGTAGTGCAGGTCGCCAAGAAACGGGAAGGCGTACAGAGGCGGCTCGTGCGCTTCCCGCGCCGTGTCCGCGCGTGCGGCGGTCGACAATAGCCCGCCTCCGGTCGCACCCGCCAAGGCGGCGGTGCTGATCGTTACCCGCCGAAGAAACCCGCGCCGCGTCAACGCCGTCGTCATGCCTGTCCTTTCAAACAACTTCAATTCGCTTCGATGTCTCGGCGGCGTTCATCTCTTGTTGGGCCGTCCGCGCCAATGCCTCCCCGCGTGGAATCCTTCCGGTTCGTCATGTTCGCACTGTCCCTTAACACACTCCACACGCAGACCGTGACAATTCGCCCGCGACGAAGGTCGCCGGCCTTCGTCGTGCAGCAGAGTCGTGCTCGCCCGCTTGAACGTTGTTTGCGGAGTCTGTGGCTCCGCGAGACGCGTCCCACTGACCGGAAGCACCCAGAAAACGGAAAATGCGATGATTCAAGTTCTTCAGCCGGGGTTTCGGCCCGCGGGATTGTGCGTTCGCGGGCACCGGGGTGTAGGCAGCCGTCGATATCGAGCGTTCACGCTCGTCGAACTGCTCGTCGTGATCGGGATCATCGGCCTGCTGATCTCGATCCTGCTCCCGGCGCTGAACAAGGCCCGCGCCCAGGCGAAGATGGCCGCGTGCCAGAGCAACCTGCGGCAGATCGGGCAGGGCTTCCTCATGTACGCCAATGAGAACCACCTGTGCCTTCCCCCACTGGCCGAGAACCTGGCGAGCAATCCCGTCCCGCGGAGCGGCGCCGGCCAACACTGGTATGAGTTCATGGGCGAAAACCATTACCTGCCCAGCGGCGCCGTTGGCGATCCGATGACCAGCCGCGGGTACTTCACCGGGATCTGGCGCTGTCCCGAAGTGACGGAGGATCAGATGCTCGCGATCACGGGCTCGTTCGGCTGGGGAGGCGGATATGGCGTCTGCGGGAACGGCAGCACATTCGTCTTCCGCTACTGGAACTACACCAGCAGTCCCCCGGCCCGGAAAGGCGGGCCGCGGCTCAATCGCGTCAAGCGATCGTCCGACCGCTGGCTCGTGGGCGACACTGGCCGCCCGATGGGCGTGGCCGGCGGATGGCTGACCTGGGCCGACGCCTACGCTCCCTCCGCCAGCAGCCCCTATAACCAGTCCGGCAGCGGCTCCAACACCGACCAGCCCGCCTTCCGCCATAGCTATGTGGCCAACGTCTGCTTTTTCGACGGCCACGTCGAAAGCGCCAGCTTCGGCGACCTGAATCAGGACTACACCAAAGACCTCAACCGCTACTTCGCGACCAAGAGCGAGATGGACAGCTACTAACCCCGACCGCGCCTCAGGACGGGCGGGCGAAGAACGTCGCGGTCATGGTGTGGGACTGGCCCGCGGCGAGCGTCACCGCGTTGTCGGCGGCGTTGGCGGTTTCGACGCAGAGCATGCCGGTCCACTCGTCGT
>DASXMX010000193.1:0-4226 GCA_036495445.1 Tepidisphaeraceae bacterium
CCCGCCAGCCTGGCGCCACGTCCAAATCTTGTATTGGCAGCACCAAGCGATGAAGTACGCAGCGCCCGCGGACCGGATCGTCTACGATGATGACCCGACGGAAGCGGCCAGGCTTGGCGCGGCAGATCACTCTTTGGTCGCGGGCGGGCACGGCGAGGTGTTTCAGTTCGTCAGGCCATGGGAGCACTTTTACCAACTTGTCTCGCCTCCAGGGCGGACACCTGCTGCGACTCTGTTTCTTCACGAGCTGACAAATGCAACCGGTGAGCGTCGCCTGGTTGCTATCGAGCTACGGCCCCTCAACAGCATGCTCGACCCGAGTGACGCTTACCAAGTTTTTCTTGATCGCTTCGAACTGATGATCTTCGAGCCAGGCGGCTTCATGCGAAATCCACAGCAGAAGTCAGCTCCATTCCCTCAAACCGAAGTGACGGCCGTCCAGACTTGGCACCGAAAGACAACTTGGTTTGCCGGACAGCCTGACCCCAAGGACCCATCCCACTTCACCATCCGAGGTGTCCGGGATGGCGTCCCTGTTAAGGTCGACGGCTGGCTCCGCAATGATTGGGTCGAACTCGAAGTGGTACCAAACTGATTCCGTTCACATCACCGGCTCCACCATCCTCGGCATGATCTCCGACACCGGCTTGACCTCGCCCACGTGTGCCACCCCCAACTTCGCGATCAGCGGCGTTGAGAGCGTCGCGAACCACATCGTTCCGCCCAGCAGCGCAAAGGGTCCGACGTAGGCCATCGGATCGGACGCTCGCAGGCCGAACGTGTCGATCCAGAAGCCCATCACCCAGGGGCTCATGCTGGCGGCCGTGCCCGCCAGGGAGAGGAACAGCCCCACCACGCGCCCGCGGAGCGCGGCGGGGACGCGTTCGAGCATGCCGGCGTCGCTCATGGCGTAGCTGCCGAGCTGGCACGCCTGGTAGCCGCAGAGGATCGGCAGCACCCATCGCGCCGGCGCCCACGGGATCGTGCAGACGATCGCGCCGGCCACCACGAGGATGCCGGCCAGCATCGGCAGCCGCAATCGGCCGGGGCTGACCCAGACGGCGAGCGGGTTGGCGACCACGCCGATCAGCATCATCGCGCCGACGATGAACCCCGCCGCGGCGGCGTTGAGGTGCTGCGCCTTCTGCAGGTAGATGCTCACCAGCGACACCGACGCCACGCCCGAAAAGTCGCGGGCACCCAGCGTCATCGCGATGGCGACCGTCGTCCAGCGGAGCCTGCGCCCCAGCGGCTGAGGCGCCGGGCGCTTCGCGTGGGAGCCAGGCGCCTCGCGGGCGAGGATCAGAAAGAGCAACCCGCATAGCAGCCCGATCGCGCCCAGCTCGATGCACGGCTTCTGCCAGTTCGCGACCGACGCGAAATGCCAGCTCGCGTGGATCGCCCGCCACCCGGCGTATTGCGGGCCGAAGAAAAAGCCGAGCCCCGACCCGATGCCGAGCAAGCCGATCGCCATGCCAGGCGATTTCGGAAAATGGGCCGGAATCAGCGCGTTGGCGGCGGGATGGAACAACGTCCCGGCCAATCCCCCCGCCACCGCCAGGCCGATTAGCACGTCGTACCTTCGCGTGAGCCCCATGAGTGCGATCGCGATTGCGTTGAGCACGAGCCCCCACCCGAGCAGGTCTTTGCGATTGAACCGATCGGCCAGGATCCCCGCGCCGTAGCTGCAGGCGCTGTAGACGACGCCATAGACGGTGACGATCAGCGTCGCGTATTTCACGCCGGAAAGGTGCAGGTCGTCCCGCATCAACAGGTAAAGCGGCACCAGCATCGCGCCGTAGGCGTGGGTGAACGTATGGAGCAGCGTGCAGAGGGCCAGCGTCACCCCGCCGCGCGCTCCCGGACTGTGATCGGGCATAGGGGCGGGATTGTAGGGAGCGAAACGGGAGGATGACAGGGTGACAAGGAGACAAGGTGAGGGGATGACAGCGTTCCGATCGATTGCATTTTCGTAGGAACATCCATCAACCGACCACCGACAACCCACAACCTTCACCTTGTCGCCCACTCACCTTCTCACCCTGTCATCCCACCGAACAAACCTTTCCCAATTTCGAGTGACTTACCCACTGGGAGGTTGTGTACGATGGAGACATCGGAGACGGCTATGGTGCGTATGCGGAGCGGTGACCGGGCGCGTTGGGCGCAGGCGAGGACTGAGGCGCGGGGCCGGATTGGTCGGGGTTTGCTCGCCGCGTCGGCGGGGTTGTTGCTTTGCGTGGGGACGGGGGCGGCGTCGCCGGCGCCACGTCATCCCGCCAGGCCCGATCGCCCGCAGGCTTGGATGGACGCGAAGAACATGTGCGTCTTTTCGCTGGGCCAGGGGCGCATGCCGCAGGACCCCAACGAGCTGTCGGTCGCGCTGAAAGAGGGGTGGAAGCCGGTCATTTCCGTGCCCGATCTTCAGAAGTCGGTGTTGATCCAAGGCGACGCGTATCCGTCGCTCGACACCTTGAAGATCGACCTGTCCGACGCCGAGCTGCACCCGCCTACGAAGAAGGAGAAGGTGGAGCTGAACAACCGCGTGGAGAAGAACCTGGACGTGCAGCATCTGGAGGTCTGCGCCGAGCCGATGCTGCTCAAGCGAGCGAAACTGAACATGCGGCTGACCGCCGACGGCGCGCGGATCGACATGGAGCGCGACCGTCGCGGCAAGCCGGTCATGCTGCTGGCGGAGGCGAAGAGCGGGATGCTCAGCTTCGACGTCAGCCGGGCCGACGCCGAGTCGCTCATGCTGCAGAACGCGCGGGAGATGGCATCGCCCTACGGCGTGAAGGTCGAGAAGATGCGGCTCCTGGTGGTCCCCGAGACGCCGCGATCCGTGCAGGCGGAGTTGTACGTCGAAACCAAGGTCGCGCTGATCCCGGCGGGCATGCTCTTCAAGGCGCACGTCACCATCGACGACAAGATGAACGCCCGCCTCAGCGGACTCTCGTGCGAGGGGGACGAGGCGCTGGGCCCGCTGATCGTCCACTTCCTCCGCCCCGCGCTGGCCCGCTACGAGGGCCGTACGCGGCCCTTGGTGAGTTTCCCCGAGCGGTCCATGCACCTGCACGACGTGGCCGTGCGCGTCGACGACCGGCTGCACCTGACCGCCGCGTTCGGGAGCTGACCTCGCCCGTGACACGGGGGGTTCGTCATCGCAGCATTCGGTCGACCGCCTCGCGCGTCGGCAGTCCCGGCTGCGCCCCGAACTGCGTGCAACAGGCGGCGCCGGCGGCGTTCGCAAACCGCACGGCTTCCGGCAGCCCCGCCCCTTCCGAATGCGCCACGGCCAGCGCGCCGGTAAACGCGTCGCCCGCCGCCGTCGTGTCGAAGACGTCCACCTTGTGCGGCTTGAACCGCTCAATCGTCCCCTCCCGTGTCACACTCAAGGCCCCCTTCGGGCCCAGCTTGAGCGCCACGGCCGCCGGGCCGCGGGCGACGAGGTCCATCGCGATCTGCTTGGGGTCGGGGAGCTTCTTGGTCGTCACGCCGTGCGTCCGCGGGCGGCCCAGGAGCATCTCGGCCTCGCCCTGGTTCGGCGTCAGCAGGTCCACGTGCAGCAGCTCGCGCGGGAATCCATTCTCCGGCACGGGTGCGGGGTCGAGGATCGTGTAGACCTCATGTTTGCGGCAGACGTCGATCGCGTGGCGGACCGTTTCCAGTGAGATCTCCAACTGCAACACGACCGCCGACGCCCCGGCGATCAGCGACTCGGCCCGATCGACGTCGGCCGGGGCGAGCTTCGCGTTGGCCCCTGGGGCGACGACGATCGAGTTCTCCCCCTTGCGGTCGACGAGGATCATCGCGCACCCGCTGGAGACGCCCTCGGTAAGCGTGACGTGCTCCGTGCGGACGCGGTGCTGGGCGAGGCAGGTGAGCAGGCGGGTGCCGAAGTCGTCCCCGCCGACGCGGGCGACGAGGTAGACGTCGGTCTCGGCCGCCGCGAGCTTCGCCGCCGCGACGGCCTGATTGGCCCCCTTCCCGCCCGGCACCGTCATGAGGTTCTCCCCCAATATGGTTTCGCCCGGCGCAGGAATCCGCGGCGTGCGACAGACCAGGTCCATGTTCACCGACCCGATCACGACGATGCGTTTGGCAGGCGTCACGCCGGGATTGTCGGGGATGGGGCGAAAAACGTGAAGGGTGAAACGGTCCGGTAGAACGTGGAACGTAGAACGTGAAGGATCCCCTTACGTTCCACGTTCCACGTTCCACGTTCT
>DASXMX010000194.1:0-4643 GCA_036495445.1 Tepidisphaeraceae bacterium
GCCCTCGGCTGTGTTTGGCCTTAGTTGAACGCATTTCCGCCTGACGGCGGAACACAGCCGAGGGCGGCTGTGCCACATGCCGCGCGTGCGGGAGAGTTTCCGATGAGTCCTTGGCTGATCCACTGGCTGCCCGCGATCGTCATTTTCATTTACCTGGCGGTCGTGCTCTACATCGGCATCTTCGCCTTCCGGCGGGGGAAGGGGACGGGGGAGGACTTCTTCCTGGCGAGCCGGTCGATCGGCTCGATCGTCTTCTTCCTCGCCCTGTTCGCGACGAACATGACGGCGTTCGCCATACTGGGCAGCTCGGGGTTTTCGTACCGGGTTGGCCTGGGCGTGTTCGGGATGATGGCGACGTCGTCGGCGCTGGTGATCCCGCTGACGCTCTTCTTCATCGGCACCCGGCTGTGGGCCGTCGGCAAGCGGTTCGGGCACATGACGCAGGTCGCCTACTTCCGCGACCGCTGGGAATGCTCGCACATCGGCACGCTGATCTTCCTGCTCACCGCGGCGATGCTGATCCCGTACCTGATCATCAGCATCGTGGGCGGCGGGACGATCCTGTCGGCGCTGACCGATGGCCGGATCTCCTATCCGATCGGCGGGGCGATTGTCGCGCTGATCGTCATGGCCACCGTCTTCTTCGGCGGGCTCCGCGGGGCGGTCTGGGTGAACGTGCTGCAAACGCTGCTGTTCATCGCCTTCGGCCTGGTCGCGTTCGGGTGGATCGGCGGGCACCTGCCGGGCGGGTTCACCGGGGCCGTGCAGCACATGCTGGACGATCCATCGAACAAGGTCGCGCCCAACGCGATGGGGAAGATGGGCACGCTCATGACGCGGGAACGCATCCCGTGGGCGACGTTCCTCAGCTTCATGCTGATCCCGCTGTCGTCGATCATGTTCCCGCATATGTCGATCATGTGCTTCACCGCGAGGCGGGTGACCGCGTTCAAGAAGACGGTGGTGCTCTACCCGCTGTGCATCATGGCGATCTGGCTGCCGTGTTGCTTCCTGGGCGCGCTGGGGCCGGGGCAGGAGCAGGTTCGTGACCGCGTGGCGTCGCGGTCGGAGCAGTTCCAGGATTGGTACAAGGCCCGCGGCCAGAACGAGCACAACGACCCGGCGATCGCAGATCTGAACAAGGCGCTGCACGCGGCGGCGTCGGTGGCCATCAACCCCAAGACGCCGCCCCCGGTGAAGAAGGCGAAGGCCACCGCGGAGGCGGTGCTGGCGGGCGTCGAGCATCAGACGATGCCGCCGGACGTGGTGATCCACAACCTGTTCGCGATTCCCGATGCGAAGGTGAAGCCCGCGTGGAACAAGGTGGCCACGGCCAATTCGGACAGCGTGCTGCTGGAAATGCTGAAGGTCTACGTTCCCGCCGGGCTCGCGGGCATCCTGGCCGCGGGCATCATTTCGGCGGTGATGGGCTCCGACTGTCACCAGATCCTGGGCCTGAGCACGATGTTCACCAAGGACGTGTTCACCTATTACGGCGGCGGCCGCGTCAGCGAACGCGCGACGGTGGTCTTCGGCCGGGCATTCATTCTGATCGCCAACGGCATCGCGTACATCATCGCGCTCGGCCAGCCACGGATTTTCGACCTGGCGGTGACGTACGCGTTCTCCGGGTTCGCGGCACTGGCGCCGATGATGATCGTGGCGCTGTTTTGGAAGCGGAGCACGAAGTGGGCGGCGCTGGCCAACACGCTGTGGGTGGCGGCGTGGCTGGTGTTCATGGTCTACGCCGAGCAGCACTACAAGCCGGGGCAGGCGATCCTCGGCCACGCCGCCCAGCTCGACTCGAACCTCGCGTTCATCAACGCGGCCGGCAAGGTGACGCTCTGGAAGAACTTCACCCCCGTCGTCCCGATGACGCTCGGGGCGGCGTTGCTGGTGTGGGTGGTCTCGCTGATCACGCAGCCGCCCAGCGCGGCAACGATCGAAAAGTATTTCCCGGGCGGCCGCGAGTCCGCGGCGCCGTCGCTGGTGACCGCGTAACCGTGATTCACCGCGGAGACGCACAGAACGCAGAGAAGTGCGAAAGGGAATTAGCCACAGATAGACACAGATGGACACAGATGAAATCCAAATAGGAGATCTGAAATCTCAAATCTCGATCCTCTATCTGTGTTCATCTGTGCCCCATCTGTGGCTTAAGCTCTTCTCCGCGTCCTCTGCGTCTCTGCGGTGAATCCTCTTCTCGCGTTCGGGGTGACTAGAATTCAACCGGACTCAATCGGGAGCGAGGGTCACGGTGAACATCAGCATCCTGGCGGCGGGCGCGGGCGGGATGTATTGCGGCAGTTGCATGCGCGACAACGCCCTGGCCACCGCGATCAAGCGGCTCGGGCATTACGTCACGCTGATCCCGCTCTACACGCCGCTCCGGACCGACGCACAGGCCGAAAGCATTCCCGAGGTCTTCTACGGCGGCGTGAACGTTTATCTGCAGCACGCCACGCGCCTGTTCCGTCATACGCCGCGACTGCTCGATGCGATCTTCGACCGCCCCTGGCTGCTGAACGCGGCGGGAAGCCTTGGCGCGCAATCCAATCCGGAAAAGCTCGCCGACTTCACCCTCGACGTGATTCGAGGCGAGGACGGGAACGCCACCAAGGAACTGTCCCGGCTCGTTGAGTTCCTGCGCGACGAGGTGAAGCCGCAGGTCGTCAGCCTGCCGAACCTGATGTTCATTGGGATGGCCCGCACGTTCCGCGAGGCGCTGGGCGTACCGGTCGTGTGCGAGCTGACGGGCGAGGACATTTTCCTGGACGCGATGAAGCCAGCCGACCGGGAGCGGATTCGGGCGGTGATCCGCAGCCGGGTGGGTGACGTGACGCGGTTCGTCGCGACCAGCGGGTATTACGCGCGGGCGATGGCCGAATATCTCGATGTTCCCCGCGGGCGCATCGATGTCGTCCACACCGGGCTGGCACGGGAATATCTTGCACACCCGCCCGGCTCGCGCAACGGCGGCGGGCCGCCGACGGTCGGGTACCTGGCCCGGATCTGCTCGGAGAAGGGCATCTCGCGACTGATCGATGGTTACATCCTGCTGCGGAAGCTGCCCGGGATGGAAAATGCCCGGCTGAAAGTCGCCGGGTATTTGGGAGCGAAGGACCACAAGTGGTTCCGCGCCCTGCAGAAACGCATCAGTGAGGCGGCCGTCAACGATGGCGTCGAATACCTGGGTGAAGTGGATCGCGACGGAAAGCTCGCCCTGCTCGATTCAATCGACGTTTTCAGCGTGCCGACGGCGTACCCCGAATCCAAGGGGATCTACCTGCTGGAGGCGATGGCCCGCGGCGTGCCGGTCGTTCAGCCCGCGCACGGATCGTTTCCCGAGTTGATCCGCGAAACGGGCGGCGGCGTGCTTGTCCCGCCGGGCGATGCCGAAGCGCTGGCCCACTCGATTGCGGACCTGCTGCGCGACCCGGGCCGCCGCCTCGAAATGGGCCGCCGGGGCAGGGCGGCGGTGGAATCCGCCTTTACGGATGAGCATATGGCCGCCAATATGCTGGAGGTATACGAGGCAGCCATGAACGACTACGAGGCACAACCACACGAAGGCAGGGAGTCGCGAACGGAGGCGCCGGTGCTGGTCAGCACCGAGGTGTCCGAAACGGGCGAAGCCGCGCTCGTCGTCTCTGACGTGTGGAAGGAATATCCCACGCCCGCCGAGCCGCTGGTGGTGCTGCGCGGGGTGTCGTTCCGGATCCGGCCGGGCGAGACGCTGGCGATCGTCGGGCCCAGCGGGTCCGGGAAGAGCACGCTGCTCAACATCCTCGGCACCCTGGACCGCCCAACGCGGGGCAGCATCCGCCTGGGCGACGTTGATCCGTTCGTTCTCGGGGCCGGTGAACTGGCTCACTATCGCAGCGGGAAGATCGGCTTCATCTTCCAGGACCACCATCTGCTGCCGCAGTGCACGGCGGTGGAGAACGTGCTGATCGCCAAGCTGGCGGCGGGGCGGGTCGGCAACGCCGACGCGGATCGCGCCAACGAGTTGCTTAAGATGGTGGGCCTGGCCGACCGCGCCCGCCACCTGCCCAGCGAACTCTCCGGCGGCGAACGGCAACGCGTCGCCATCGCCCGCGCGCTGATGAACGGCCCGCGGTTGCTCCTCTGCGACGAGCCGACCGGGAACCTCGATCAGAAGAACTCCCACGCCGTCGGCGAGTTGTTATTGCGCCTGGCGGCGGAGACGAACGCGATCCTGATCACCGTGACCCACAGCGCCGCTCTGGCCGAGATGTTCGGCCGAAGGATGCGGATGAGCGACGGGGTGTTGGTGGACGGAGATGCGGAGCCAGCCGCGGCGACGCTCGCATTTGCCCGGTCGGCCTCCCCGTAGGGGCGAATCTTGTATTCGCCCGTCTTTTGCCCGCGAAACAAGGAGGATGAACACGAGGTTCACCCCTACGAGGGCGAACACAAGGTTCGCCCCTACATTAAGACCCAACTGCAATCCGGCTGACATGACCCGCTTCGGCCTGATCCTCCGCAACCTCCGCTACTTCAAAGGCGTCAACCTCGCGCTGATCGTCGGGATGGCGGTCGCGACGGCGGTGCTGACGGGCGCGCTGATGGTCGGCAACAGCGTGCAGGCAAGCCTTGCGGACCTGGCCCGCCAGCGGCTG
>DASXMX010000195.1:0-16074 GCA_036495445.1 Tepidisphaeraceae bacterium
CTCGTCTCAATTGCATAGCCGTTGCGGCGCGCCGCGCCGTCCGCCGCTTTCGCAACTTGCGATGCGGCTGGAAATCTGCCCGCCCGGCTCGGGTTTGACCACGCTCAAGCACCGCGGCAGCCGTGCGTGCCCGAATGCTTCGACGGCACCGCAGTTGCACTACCGTGATGGCGCAAGACGGCATTCGATTGGAGGTCAATATGAAAACACCACCCGGTTCCGTGAGAGATCGAAATGGAAAAGTTCGAGAGGTGCGCGCCGCGCACCGTATAGAATTGCAGAGGAATATATGATTATGAAGTCCGCCCGTACGCCGGCGATCCTTGTGATCGCGGCCTCTTTGACGGGCGCGCCCGCCGCCGAGTTTGTCGCCGCACAGAGCAACGCACCCGCTCCCACCGCCCCGACCCCGACGTCCCCCGCGCCCACGACCCGCCCCGACGCGATCCCCGATGCCGCCACGTTTGCGGCGGCGTCCCGCATCGACGTGATTCGTAACGCGCCCGACGCGTCGGCCGCGGTTGACGCTTACGCCCATGGTCAGGCCGCCGACCCCGGCAACCTGGATCAGGAACGGGCGTACATCCGCCGCATGATCGAGCTGAACGTGCCGGAAATGGCCGACGCGCAGGCCCATGACGTCGTCGCGCGCGACCCGTCCGATGGCGTTTCCCAGGCCCTTCTCGGATATATGGACGCGCGACGCGGGGACTCCGACCAGGCAGCCCAGCGGCTGGAAATGGCCGCCCGGCTCGCGCCGGGAGACCCTTTCGTCATGCGCACCGCCGCCCAGATCGTCGCGTGGTACGACGCGCAGCGCGACCGGCCGGCGCTGGGCGCGGCCGGCGTGCTCGCCATCTCCGCGCTGCGCGCCGACGGCGCGAACAATCCCATCTATGCCAACGCCTACAGCATCGCGGTTCGACTCCACCGTGAGCGTCAGGCGGCGGCCACGCAGCCGACGACCAACCCATCAGAAGCGGCCGCGGAGCCGCCGCCGCCGGCGTTCGCCTACGCGTCGCCGTACGTGACGCGGTCATACGACTACGCGCCCGAGCCCACGCCGCAGGCGGACGTCTACTACTACCCCGATCCGTACGCCGACGACCTCGGGTACCCGGGCCCATGGGGTGGGTGGGGCGGTGGCATCATCTTCGACGACTTCGACTTCGGCCACCGCCGAGGCTTCTTCGATCATGACGGCCGATTCGATCACGACGCGGGCTTTCGACACGACGGAGGATTCGGCCGCGAGGGGACCTTCGGCCATGACGGCGGCGGTTTCGATCGCGGCCGCGTCGGCGGCGGGTCGACATTTTTCCGCCCGGCCGCACCGTCGATGCCGAGGTCGTCGCCGATGCGAAGCGGTGGCTTCGGCGGAAGCGGCTTTAGCGGCCGCGGGTTCGGCGGCGGCGGCCACGCCGGCGGCGGCGGCCACGCCGGCGGCGGCGGTGGCCATCGCTGAACGCCACCCGCTCCGTTCGCCGCGCGATCCGCAATCCGCGTTTTGATTGCAGGCCGGCTGGCGCGACCGGGGTTGAATACCCGGCCGCCCGGCCGGCGGCGGCGCGCGGCGGCGGCTCTAAACAGTCGCGAGATGGTGCGGTAATCTCTACATCAACGCATGCGCCTCTCGAACCGGGCGGCATGCGGCGCAGCGGGCATTGGCCTTTCAAACGGAGGCGAGGATGGCCCGTCGAAAATGGATTCTTGCCGCGCTGCTGGTGACCTGCGCCTTCGCGGCGAGCGGGCTCGGGGCGGAACCCGGGGAGGAGTCGTTGACGCCGTCCGCGAAGCCATTGATGTCGCTGCTCGACCGCTTCGCGGCGCCGAACGTCCCGGACCTAGGCCCGGCCGAAGAAGCCGTACCACCGAGAAAGCCGACGACCCAGCCCGCCCCGACGGATCTCCCCGGCAACGGGCTCGCTCGGCATCCGATGCTCTACATCGGCGAGGGCTACAACAAGATGTTCCTGGTCAACGGTGGGAAGGTCATCTGGACTTACCAGACCGGCGGCGGGAACGAGTACGACGACGTCTGGATGCTCTCCAACGGGAACATCCTCTTCACCCGGATGCAATACGTTGCCGAGGTGACGCCGCAGAAGCAGGTCGTCTGGCGGTACGACGCCCCGCCGGGCACCGAGATCCACTGCTGCCAGCCGATCGGACTGGAAAAGGTGCTGTTCATCGAGAACGGCCTGCCGCCGCGGCTGCGGGTGATGAACATCAAGACCGGCACGATGGAGGTCACCCACGACCTGCCGATGCTGATGCCGCCCGACCCCAAGAAGGTCCACCCGCAGTTCCGCCGCGTGCGCTACACGGCCCAGGGGACGTACCTGGTCCCCTTCCTCAACATGGGCAAAGTCATCGAATACGACAAGGACTTCCACGAGGTCTGGTCGTACTCGATCAAATCCCCCTGGGCGGCGATCCGTCTCAAGAATGGCAATACGCTCATTACCGATGAATCGGACAAGCTCACGATCGAAGTGAACCCCAAGGGCGAAACGGTCTGGGAACTGCGGCCGAGCGACCTGCCCGAGAAATACCGCTTCGTCAACACGCAAACCAGCACGCGCCTGGCCAACGGCAACACGATCATCTGCTCCCGCGGCAACAACGGGAAGGGCCCGCAACTCGTCGAGGTGACGCCCAACAAGAAGGTCGTCTGGGTGCTGTGGGACTTCGCCACCGTCGGCCCGGCCACCGCCGTCCAGATCCTCGATGATCCGGGCATTCCCGAAAAGCCGGGGGATTCGGAACATTAACGGCGTGATACCCGGGGAAACGACCGCGCGGCGGCTGAAATAAATCGACCGACGAGCCACATCGCGGTTGCCGGTGTCCCGCCGCCATCATGGGAGTGGCGACCAATGCGGCCACCACGGCTGGACACGCAGCCATGTGATCAGGGCCGCGAGCAGCGGGAGGGCAGCCCACCAGACGGCCCGGGTGCACTCGGTGGCCAGCGCACCCAAGTCCACCTCCAAAACCTTAGCGCGTTCCGCGGGCCCGCCGGTTCGAATGGGCAGGTAGCGGTGGGTTGTGCCGCAGTAACTCGGGTACGCGTTCCCGAACCGGTCGATCAGCCGGCCTTCCTCGCGCGGGATCACGTGCCGGTGGTACGCAATCGTGGTCAGCAGGGTGGCGGCCAGCAGCACGATGCTGTCGAGGAACAGCGCCATCGACAGCGCGATCAGGAACGACCCGACGTAAAGCGGTTGCCGCATCATCGCGTATGGCCCGGCGTCGAGAATGACGCGGTTCTTGCGCCCCCCGATGTAGAGCATCGCCCACATCCGCAGGGTCGCGCCCGCAAGGAAAACGAGCCACCCCGCGGCTTCCCGCAGCAGGTCCGGCCCGCCGCCCTGGCGAAGCCAGGGCGTGCCGAACACCGCCGCGACCAACCCGGTACCCAGGATCACCGTCCCATATCGCCCGCGCCCCCGGCGGCTGAACCACCGAAACGTCCCGCCGCGGTTCCCCGATGCCCCGGGATCCGCACCCCTCAATTCCGCGGGAATGCCAGTCATGACAGAACATTAACAATCGGTTCGCCGACCTGTCCATCGCAAAATCGCCGGGTTTCGATCGCTCGCGAGGGCGCGCACTTCCACTCGATTGTCGGCCATATGTCGCGAGGCATGACACGGGGAACCATGAGCGTCATGATGACGCCTTGATTCCGCCCGATTTCGTCGTAACGTGGTTGTCGAGGTAATTCGCCGTGTCCCCCGCAAAAGTGGAAACCCATTCAAGGCTGTTCGCTTATTCCCGGTACGACGCGATCCCGGTGCTGGCGGCGCTGGCGCACTTCGCATACGTGATCGTCCTGTTCTGCGCGATCACGTACCTGCACCTTTCGTGGTGGTGGATGATCCCGCTGGGGCTGATCTACTCGGTCAGCATTTCGTGGAACATCAACGGGATCAGTCACAATTTCCTTCACAACTCCTATTTTCGCTCGGCGGCGCTGAACCGGATGTTCAGTATCCTCGAGTCGATTACGATGGGGTTCTCGCAGGTCTTCTACACCAACATCCACAAGTGGCACCACGTCGGCAACGCCGACCTGCCGGACGAACGCGGGGAGACGGTGGATCCGCTGTCGATCTACAAGCACGGGCACGACGGGAAGCCGGAGAACATGTTCACGTACGTGTTCCTGTCGTACTTCCGCGATGACCCCAAGAAGATCTTCAATGATATCCACCGGCTGAACCCCGCCGAGGCGTGGTGGGGCGTGTTCGAGATCGCCGCGTTCGTCTGCTTCTTCGCCCTCGGCTTCGTACTGAACTGGCGGTTCATGCTGGCGTTTTTGCCGTTCTATTACTTCGGGCACTGCCTCTCGTATTTGAACGGCTTCTATCTGCACCTGGGCGGCAACCCGGAGGTGCCGATCGCGTGGGGCGTCAGTTCGTACCACAAGCTGTACAACTGGCTCTGGTTCAACAACGGCTATCACGCCGAGCACCACTACCGCCCGCGGATGCACTGGACGCTGATGGGGCAGTTCCACAAGCAGATCAAGGCGGAACAAGAAGCAGCCGGCGTGCGCGTGATCAAGCCGCCGCACGCCCTCGGGTTCCTCGATTCGGATTTGCGCCGGGACCTGAAAGAATCGAACGTTCCCGCCGAACGCGCCGCGCAGCTTACTCAGGCGTGAGCTCGTGCCATGGCCCTGTCACACAGGGCTCTGCAGTTGGTGTCATGTGACGTATCACGTCAAACCGACTCGCAGTTGCCGGATGCGCGCGGGTTAGATGGCGGGATGAGGCGCCGGCGTGGGGGCCGCCATTGCGGGGGCAGGTTGCCCGCTCCCCAAGTATTTGTCGATGCACTTGCGAAGGTCCGGGAGCGTGAACTCGTTTTTCACGAGGTAGGCGCTCACGTTCAGCGTCTCGGCCTTGCGGTGGTGGCTGCTGTCCTTCATGCCGGTCATCATGATGACCGGGATGGTCTTCCACTTGGGGAAGCGGCGAATGCCTGCCAGGAAGGTGAGGCCGTCCACCTCGGGCATCATGTGATCGAGGAGGATCAAGTCCGGTTTGGTCTCTTTGAGCCGCACCAACCCCTCAGCGCCGTTCCGCGCAGTGAAGGTCTCGAAGCCCTCCTTCTGAAGCCACTTGGCTATCGCCTCGCGGCCGGCGGGCGCGTCATCCACGATCAAGATTGTGCTCATTGGTCTCCCAACGACTGGAAATTCCCGTTCCCACGGGACAGGTGCAAAGCGCGTTCCAGAGCTTTCAACGAGGATTTGCCGGGTGAACCCCTCGAACGGACGTCCGTCAATATACCAGTACGAAGGGGCGGCGGGGAAGGGAAAAAACTGCCGGGGAATCCCAGACGGGCAGATCCTCGGCCCGTCCAACGCTGCCGGGAACGGGCTGGCCGGAGGGGTCGAAACGTTGCCAGGCGACGCTGCCCCCCTTGTTCCACCCCGTCCCCTCGGTCCAGGCGAGCAGGACCTGGCCGGCGGAGTCGGCCGTGATGGCGGGGTGTTTCCGGCCTTTTGCCGCGCCGGGGGCCGCACGAGGATCGCAATCGCCCGATGGGCTCAGTTTTGACCAGAAGATCTGCTCGTTGGTCTCCCACGCCGCCAGCGGGCTCGTGCCTGACCGGCCGAACGCGGCGGTGCTCGTCACGCAGACGCCGATCTTCATTGGCGAGATTTCCCGCCCGTGAGAGCCGGACAGGTCCGCATCCGCTTCGACCAAATACATTCCCCGGTTCACCTGCTCGGCCGCCCCGCGGTAGAGGGCCCAGACCTTTCCCCCGGCGGTGAATAGTCGCATCCCGCAGCAACCGCAGGCGCCGGTGGCGGGGTCGGAGAGGTCGACCTCGGTCGCGAACGTCCGCCCGTCATCGGTTGACCGCGCCACCCAGACCCGGCGGTCCTGCTCGGCGGCCTTGGGGACCGACGGCGCATGCCAGGCAACATCGACGTTCCCGCGGTCGTCGGCGGCGATCGACCCGCCACCGTCGAGGCCCGGGTGAGACGCAATGACGTTCCGCTGCGACTCGAACGACGTTCCGTCGTCCGCCATTCGAGCGCAGAGCATCGGCGCGCTCCGGTCCGGCGACTTGGGTTCTGCAATGCTCGAACCCATCCATGCGACGTGAACCCGCTCGTTCCGGCCCAGGGCCAACTGCGCGCCGCGCACCGTCCCGATCGCGATCGCGCTGCCGGGCTGGCTATTGACGCGCATCGGGGCCGACCAAGTGTCGCTCCCATCCGTGGATCGGATGTACTCGACGTCGCAGTGTGCCGGGTCGCCCTTGAGATAGATCAGATGGACGACGCCTTTCGGATCGACCGCCGCCTGCGGCTGAACGCCGCCGCCGGGGATGCGATGGACGATGACGCCGTCTTCTGTCGCGGCGTGGATCGCGACATGACAATGAGCGAGCGTCAGGCAGAAGGCGAGGGCGAAGACGGTAGCGGTTGGTTTCATCATTTCCTCGCTCAGTCGATTGGGACTCCGCTCTGGAAGATGAGGACGACCATCAAGATCCCCCGTTCGATTGGTGAACGCGCCGGATTACCGCTTGCGTTTGGCGGGGCCGCCGGGGGACGGGCCGTCGTTCGCGAAGCCGCAAGCGGCGGAAGCGCGCGCCCGCTCGCGTGGGGCTCTTATTTCATCATACCGCGTGCGACGCGAGGTATCGCAAAATGATTTCGACGTTCCGACCGGTCGCCCCTTGCTCGCGGCGAACGACGTCCTGCGCACGATTGCCCATCGCGGCCGCGTCGTCGCGATCCGAAAGCAACACTTCGATCGCGACCCGCAACTCGTCGGGTGTCGCGACCTCGCGCATCGCATCGGCGGCGCGGAACTGGTTCATCACCTCGGCGAAGTTTCCCGTGTAATGCCCGACGACCGTCGGCTTGGCCAACGCCGCCGGCTCGATCATGTCGCTGCCGTGCTGGCGCGAGCCCAGGTCCACCAGCGTCCGGCCGACGAAGACCACGTCGGCCAGGCTGTAGAACTTGCGGAGCTCGCCCATCGTGTCGCCGAGGACGACGAGGGGCATCTGAGATTTGAGATTTGAGATTTGAGATTTGAATTCGGGATTCAGCGTCCGCGACCGCCGGACCAAGTCGGCCCCGCTCTCAAGGATCAACTCGGCGACCTCGTCAAACCGCTCCGGCTTTCGCGGCACCAGGACGAGCCGCAATCGCGGGTGCCGCTCCAGCAGTTGACGATAGAGGTTCAGCAGGATCTCTTCCTCGCCCGGCCCGGTCGAGCCGCAGACGAGGATCGGCTCGTGCCCGGGCCGCAGGCCCACCGCGGCCGCGAGGTCCTCGGCCCCATCGATCCGCTCGGCGATCTGGGCCGTGTCGAACTTCATCGTCCCGGTGATCCGCACCCGTTCCGGCGGCGCGCCCAGGGCGACGAATCGGTCCGCGTACGCCTGCTCCTGCGCGCACACGGCCGACAACCTGCGGAACATTCGCTTCACCAATGGGCCGCCCATGCGGTAGTTCCTGAAACTGCCCGGTGTCAGCCGCCCGTTCACGAGCACCACGGGGATGCGCCGCCGCTCGCACTGCAGCATGAAGTTGGGCCAGACCTCGAGCTCCATGAGGACGACGACGACGGGGCGGGACGTGTCGAGCACGCGCGCGATGGCCGGCGTGAAGTCGAGCGGATAATGAATCAGCGTGACGCGCGGGTTGGACCCGTAAAGTTCTCGTCCGCGCGCATAACCCGTCTCGGTCGTCGTGCTGACGACGAACCGCAGGTCCGGCCGGGCCTCGCCGAGCATTCGCACCATCGCGGGCGTGGCGTTGATCTCGCCCAGCGCGACCGCGTGAATCATCACCCCCGGCCCCTCGCCCGCCGGCGGGGCCGGCTCGTGCCCCATCCGCTCGCGCAGCGCCTTGAGCACCTTCCGCCGGGCGGACGGCTTAATCAGCCAGAACGGCGCCGCCGCGACCAGGCCGGTCGCATAGGCAATGTCGTAGCCATTGATCACGGTAGGCGATTCATCGGTAAAGCCCGCGGTCGCGGATGTAGGCGCAGACCGCTGGCGGAGTGAAATAATCGATGCTCCGGCCGCTTGCCACGCGCTGACGGAGGTCGGTGGCGCGGATGTCGATCATGGGGGCTTCCACCACGCTATGTTGCAGGGGCCGAAACTCGGGCGGCAACGTCTGCCAGTCCAGGTTCCAGCCGGGCCGGGCCATGACGACGAAATTCGTCTGTTCCACAAGTTCCGTCGCTCGGTGCCATTTCGGCAGGTAGAGCAACATATCTGCGCCAATTAGCCAGTATGGCTTCGTTCCGGTCAGTCGGACCAATTCTTGGACCGTGTCGATGGTGTAACTCGCCCCCAGCCGCTTCAGCTCGATGTCATTCACTTCAAAGATGGGATCGCTCGTAACCGCCAGGCGGCACATCTCCAAGCGATCGAGAGCCGGCGCAAGTTCAGGCGTAACAGGTTTATGTGGCGATTGGCCGGTCGGGATCAACACGACCTGCTCATACCCAATCGCTTCCGCCACGGCCCGCGCGCAGATCAGATGGCCGTGGTGAATTGGATTGAAACTGCCGCCAAAGAACAGGGTTTGCATCAGGGCGTTCCCAAAGTTTTTTAAGAATTTTGGGCCGATTTGCTGGTGGTACCGCAGTTGCCTGCTATAGGAGTTCCTCCCACGCGGCCGGGTTAAGGCTGCAAAAAGTGTCCACCGGACGGACGGTCGAACCCGATTATGTCGAATTTCCCTAACGTACAATCGTCTATAGGGTTGTGGAACGAACTTGGCAAGGAAATCCGCGTACAACTTTAAGTCCGGCAAGAAGTACGTAGAATGTGCCGTTGATCCAAACAGTTGTTTGGATTTGCCGAGATTTGCTGGAAAGTGAGGGCCACACATGGCCACGATGATGACCAAGACGCCGGCAACGACGATCCCGCGGGCCATGCGACAGCAAGTCGAAGGGCTCTTGGAGGAGTCGTATGCCTTCATGGACAGCCCGGTGTTCAACCAGAAGAACATGGAGCAGGAGCTGTTCGATTTTGAGTCCGAGCCGCAGCTTCCGATGGTGAGCTGGTACCAGCCCACCCGTGACGAGGCTGTCGACGAAACGATCGCCGCCGCCCCTCAGCTCATGAAGGGTGGCGAAGAGCGGCTGATGTTCCTCCGCTTCAACTTCTCGAAGCGCGAACTCTGCCGCCTTCAGCGGCTGATCAAGAAGAGCGGGA
Source organism: Tepidisphaeraceae bacterium (assembly GCA_036495445.1). Classification (GTDB taxonomy): domain Bacteria; phylum Planctomycetota; class Phycisphaerae; order Tepidisphaerales; family Tepidisphaeraceae; genus DASXMX01. The sequence goes on from DASXMX010000195.1 coordinate 9,217, forward strand.
TGACGCGGAAGCGTGCGGAAGCGTTCCTCTTCTGGCACCGCCGCTTCGAGCACTTCCGCGAGTACCTGGTCCGCACCAACCTGGCCCTCGTTCTGGCGATGGCCAAGCGCACGCGGCTGGGCGACGTGGATTTCGCCGAGATCGTCAGCGAAGGGAACATGGCTCTGATCCGGGCGGTCGACAAGTTCAACGTCGACCGCGGCTTCAAGTTCTCGACCTACGCCTGCCGGGCGATCCTCAAGGCGTTCAGCCGCACGGCCCTCAAGGCCTCGCGGCACCGCACGCGGTTCCCGGTGGAGTTCGAGCCGGAGATGGAGAAGTCCGACTGGCAGGACCGCCGCCGCGACGCGGTGGAGGAGGACTGCCTTGACGAGCTGAAGGCGATCGTCGACCGCAACCTGGCCGATCTGTCCCGGGTTGAGGAAACCGTCATCCGCCGCCGGTTCAACTGGAAGCAGGAGGACGAGAGCCCGATGACGCTGGAAGAGGTCGGCCAGATCATCGGCGTCACCAAGGAGCGCGTCCGCCAGATCCAGAACAAGGCCCTGGCCAAGATTCGCTTGGTGATGGAGGAAGGCGTGCTTCGAACCAAGTCGCAGATGGCGAGCGAGTCGGCGGACTAAGTGCGCTGATATGTCGAGTCGCGAAAACAACCGCCGCCGGGTGCGTTTAGTCGCCCCGGCGGCTTTGTTTTGGGAACGCACTGCAATTTGCAGTTTTCAATTTGCAATGCCCCACCTCTGCCCCTATCCGCGCCGGGATCCCGTGCCAGCGGGTCTCTGCGGGAAGTGACTCCCCCTTCATCACGAGCGACAATCCGTCCAGCCTTGCGCCGGCTTCGACCGTCGCGTCGTACAGCACGACCGACCGCGGGCCGATCGATGCCTCCGGGCCAATCTTGACGTGCGACATCTTCATGACGCGGTCTTCGAACAGGTGCGTCTGCAGCGAGGTGTTCGAGCCGACCTGCACCCCGTCACCGATCTCGACGAGATCGAATTCGGTGAGATACGTTGTGTCGAGGTAGACCCCCGCGCCAGTTCGCGTGCCGAACAACCGCAATGCTGCCGGCAGGAAGGGCGTACCCGCGAGCCAATCGAGTATCGCCGGGACCGCGGCGGATTCGTACAGGCCGGTGATCAACTCGGTGCGCCGGACGAACAGCGACCAACCCGGTTCGGTCCGTGGGCGGTACCGGCCGACGATGATCCACTTCAGAGCGGCAACGATCAACAGGACCAGCGCCCCTGTCCCGAGGTACCCAGCCGGGAGCGCCAGGATCAGGCACCAGGCGGGCCATTTTGCGGCCCAGTGCGTCATCGCGTAGGCAACGAAGAACAACATCAGGTAGAGCAGCGTGGAGGGCAGCACGACGCGGACGAACTCGATCGCGAGCCGCACGGCGACTTGCCCCGCGCGCGGATGGAACGTGAGCCGTTCGTCGAATGTCTCGCTCGCCTGACGGTTGGGCAGAAACATGGCGGGGGAGCCGAGCCACGAGCTTCCCTCTTTTACAACCGGCCCCGGCGGAACGGACGAGACGCCGATGAGCGTGTCATCGCCCAATCGGCTGTCAGCGGGGACAGTCGATGCGTTGCCGATGAAGCATCGGTGTCCGAGTTCGACCGGCCCGAGCCCAACCCATCCGTTGTGATATGTCGGTGAGCCGATCGTCGCGATATCGGCGATGAAACATTCGCTGCCGACTTGGAGCAGGGCGGGCTCGACGTGAGACACCGTGGAGATCTCCGACCGCGCCCCCACCCGCGCGCCCAAGGCCCGGAGCCACGGGTTGGTGTAGAGGGTGGCGTAAAGGGAGTTCGTGGCGCCGAGGCTGAATTCCATCAGTTTGTCCGAAGCCCACCGCCGCAACCCGAAAACCGAGCGGGCCGGGAAGATCCCGGGGCGGGGGGCGGGTGTGATTGCTCGCTTGAGCAGCCACACGGCCAGGCAAGCCGCGAGAACGAAGACGGGTCCCGCCAGGAGGGCCGCGGGTAGAATGCCGGCCGCCCCGAATCGGTCCACGAACGCCGCATACACGAGCACGCCCGACGCTGCCGTTCCGAACGCGAGTATTTCCAGGAGGCACAGCATCGCTACGAAGCCCACGAGCAGCCCGGCCGTCCACCGCACGGGCGGCGATCCCATGGCGTTGATGTTGCGCAACGTGGCGGGCGCATCAGGCCGTGGCACGGCGGGCGAGCCGCCGAAGATCGTGCCGGTCGGAATGGTTTGGCCCGCCGACACAAGCGACTGTTCGAGCAGAACCCCGCCGCGGCCGATCGTCGCGCCCGGCATGAGGACCGAGTTGGTGCCGACGAACGCGCCGGCGCCGATGCAGATCGGCGCCAGGCGCAGCCAGCCGTCTTCGACGGTCGACGGCTGGAGTTCAACTCCGTACCCGATGCTGGCGCTGTCGCCGATCTCCAGCAGGTCGAACGTCCCGAGATGGCCGCTGCCCAGGTGACAATTTCGCCCGATCCTTGCCCCGAGCAGCCGCAGGTACGGCGCCAGAAGCGGCGAGCCCGCGAGCAGTTCCAGCGGGGCCAGCGCGCAAGCGTTTCGGACGAACCACCACCGGCAGAACGTGAATCCCCAGAGCGGATATCGCCCCGGCCGGAACCGGCCGATGACCGTCCACTTCACGAGGATCGGCAGCAACAGCGACACCGCGATCCACGCCGCCGGCCCGAACGCCAGCCCGGTCGCGATCAGTTGGAACCACGAGCGATGCTCGAACAGATGCAGGCCGACGACGGCGACGCCCGCCAGGGCAGTCATGAGCAGGTAAATCAGCACGAGTTGCGCCATCCCGCACCGCCATACGCGCCAGCGGCTGTGGGTCAGGCGCGGGGTCGAATCGGGATGAGTTGTCGTCGCCTCCGTCCGCAGGGCCTGGGCATACTCGGCGAGCGCGCGGATGGTAGGCCGGGCGTAGAGGTCTGCGACTGAGAGCTGGCCCAGCCCCGGCAGTCGGCGCAGCCGCGAGATCACGCCCGCGGCGAACAGCGAGTGGCCGCCGAGGTCGAGGAAGAAATCCGCCTCGACGGAGAGCTCGCCGTGGCCGAACGCGGTTGCCCAAGCCGAGGCGATTTCGTGTTCCAGCGGTGTTGCCGGCGCGACGTGCTCGCCGGCGTGCGCGGTGACGCACGGCAACGCGGGCTTGGGGAGCCGGCCCCGGTCGGCCTTCCCGCTGGCCAGCATCGGCATCTGGTCGAGAAACTCGACGTACTGCGGCACCATGTATGCCGACAGTTTGCGGCGCAGCGTGTCGCGCAGCTCCGACCGCAACGCGCTCATTTGCCGCGCCGCGGGCTGCCTGAGGACAACGTAGGCGACCAGGTCGTCCCCCGTCTCGTGGGTCAGCTTCGAGACCAGTGCGCTCCCGACGGCGGCGTGCTCCATCAGCACCGACTCGATCTCCGACAACTCGATCCGGTGCCCGCGAACCTTCACCTGCCCGTCGATCCGGCCGAGGTATTCGATCTCGCCGTCGGGCGTGATCCGGCACAGGTCGCCCGTGCGATAGAGGCGCGCGTTCGCGTCGCGGCCGTTCGGGTCCGGGATGAACTGCGCGCTCGTCAGTTCGGGCCGGTTCAGGTAGCCGACGGCGACACCCGGGCCGCCAATGCACAGCTCGCCCGCGCCACCGGCGGGCACGGGGAGTAACGTCTCGTCGAGGATGCAGGTTGTGTACGTCGGCAGCGGACGGCCGATGGTCACCGGCTTGTCGGGGACCAGTTCGGTCCACGTCGCGGTGACCGTCGTCTCAGTCGGGCCGTAGGTGTTAAGCATCCGCCGCCCCGGCCGGCTCCAGCGGCGCACGAGGTCGTGCGGGCACGCCTCGCCGCCCACCAGCAGCAGCCGCAGCGACGGCACGTCCCGGTCGAGCGTCGCCAGCAACGTCGGCACGCAGCACATCACCGTCACGTTTTGCTCGATCAGGAAGTGGGCCAGCCCCGACCCGAGCCGCCGGTGATCGTTCGGCCCGGCCACGATCCTCGCGCCGGCCATGAACGTCGGCCAGATCTCCTCGACCGAGAAATCGAAGGCGATCGTCATCCCCTGATAGACCCGGTCGCCCGGCTCATACCCATAAACCGGCCCGCAGACCGTCAGGAAGTTGCAAATGCTCGAGTGATTAATCAACACGCCCTTGGGCCGGCCGGTCGTCCCGGAGGTGTAAATGATGTAGCAGGGGGCGTCGCCGGCGTCGTCGATCTCGGGGCGGTATTTGGGCTGCTTGGCGATCTCCGCCTCGGCCGAATCGATCACGAGCAGGGGCGTGCCGCACGCTTCGAAATCGGGCGCTCGACGCGCCTCGGTGATCAGGAGCCGAAGCTCGGCATCCTTCGCGACGAACGCGACCCGGTCGGCCGGGGATGACGGATCTACCGGCACGAACGCGGCCCCATTCTTGAGCACCCCCAGCATGGCGACGTAGGTGTGGATCGAGCGGTCCAGCAGGATGCCGACCCGCGCGCCAGGGCCGATCCCCCGGCCGATTAACAGGTGGGCGACCTGGTTCGCTCGGGCCTCCAACTCGCCGTAACACAATTGCGTGCCGTCACAGACGACGGCGGCGGCTTCGGGCGTCGCGTCGCAACTCCTCTCGAAGAATCGATGAAGACGCGTGAGCGTTCGCGACGTGGGCTCGAACGCCGACTCGCGGGGGCCGCGCGCAGGGAAAGTGGGGAGGTCGATCAAACTCATAGGAGACTTAGAGCCGGTGCGCAAGGCCCGCGGGGGCCTGAGCATCCGCACGATGAGGGGGCGCGCCGTCGCGTTCCGCCCGATTCCGCCAATTCCTACAACGCGGCTTGAGCGTTTCTATTACGGAATTGGTACCGCCACCTGCGGGGCAACTTCCATGGGGCTCACGTGCGGCAAGAATCCGAGAAGCGACTCAGGCAGCTCGGCGATTCCTCGCCGCACGGCCTTGTCCACCGCGTATCGCATCGACCGTTCGAACCGGTCCATCACCTTCGCGTCCGGCTCAATCCCCAACGCCCGCATCCGCGCGATTGCCCATTCCCAAACGTGATATTCCTCTTCGCACCGCCGCTTGTATGTCTCGAACCCGATGACGTGATGTCCGACTTCGTGCAGGAACAGCGACAGGCTGATCGGCGTCTTGGGGCAGGGCGACTCGATCCAGCGGACGACCCGCCCGTCCGGGTATCGCACCTGCCACGCGCACCCGCTCATCTGCTTGCGCCATCGGCGGACGCGAATGTCGTGCTCGGTTTTGACCCGCCGGATGATCGCCTGGAAGTCACGCATCGCTGGGCTGTTATCGGCGCGGGTTTCCGCATGCCTTGATGCGGAACGGACCGCGACGCGTCGACCGATAAAATCCTTCGCACCTCCGCGGAGGCCTCGCCCCGGAATGTGCCACAACGCACGCCGCGCGATAGACTCACTCACGATGCTCGCGAAGGTGATGCCATCCCCCTGGATCAGCGTCGAGGTGCTGATCACGCTATTCGTGATTCTCGCCGCCTCGGCGGCGATGTTCTGGGCGCTGGTCCGGCGGTGGGAGTCGCATCGGCAGTGGATGGCGCTTGCCGAGTGGGCGAAGGAAAACGGCATGCACTTCTGCGGGGGCGACCCCGCCCACTTGCCCCAGCCGCTCGATGCGCTGGCGGCCCGCCAGCCGATCATCCGCCTCTGCATTGGCAGCGACACGACGACGCTGATGCAGTTCCAGACGACGCCGCCCGCGCAACAGTCCGGCGGCCTGCCCGTGGCCAGCGGCCCGGCGGTCTGGAACGTCCTGCTCCGCAAGCTCGAATCGCCGCCGTGGCGTCCGACCGGCCTCCGCCCGGCCGCGACCGGCGCCAGCCTGCTCGAACTGTTCCCCCTCGCCGGCTTCCCGCAGCTCGCGGGCACCGATCGATTCACGGTCTTCGGCGCCGATTCCGCCGACGCCCGCGCGCTGGCCAATTCGATGATCCGCTCTCTGCTTCCGCCCGACGTCGGCCTGCTCCTGGTCGCGAATCACCTCGTGCTCGACTTCTCCGACCGCCCCTTTGACGAGATCGAACTCGATCGCATGCTCGCGCTGGCCGAGCAGGTCGTGGAGAAGCTTCCGGCGCCGAAGTAAACTCCGGCGCATAACCGGCGAACCGAATTCATGAGAGGAAATGCATGCGGATCGACTGCGAGACCACACACTCCCCCGAACTGGTCGCGGCGGTCCGCGACGGGCTGCGGCGGCATGCCGAGCAGCACGTGGGCTGGAACGAATATGCGGACCTCGCCATGGTGGCGCGGGACGGGAACGGGACGCTCGCGGGTGCGGCACTGGGCGAAACCGGCCGCGGGTGGCTGCACATCTCGATGGTCTGGGTGGACGAGCGGTTTCGCCGGCAGCGATTGGGCGCCCGGTTGCTTGAGGCCATCGAACAGGAAGCCGTCCGCCGCGGCTGCCGCGGCGTCTACCTCGACACCTTCAGCTATCAGGCCCGCCCGTTCTACGAGAAATTCGGATACGAAGTCTTTGGCACGCTCGACGACTACCCGCCGGGCCACAAGCGGTTCTTCCTGTGCAAGCGGCTGGGCCAAGCTTGACGGAATCGACGTCGATTAGGAAGGACGTGGCAGTCGCCCAGCGCCTGACGATAAAAGCAAGAGAGGTTTCACCAAATGTCGGGAAAGATGACACTGATCGGGACTCATTCGTTTCCTGTCGACGAGAAACTGATCGTGGACCAGACCCGGGATCTTTACGGTGACGCACCGTCACCATCCGACGTAAGAGGCCGCGGAAGGAGCGGCCAACCGTTCGCTGTGGTATGATCCGCCTCGGCATTTTTGACAAACGTTTGGAAAGTCCACGTGCCCGGACGAACGCAG
>DASXMX010000196.1:0-6177 GCA_036495445.1 Tepidisphaeraceae bacterium
GATCCCCCAAACCCAACCGGAGTTCCCCCGTGCCTCGACTCACCCCCCTCCTCCTCGCCTTCACCCTCCTCGCCCTCCCGCGCCTCTCCCTCGCCGACCCGGCCAACGGGATCCTCACCCAGGAGTTCATCTACGACGCCAACCCCCCCACGCCCTCCTGCCATGCCTCGACGATCGAGCAAACCCCCGACGGCCTCGTCGCCGCCTGGTTCGGCGGGACGCGGGAACGCGCCCCCGACGTCGGCATCTGGGTCTCCCTTCACCGTCAAGGCAAATGGTCCGCCCCCGTGGAAGTCGCCAACGGCGTCCAGCCCGACGCCCCGCGCCTCCCCTGCTGGAACCCCGTCCTGTTCCAACAACCCAACGGCGGCCCCCTCCAGCTCTTCTACAAGCTCGGCCCCACCCCCCACAACTGGTGGGGCATGCTGATCGAATCGACCGACTGCGGCAAGACCTGGTCCAAGCCCCGCCGCCTGCGCGACGGCATCCTCGGGCCGATCAAGAACAAGCCGGTGCCGCTCGGGGGCAACACGCTCCTCTGCCCCTCCAGCCTCGAGGAGCACGGCCGATCCGTCCACCTCGAGCGAACGACCGACCAGGGCAAGACCTGGACGAAAACCCCGCCCCTGGACGACCCCAACGCCTTCGGCGCCATCCAGCCCACGATCCTCGACCACGGCCCGGCGGGCCTCCAGATCCTCTGCCGCAGCAAGCAGAAACAGATCGTCGAAAGCTGGTCCCACGACGCCGGCAAGACCTGGAGCCCGCTGGCCGCGACCAAGCTCCCCAACCCCGACAGCGGCATCGACGCCGTGCAGTTGAACGACGGGCGATCGGTCCTGGTCTACAACGACACGACCGCCCACCGCACCCCCCTCAACCTCGCCCTCTCCCCCGACGGCAAGACCTGGGCCCCCGGCCCCGTCCTCGAATCCGCCCCCGGCGAATACTCCTACCCCGCCATCATCCAATCCGACGACGGCCTGCTCCACATCACCTACACCTGGAAACGCCAACGCATCAAACACCTCGTCCTCGACCCGTCGAAGCTATAGCAGTGCTGAGTGCTGAGTGCTGAGGACTGGGTGCTGAGTCCCCGCGTCCCCGCGTCCCCGCGTCTCCCCCTCCCCCCATCCCCGCGTCTCCCCCTCCCCCCATCCCCGCCTCTCCCCATCCCCGCGTCTCCGCGTCCTCCCCTCGGCCCCCTCACCCTATCAAGGACGCATCTCGATTCCGCGTCCCCAGGTGGGGCAGACATTCCTGTCTGTCCAAGGTGTCGCAGGGACATTCCTGTCCCTTCCTTCAATGTCCCAAAATGTCCCATAATGTCCCAACTTTTGCGAGATATTTATCATGTTCTTGCGTGGGACATCCCCCATCTTACCGCCGCGACCCGTCCCACAGACCGCCGATCGTCACATGGATCCACCCGGCCCGACTGTCGCAATTTGATGGTGTCGCCATCGGGCCGCGACGCTGTGCATAGCTTTTCCGCGGTTAGCCGTGGCCCCCAGGCCCGCGTTCCCCGAGCGCACGAGGTCGCAGGCGCCCCGTGGGCGCTAATAAACGGAGAGGGCACAACCGCCACGGTCCGGGCGCGGCTGCGGGCGCGGTGGGTTGTCTCGTGTTCTGAAGTGGCTCGGATTTGCGTTCGGCCTCCGCCGGGCGGATAATCGCGCTGAATTGGTGATCCATCTTTGTTCGCCCGATCTGGCGGGAGGGGTGAAGGCACGTGGCAACCCAGCCGAAACTCGACCTCGACGTTCAGCCGCAGCAGATTTCCAGGCTCACCTCCGCCGACGCGGTGGCCGCGTTCTTCCGGGAACTGGGCTATGACACCGCGAAGCGGGAGCGGCTCACGCCCGAGGGGTTGCGACTCGGGGAAACGGCCAAGACGGTTCAGGATCTGGAACTCCTCTCCGAATCCGATGACGGCTTCCTCCGCGTCGTCTTCGGCCAGCTTCGCTCCGTCACGGCCAAGGCCCGCGCCGATCTGGTTCGCGCGTTCGCGCGCGACGCCTCGCAGGCCGACTACCTGCTCGTGCTCACCAGCGATTTCGACGCGATCGAATTCGTCCTCATCGAGCGCGAATCTCGCGATGGCAACCGCCCCGGCGTCACCGTCTCCCATCACTCGTTCGTCGTTCCGCGCCGATGGCCCCAGACCATGGTCCGCATCGTCCGCCGGCTCACGTGGACGATGGACGACGGGCTCCGCCAGTACGACAAGCTGAAGAGCGTCTTCGACGCCGCCCATTTCTCCGGCGTCTTTTTCCAGAACCGCGCCCTCTTCGCCGACCATTTCCTGCTCTCGAAGGAGCGCCTCCAGGCCGATCCGCACTGGTCGGACGACCCCGGCCCCGCGTTCGAGGCGACGCGCAAGTACATCGGCGCCGCCCGCGACCGCATCGGCGGCAAGGGGCTGGCGGACGCGAAGCAAGAACTTTACGACCCGTTCTTCCCCGCGCTGGGATTTCGCCCCAAGTCGCCGAAGCCATCCGCCGGCGGCGGCCCCGTTCCCGATTACGTCCTCTGCGACGACGCCGGCACGCCGCGGACCGTCGCGCTGGCCTACCCCTGGCAGCGGTGGCTCGACGGCCCCGATCCGAACGACCCCGACCGCCCCGACGACAACCCCGGCGCCGCCGTCGTCACGCTGCTGGAGCGGGGCGACGCCGAGTGGGCGATCGTCACCAACGGGAAGCTCTGGCGGCTCTACAGCCGTCACGCCCATTCCCGAAGCACCAATTTCTATGAGGTCGATGCCGAGGACGCCCTGCTCGTCTCGGGGCAGACCGATCCGAACGAGGCCTTCCGCTACTTCTGGCTCTTCTTCCGTCTCCAAGCCTTCCTGCCGGTGGACAACGTAGGGGCACACGGCGTGTGCCCGCCTGATGTAGGGGCGGACGGCCGTCCGCCCAGGGCACACGGACGTGTGCCCCTACAGTCGAATGTTAAATGCTGGCTCGACCGCATCGCCGAAGGCAGCCGCGAGTACGCGCGGGAGGTCGAGGAAGAACTCAAGACGCGCGTGTTCTACGACGTCGTGCCTGCGCTGGCGCAGGGTTTCCTGGAAGACCGTCGCCGCCGGCTCGGAGAGCGGGGCAAGCCGTCCGAGGAGGAATTGGAACTCGTCCGCGCCGGCACGCTCACGCTGCTCTACCGCATCCTGTTCCTCCTCTACGCCGAGAGCCGCGATCTGCTTCCGGTGCGGGAGGCATCGTATTACGAGATCAGCCTCAAGCGGCTGAAGGAAGAGGTGGCCGACGTCGCCGGCTCGTCCAAGAACGAGGCCGACGAGAAGCTCACCCAATACGGAAAGCTCGATACGAAGCTCTACGACCGCCTGGCGCATAAGACCAAAGGCCTGTTCGCCGCCATGGCCGAGGGCCGCCCGGCGGCCAACGTCCCGCGCTACAACGGCGGCCTCTTTCGCCTCGACCCGGCCGAGACGTCCGATGAGCGCGAGGCCCAAATCACCCGCTTCCTTGCCGAGCACAAGGTTCCGGAGTTTTACCTCGCGCTCGCGATAGACCGCCTCGCCCGCGTCGAAGACCCACGGACGTTCTCGCTGGAGTTCGTCGATTACAAATCGCTCGGCGTCCGACAGCTCGGGTCGATCTACGAGGGGCTGCTGGAGTTCAAGCTGAAGCTCGCCGACGAAGACCTCGCCGCCACCGACCGCGCCGCCCTGGGCGAGTGGATCGCGCTGGGCGAGACCCGCGGCGGCGCCCGCGGCCGGTCCGCCCGGCGGACGCGCAAGCATGTCAGGAAAGGCACCGCGTACCTCGCCCGCGACAACGCCGAGCGGAAGAGCTCCGGCAGCTACTACACCCCGGACCACATCGTGCAATACATCGTCGAGCACACCGTCGGCCCGGTCCTCCGCCGCAAGCTGGATGCGCTGCGGCCCGAGTTTGTCAAAGCCTCCGCCACGTTCCACCGCGTGCTGAAAAACGTCGAGGCCGACCCGAAGCTGATGCTCGGCCATGCCGCCGCCGCCCGCTGGCGCGAGCGGCGGAAGAAGGAGCCGTTCGACAAGCCACAGCCCGCCGACTTCCGCGCCTACGCGCTGGCCGAGGCGTACAACGCGCATCGCGGCCTGGTCGAGCGCCTGTTCGACCTGAAAGTACTGGACCCCGCCATGGGCTCCGGGCACTTCCTCGTCGAGGCCGTGGACTTCGTCACCGACGAGCTGCTCCACTTCCTCAACGCGTTCCCCAACAACCCCGTCGCCGCGGCCTTGGGGATCACACGAGACAGCATTCTCGCAAGCTTGGCGGAGCAGGAGATCGAGGTGGATGACGCGCTCCGCCGGAAAGCTGACCGACGTTCACCTGCTGAAGCGCCACGTTCTCAAACGCGGCATCTACGGCGTCGACCTGAACCCGCTCGCGGCCGAATTGGCGAAGGTCTCCCTCTGGCTCGACGCTTTTACGATTGGCGCGCCGCTCAGCTTCCTCGATCACCATGTCCGCGTCGGCAACTCGCTGGTGGGTACGACCGTGGCACAGGTACAGGACGCCCTGCACGACAAGCAAATGACGCTCTTCGGCAGCCGGTTCGCGGGGCTCAAGCTCGCCGCGATCGGCATGGCCGCAATTGCCGCGATGCCGGATGCCACTGCCGACCAGGTGAAGCTTTCGCGCGATGAGTACCGTCGTGCCGCTAACGCCCTGTCACCGTTCAAACGCATCCTCGATGCATACCTTTTGCAATGGTTTCTTCCGGACAATGTTGTGCGAACACTGCCACGCGGAAGTAGCGCGGCGGACCTGATGTTGGAATTCATCAAGAGCAAGGAAGCGGAACGATTCTTCAATTCCAAGCGCGGCAGGGAGACTGATGCCGCCATCGACCGCTTGGCTGGCCGCGATCGAACACTCGCCGAGTTGATTCTGAGCGCTGCCGAGCAGCGGCGATTCTTTCATTGGGAGTTGGAGTTTCCCGAAGCGTTCTACACGCCGCGCCCTGATGCCGAGCAGCACGTCGAAATGATGCCGAATCCCGGCTTCGACGCTGTTGTTGGCAACCCGCCGTACGATGTCTTGTCGGAGCTTGAGAACGACGTTGATTTGTCCGGTTTAGAGGACTTCTTTGATTCGGCCCCAACTTACCAGCCCGCCTTAATGGGGAAGAACAACCTGTACAAGCTGTTCGTGTGCCGGTCCCAGACACTCGCAAAAGACGCTGGTCTCATCGGAATGATCGTCCCAATGGGAATCCTTGGGAACGATCAGATGGTGGGTCTGCGGCGACTCTTCTTGCAGACGGGCCGACTTCGCAGCGTGGACGCTTTTCCGCAGAAGGACGACCCAGAACGGCGAGTTTTCCGCGAGGCAAAACTTGCGACCTGCGTTTTCGTCTATGAGCGTTTGGCCTCCAGTGGGTCGAACGACCAGCCATTCGTTGCTCGCCAACATCCGGCGGACCAAATTGATCCAACTTCCCCTTCGGTGCAGCTTCTCGGCGAAGATCTGGAGAAGTACGATCCGGTCAATATTGCTATCGTCACGGCATCGCAAACCGACTGGGACCTCGCCGTGCGAATTGTCAATAGCCACGCGATCCAGAAGCTCGGATCGGTCTGCCGCTGGTATCAGGGAGAGATCAACGAAACCGTCGCCAGGCAGAAGGGTTTCCTTGCGGATTCCTCAGCAAATGAGGTGGTGCGGGGTGCCGCCGTGTGTCTTTACGCGATCCGCGCGGCCTCCCAGGGCGAGGATCTCTTCCTCAATAAGCAGCGGTATCTGCGAGACGCCAATCCCGGGTCCAAGGCGTTCCACCATCTCCATCCCCGAGTGGTTATGCAGAACGCGGCCCCGCAAAACAATTTCCGACGACTCATCGGTGCGCCCCTCAGTGCCGGTCACTTCTGTAGCTACAAGCTGAACTACACCATTCCACCCGCTTGTTCGGTCCAGCTGGCGTTCGTCATGGCGCTGGTAAATAGCAAGCTTGCCGACTGGTTTTTTCGGCTCGGAAGCGCGAGCGCCGATGTCAATCACTACCAGCTTGATAACCTCCCATGCCCTCGCTTTTGCGACTTGGATCCCGATGATGACCGGCGCGCGTCTGCGTTCATCGAGAAGGCCCTAAAACCAGTCGGCAAGCTTGCTATTTACCAGCGCCATGACGAACGCCAGCTGGACCGAACAAGCGGGTGGAATGGTGTAG
>DASXMX010000197.1:0-3085 GCA_036495445.1 Tepidisphaeraceae bacterium
GACCCTCCTGATAGGGCCACCCGCCGTCATCCTTTTGGTCGTGACGCCAGGCGCCCTCATACAGCTTCCACCGCCCCGTGCCGACGTCCATCACGCCGCTCTGCTGCGCCGCCCAGAGGCCCAGCACGCCGTACTGACTGACGCTGTGGTCGACGCGCGGTCCCTTTCCCAGGTAATCCCACAGCCCGTTGTTGCTGCCCGGCCCCTCCGCCTTCTGGTTCACGTTGTTTATCAGGAAGTCGGCGTCCTTATGGATCAGCCCCTTGATCTCCGTCGTCTCGTGTGGAATCAGGAGCCAAACCTGCAACCGCATGGCGATCGCGTATATGCCCACCATGTCGCAACGCTTCAGGAACTCGATCGCGGATTTGATCCGCGGATCGTTTGGGCTTTCGCCCGCTGCAAGCAGGGCGTAGGTGCATAAGGCGGTGTACCCGCCGTATGTATCTCCCTGCATATGGTTCCAGGCATCGTGGCTGGTGCCTTCCCGCGCAGCGTCGTTCTCCCATCGACCAACGGGCAACTGCTTGCTGTAGATGAAGTTCTTGGCCTTTTCGATGGCCGCGTTCACCTGCTTGGACGACACAGAGGCCTGGGCGGTCGTCGCGAACATCGCGACGAACATCAAGCCTACGACATATGCCGTTCGGGAAACGCGTGGGGACGAAATACGATTCTTCATCATATCGATCCGGGTTCAGAGAACGCGGCAATTGTCCACCCGGCGGGCGGGCGGTCCCATTATGGTGCTGCGGCGACCGGCTGACAATTCACGAGCGGCGCGGCGGCTGATTCCTCGATCACACGTTAAACAATATGGTAAGTCTTTGACCGACCTTTTGCGGCGGGCCTATAGTTGTCCCGCTAACCGGGTTCAGGAGTCCGCAGATGGAAATTGAAGGGATTGGGGCTATGGCTCAGGAATTGGAGCCTCTGGTCGGGCTGTTTCGGCTGCTCTCGGATAAAACGCGGCTGAACATCCTCATGATCCTCGCCAGAGGCGAGCGGAACGTCAGCAGCCTGTGTGAGGAACTGGGCCTGCCCCAGCCCACCGTCTCCCATCATCTGGGCTTACTGCGAACGAAGAACTTGATATCAAATCGGCGCAACGGGAAGCAGGTATTCTACGGGCTGAATGGCAGCATCGAATCGGTCGGGAGCGAAGGGCTTCAGATCCACTGCGATCCCTATTCGATCCGCATCAGCGAGCGGGGGCTGTCAGCGGATTTGGGCGCGTGACCGGGCCGGAGAGTTGCTCGAGCGTGCGGCGGGCCAGCCGATTGTTCGGGTCCAGTCGCAGGGCCTCGCCGCAGGCGTATCTGGCGCCGGCATACTCCTGCCCTTGCAGCAGGGCGGCCCCGAGCCCGGCGGCGGCCGCCGCGTTGTCGGCGTCCTTCTTCGACGCCTCCCGGTACAGTCCCGCCGCCAGGTCCCAGAACCGCTTGCCCCGCAGGTAATCGGCGCACGCCATCAAGGTGGGCTCGTCGAGTGAGCAGAGTTTGTGGGCCGGGAACGGATGGTCCGGCGGATCGAAGTGGCCCCACCGCGTGAACAGGTAGCGGAACATCGCCACGCTCACCTTGCTCCGGGGATTGGTCTTCAACGTGTACGCCGCCACTTGCCAGTCGTCCTGCCAGGTTCGGGTCTGCCGGCCCGAGAGCACGCCGAGCCACACGAGCAGGGCGAGCGCAACCGGGACGAGCGATCGCGTCGCCAACCGGCAGACGACGAACGCCGCCGCCATCGCCACGCCCAGCATTGCCGGATATGCGTATCGGTCGGCGACGGTCGAGTAGTGCTGAAAGTCGAACGGCACGATGCCGATCGTCGGCACCAGGGCCGCGACGAATACGCCGAACGACGCGGCCAGCCACGGCAAGCGACGCCTCAGGCGCCAGCAGATCCAGGCCAGCGCGGGCGCGACCAGCGCCGTCAGCCAGGCCAGCGGATGTTCCATCAACCACATCGGCGACCGGGCATAATCGATCACCAACGGAGCCGGCCAAAGCACCTTCCCCAGATAAAACGCGATCGCATCCAGCGGCACCAAGGGACGGTAGGTGATGTCCGGCACGAACACCGTCGCGCCGGGAGCCGCGTGCAGATTGAGCCCGACGAACATCAGCCCCAGCGCCACCCACGGCGCCAGCGGCCACACCCACTCCCGCACGCCGCGGCCGCGCAGGAAGAACTCGATCGCCGCGATCATCAGCGGCACCGATACGACCGTCGGCTTGGTCATCAGCCCTAGCACGAACGCCAGCGTCGCGATCGCATAATGCAGGGCCACGCGCCGGTGGGCATGGGGTTCCGCGTGCCGCTGATCGGAGAAGATCAGGTACTGCCAGATCGCCACGAAGCCGAAGAACCCGCTCAGCGGCGTGTAAACGCTCCAGGCGTTGCAGACTGCCTCCACCTGGATCGGGTGAAGCGCAAATAAGCCAGCGCCCACCGCCGCCGGCCAGGGCCATTTCACCAGCCGCCGCAGGATCAGGAACACCATCGCCACGCTCAGCACGTGGGCGATTAAATTCGCTGCATAAAAGAACGCCGGGTTGAACGGCAGGTCCGGTGGGGCCGTCGAACGGCTCGCCATCGCCAGCAGCCCCCATAGCGTGTACGTCACCGGCACGTAAAACGTGTCCTTCGGCGGCGGCACCCAGTAGTGCGCCAGCTTCCCAAACGACGGCGGGTTGTAATCACGGTTGGTCAGGATCGCCGTCGAATCGTCCCACGCCTCGATGAAGTGGTGGCCAAGCACCGGGCTGAAAACTGCCGCCGTGACGACGGCCAGAACCAGCGCGAACAGCCACGCCCGACACTCCCTGCGCCGCGACGGGCGATCCGCCCTGGCAGGGGACGTGGGATCCGGATGAGGGATGGGCTCAATGGACATCGCGTCGGCCTTCCTCCAATGGCCATCTCCGGTTCTGTTCGCAACGCGAGACGGAAGTCGCTTCCCAATCGCTACCTGGCCTCGGACGTCGGTCCCCACACAAGCCGGGGCAGAGCGGCGCGGTGGGCGCTGACGGAACCCGAGAACGGCCATCGCCGCGCCGCCCCGGGTCCACCGATTCGCTCAAAG
>DASXMX010000198.1:0-11836 GCA_036495445.1 Tepidisphaeraceae bacterium
GGTTGAAAACCCGTGTCACGGGGCGGACCGTCCGACCATCGCAACCGGGGCGCGGGCGGTGGCTCCGCCCCGCGCCCCGATCCGCCCGTCAGTCTTTTCTCTTCGCGTCTTCGCGCCTTCGCGGTGGTCCCTTCTCTTCTCCGCGTCCTCTGCGTCTCCGCGGTGAACCGGTCCGCTATCCCACGACCAGGTTCACCAACTTCTTCGGCACGTAAATCTGCTTCTTGATGCTCTTGCCGTTCACCCACTGCTGGATTCCCGGAGCAGAGGTGGCGGTGCGGAGGATGCTGGCTTCGTCTGCGTCGGCGGCCACCGTGATCTTGTCGCGCAGCTTGCCGTTCACCTGCACGGGCAGTTCCATCGTCGACTTGGTCAGCTTCGCCTCGTCGTACGCGGGAAAGGGGTGGCGGGCCAGGCTGCGGTCGTGGCCGAGGCGCTGCCAGATCTCCTCGGCGATGTGCGGGGCGAACGGGGCGAGCATCAGCGTGAAGTCCTCGGCCAGCGGCCGCGGGATCGCCGGCAGCTTTCCCATCTCGTTGTTCAACTTGATCAACTCCGCGATCGCGGTGTTGAACCGCATGCCGGTGATATCCTCGGCCACTTTCTTGATCGTCCGGTGCATCTGCCGGTCGAGCGCGTCGGGGATCGGCGCGTCGACGGCCCGCGTGCCGGGAACGGGCGCCTCTTCGTCGCCACCGATGATGTTCCGCCAGACGGAGTTCAGGAACCGCGACATGCCCACGATGTCGCGCGTGTTCCACGGCTTCTGCGCCTCCAGCGGGCCCATGTACATCTCGTACAGGCGGAACGTGTCGGCCCCGTAGTCCTGGACGATCGTGTCGGGGTTGACGACGTTCCCGCGGCTCTTGCTCATCTTGAAGCTGCGGGCGTCCACGCGGATCTCGGGGTTCGACCGCAGGCGGTACCCGTCGCCGACCTTCTCCACCTCTTCCTCCTTCAGCCGGCGGCCGATCAGCTTCGCGCCGGTGCGGCGGTCGTGGGCGACCATCCGCACGCCTGTCTCGGTCGCCTCCTCGTCGACGTCGCGCACGTCGCCCAGGCTGACGGGCTGTCCCTGTTCGGTCTCGAAGACGTGGTACTCGGTCTCGCCCAGGATCAGCCCCTGGTTCACCAGCCGCTGGAACGGCTCCGGCGTGCTGACGTACTCCAGGTCGAACAGCACCTTGTGCCAGAAGCGGGAATAGAGCAGGTGCAGCACCGCGTGCTCGACGCCGCCGACGTACAGGTCCACGGGCATCCAGTACCGCTCTTTCACCGGGTCAACGAAGCGATGCTTGTTGTGCGGGTCGATGAATCGCAGGTAATACCAGCACGACCCGGCCCACTGCGGCATCGTGTTCGTCTCGCGGGTGAACGTGCGGCCCTCGCGCGACACGGTCACCCATTCCGTCGCCTTGCTCAGCGGCGGCTCGGGGGTGCCGGTCGGCTTGAAGTCGGCCACCGCCGGCAGCGTCACCGGCAGGTCCGCCTCGTGTACCGCGACCGCGTTCCCCTCGCTGTCCAGCAGGATCGGGAACGGCTCGCCCCAGTACCGCTGGCGGCTGAAGAGCCAGTCGCGCAGCTTGTACGTGATCGCCCGGTGGCCGGTTTCGTCTTCTTCCAGCTTGTCGATCATCCGCGCCTTGGCCTGCGGCGTCGGCAGGCCGTTGATGGCGGGGGAGTTGATCGCGACCCCGACGCCGGTGAACGCCTTCTTGAAGCTTCCCGGGTTCTCGACGTACGCGGTCGCGAGCGAAATCGGATCCGCATCCGGAAACGGCGCCTCGGCCCGCAGCCACGTCTCATCGGGCATGACGACGGCAATGATCGGCAGCTTGAACTTTTTCGCGAATTCGAAGTCCCGTTCGTCGTGGGCCGGCACGGCCATGATCGCGCCGGTGCCGTAGCCCATCAGCACATAGTCGGCGATGTAGATTGGGATCCGCTCGCCGTTGACCGGGTTGATCGCGTACGCCCCGATGAAGACGCCGGTCTTCTCCTTCGCCTCGGCCATGCGATCGCGTTCGCTGCGGGCGGCGCATTGGGTGCGGTACGCCTCGACGGTTTCGCGATGGGCCGACGGCGTAATGCGATCGACCAGCGGGTGCTCGGGAGCCAGCACCATGTACGTTGCGCCGTAGAGCGTGTCGGGCCGGGTGGTGAAGACGGTGACCGAGAGGTCAACATTGCCGCCATCGTTCGGTTCGCCCCAGGCGGCGTCGGTCCGGCGGACGTTCTCGTCCGGCGGGGCGATCTCAAAATCGACGTGCGCGCCTTCGCTGCGGCCGATCCAGTTCCGCTGCATCTCCTTCAGCGGCTCGGGCCAATCAAGCGTGTCCAAATCGTTCAGCAGCCGATCGGCATAGGCGGTGATGCGCAGCATCCACTGCCGCATCGGGCGGCGCTCGACCGGGTAGCCGCCCACCTCGCTCTTGCCGTCGATCACTTCCTCGTTGGCCAGCACGGTGCCCAGCCCGGGGCACCAGTTGACCGGCACCTCGTCCATGTAGGCGAGCCGCTGACCGTCGATGACGTCCTGCTGTTCGATCGGCGTCAGCTCCCGCCACAGCCGCTCGACGCGCACTTCGCCCGCGATCTCCTCCAGCCCTTCCTGCGTCGGGTTGATCCGCACCGACCCGTCCGGGCCGACGACCAGATTCTCGTTCTGCAACTCGTTGATCAGGTGCCCGATCGGCTTCGCCTTCTGATCGATCGGGTCGAAGTAGCTGTTGAACATCTGCAGGAAGATCCACTGCGTCCAGCGGTAATACTCGGGGTCGGTCGTGTCGATCTCCCGGTCCCAGTCGTAGCTGAGGCCCAGCATGCGGATCTGGCGCTTGAATGTCTCGATGTTCTTGCGCGTCGTCTCGGCGGGATGGACGTTGTTCTTGATGGCGTACTGCTCGGCCGGCAGGCCGAACGCGTCCCACCCCATCGGGTGCAGCACGTTGTGCCCCCGCATCCGCAGGTACCGGGAGACGATGTCGGTGGCCGTGTACCCCTCCGGATGCCCCACGTGCAGCCCGGCCCCGCTGGGATAGGGGAACATGTCCAGCACGTAAGCCTTGGGGGCGTCGGGCGCTTCGTCGGGCTCGAGGGCCCGGAACGACTTATGTTCCAGCCAATACTGCTGCCACTTCTTCTCGATCGTCGTAAAATTGTAGGGCATAGAATCCGAATGATAGCTGCTAACCCCCGGCGGTGTAACGGCCTGACGCCGGTACCCGCCGCTTGACTTCGACGAACTCCGCCGAGTCGGGCTTTGCGAACAAAGGGCCGATCATGCTTCAAATCAAACGCGTCTACGAACCGGTATCTCCGACCGACGGCCAGCGGATCCTCGTCGAGCGCCTCTGGCCCCGCGGCACGACCAAGGCCGAGGCCGCGGTCGACCTCTGGTTAAAAGACGCGGCCCCGAGCCCGGAATTGCGCAAGTGGTTCGCCCATGACCCGGCCAAGTGGCCCAAGTTCAAAGAGCGCTATTGGAAGGAACTGAAGGCCCATCCGGAAGCCGTCGAACAACTCCGTAGGGCCGACCACGATGGCACGGCCACGCTCGTCTACGCCGCCCACGACGAGGAACACAACGGCGCCCTGGCGCTCCAGCAGTTCCTCACCGGGCGGCAGCGAGCCGCCCGCAAGGCCGGTCCAAAGCCGAAGCGGCCCAAGCCGTAAGAGAACCTTTTGCCTCGACGGCTGATTACCGCCACCGGATTTCTTGTATTTGAATTATCAACGACGGTATACTGTCGCAGTATCAAGGGTGGGACAGTAAAGACGATTTCGCTTCGCCCACCTCAGTGCAGTTGATGACTGCATCGGGCACCGTGGGACGATAGGACGATAGGGCGCAGCGATAGTGGGGCATCCTTTCGGGAATGGGGTTGGGATCCATGGGGGATCGCAATCACCCAAGCCTCACACAATATAGGTCGGTGCGATCGTTTGGCACCCATTATGGACTATGGAGCGATCGGTTCGTTCTTAAAGGCGGGTCTTGCGCAGGGTTTCCGTGCGCGATGCGTCACATCGTGCCGGTGACCGGCGGTTAACCATTGAGGCAGCGCGGTCGGGCGAACGAGCGCCGGACGCGGTGCCCCGGGGCGGCGCGCGCACGGGAACAGTGCGCGCGGGGGAACTCGCATGTCCCCTCCTCGTCAAACGGGCAGCACCATTCGATCGTCAGTGAAGGAGAACTCATGAATCGGACGCATTTCAAGCGCGCGATGTCCCGGCGTCTCGCAACGAGCGAGGTGACCGCGGAGCGGTTGGAGGACCGCCGGATGCTTGCCGCGACGGCGACGTTCGGGCTCCGCGTCACTCACTGCATCGAAGACCCGAACCGGCCGATCGTCTATGCCGCGGACACGGGGAACAGCGCCGTCGACGTCATCGACCTCGGCACGCTCTCGGTCGTGGGGATGATTCCGGTCGGCCAGAGCCCGGAGGGAATGGCCCTCAGCCCGGATGGCTCGAAGCTCTATGTCGCCAACGCCGGCAGCGACTCGATCAGCGTGATCAGCACGCAAGCGCAGTCGCTTTACACGACGTTTCAATTGCCGTCCCACTCGGCTCCCACCGACGTGCAATTCGGCACCAACAACCGGCTCTGGGTGCTGACGAGCACCGATATCGAGCAAGTCGATGCGAACTCCGGTATCCCGACGGGCCCGAGCCTCCGATCCGCAAGGGTGCTCGACCAGGTCGCCGGAGGCGACATCAAGGTCAGCCCCGACGGAACGTGGCTTTATTACTGCCAGAACAACATATCGCCCGCATCTCTCTACAAGTTCGACGTCAGCCAGAGCACTCCGGTTGCGAGCTGGGCCACATCCATGAGTTCCGGCAGCTCAGACATGGAACTGAATCACAGCGGCACGACGATGGTCCCCGTCACGACGACGTCGGCATCCGCTCTCTCGGAGGATCGAACAAGCGACGACTCCGTCGTCGGGACGCTGAACATCGGCTCGACGCCATCGGCCTTCACATACAGCCCCAACGATCAGGTGGGCTATGCCGCGGCCGGCCCGGCGATCGGGATCTACAACCTCCAGACGTTCGCAAAGACGGCCTCGATCGCCGCCACCGGTACACCCGTCGAGCTCTTTGTCGACAACGCCGCCCGATACCTCTTCGCGGCCGAGGCCCAGCGGATGGAGATCTTCACGATCAACGGGACGCCGTCGCCCTCTGCCCGGCTTGTCTTCTCCCACCAGCCGACCGCCACGGCGGCCGGGTCGGCGGTCGCCCCGTCAATCGTCGTCGAAGACGTCGATGTCAACGGGCAGGTCGTCGCCGGTGACAATGGTTCCGTGATGCTCTCGATCGCCTCCGGCCCGGTCGGGGCGACCCTGGGCGGCACCGCCACGGTGATGGCGGTGAATGGCGTTGCGACCTTCAACAACGTCATCCTCTCCGCCGCAGGCACCTACACCCTGACCGCCAGCAACGGCGCGACGTCGTCCGCGACGTCGGCCCCATTCGTCGTCGGCCGCACCGGCGAGTTCGCCACGACGCTTACGCTAGCCTCCAGCAACTCGATGCCCGTGACCGGCGGCACCGCCATCTACACCGCCACGATCCACACGTCCGGCGGCGGCGCGGCCACGCCGACCGGCGCCGTCCAGTTCTACGACAATGGCGTGCTGCTGGGCGCCAAGCCCGTCCAGGCCGGCGGCACCGCCACATTCGTTGCGTCGAACCTCACCGCCGGCGCCCACACGATCACCGCCACCTATTTGGGCGACTCGACCTTCACCGCCAGCAACGCATCGCCCTTGCTGGAGACGGTCGGCGCGGTCCTCGTGACCGGTGAACACTCCAGCCTCATCGCGAACGTCGCCACCAACGGCGTCGCTCCATGGGGCCTGGTCCCGGGCGATGCCGGCCGGCTCAACGTCACGATCCGCAACCAGGGGAGCGGCCTCGCCGCCGGCGTTGTCGGCATCCAGTTGGTCGCCACGACCGACGGGAATCCCGCCGACGGCATCCCGCTGCCGGGCCGGCCCTCAAGCGTCTACGTCCACCTGATGGGCGGCGACTCGCGGACGATCTCCGTCTCTTTCACTGTTCCCGCATCGCTTCCCGCAGGCGCCTACTCCATCATGGCTGTCCTCGCGCCGGCCAGCAGTGGCATTACGTCCGCCATGATCGACGCCTCGGCCCAGGCGCGCACCTCCGCGCCCGCGACGGTTGCCCTCTCCTTTGGTAACGTCGGCGGACACGCTGGCATGACGCTCACCCGCGCCGAGCCGGACGGCACCGTCGTCACCTACCGCCTCACCGGCCAGGGCACCGGCACGCTCAGCGACGATGGGGTCACCGATCCGACGCTCACCCTCACCGGCACGACCGCCGGCACCGTCGTCACGATCACCACCCGCGGCGGATCGAGCACGCTGACGCTCGCCGGCATCGCCTCCAACGGCCCGATCGGCGCAATCAACGCGCCGACCACCACGCTGGCCGGTGTGGGCGCCGTCCAGGGCGCCGTCGGCCGGCTCGTCCTCGGCTCGCTCTCGAACAGCAACCTCGCCGCCGTGAGCTTCGGTGCCGTCGTCATCGACGGCTCGGTCGATTCCTCGAAGCTGCTGGCCGGCACCAACTTCGGGCCCGACGGCCAGCCGGGCGGCGGCGACGACACCTATGCCGCCGGCCGCATCGGTTCGATCCGCGTCCTCGGCGACGTCACCGCCTCGGTCCTCGCCGCCGGCCTCAACCCGACCGACGGCGTCTACCTCAACGGCAACGACGCCCTGATCTCCGGCAGCCAGATCGGCCCCATCCAGATCGCCGGCACCGTCAGCCCCGACAGCCGCATCCTGGCCGCGGCGCTCCCACGTGTCGCCTTGATCGCCCATGCCGCCGTCCCCACCGCGACCGACCCGCGGTTTGCAATGTGACGAAGTCGCGCCGGCGGGCACAACCGTTTGGAGGGAGGCCGTCCGCTCGGCCACCAAAATCAGAGACGGCTGACTTGTGTAGAACGCTGACTTGTGTAGAAAACGGGCGCGGCACGCCCCGGCGCTGATTCCTCGGTCTGAGGAGATGCCTCACCTGCCAATATCTCACCCCGCCGGCAGCGGTTCACCGCAGTTTGGCAGAGCCGCGCAATCTCCCAGATGAGAGCGGTTCGGCATGTGAATTCGCAAGTGCCCATGCTGACGCACGTTCCGACTCACGATTTATAGCTGAGCCCGCGAACTTCTGGCCCCCGGTTTGCGTTCAACTTCTGACGAGTTCCAAGACTCGTCGGAAGGACCCATATCCATGCGCTTTGATAAATTTACAGTGAAAGCACAAGAAGCCGTTGTTCGGGCCCAGGAGCTGGCTCAGCAGCGGAACCATGCAGAAATCCTGCCGCTCCACCTGTTGGCTGCACTGCTGGACGAAGATGAGGGCGTCGTTCACCCGTTGCTGCAAAAGCTCGGGGCGAACGTCGCCGGGATCCGGCAGCAGGTCGATTCCCAACTGGACCGGCTGCCGAGCGCAACCGGCACCCAGCTCGGGATGAACCGGGCCACGCAGGACGTGTTCAATGACGCCCAGAAGGAGGCGGACCGCCTCAAGGACGAGTACGTCTCCACCGAGCACTTGGTGCTCGCGTTGGCGAAGGTCAAGAGCGAGGCGCAGGAGATCCTGCGCGACGCCGGGGCCAAGCACGACGCGATCCTGGCCGCCCTGAAAGACGTTCGCGGCGGGCAGCGCGTGACCGACCAGAACCCCGAGCAGAAGTACCAGGCCCTGCAGCGGTATGGCCGCGACCTGGTCGAGGCCGCCCGGCAGGGCAAGCTCGACCCGGTGATCGGCCGCGACGAGGAGATCCGCCGGACTATGCAGGTGCTGGCACGGCGGACGAAGAACAACCCGGTGCTCATCGGCGAGCCGGGCGTCGGCAAGACCGCGATCGTCGAGGGCCTGGCCATCCGCATCGTCAACCGCGACGTCCCCGACGTGCTGAAGGACAAGCGGGTCGTCGCGCTCGACATGGGCGCGCTGATCGCCGGGGCCAAGTACCGCGGCGAGTTCGAAGACCGGCTCAAAGCCGTCATCAAGGAAGTCACGCAGAGCGAGGGGCAGGTCATCCTGTTCATCGACGAGCTGCACACGGTCGTCGGCGCCGGCAAGGCCGAAGGGTCGATGGACGCCGGCAACCTGCTCAAGCCCGCGCTCGCCCGCGGCGAGCTGCGGACGATCGGCGCGACCACGCTCAATGAGTACCAGAAGCACATCGAGAAGGACGCCGCCCTCGAGCGACGGTTCCAGCCGATCTACGTCGGCCAGCCGAGCGTCGAGGACACGATCGCGATCCTCCGCGGCCTCAAGCAGCGGTACGAGACGCACCACGGCGTGCGCATCACCGACGCGGCGATCGTCTCGGCCGCGGTGCTCAGTGACCGCTACATCACCGACCGCTTCCTGCCCGACAAGGCGATCGACCTGATCGACGAGGCCGCCAGCCGGCTCCGCATCGAGAACGACTCCATGCCCGCCGAGCTGGACGAGATCCGGCGGAAGATGATGCAGCTTCAGATCGAGATCGAAGCCCTCCGCCGGGAGAAGGATCCCGCCTCCAAGCAGCAACTGGAGAAGGCCCAGCGCGAGCTGGCCGACTTGCAGGAGAAGAACTCGCACCTGACCGCCCGCTGGGAAAACGAAGTGGGCGCGATGCGGCAGATCAAGCTGCTCCAGGAGCACATCGACCTTAAGAACGTCGAACTGGAACGCGCGCAGCGGGAGGGCAACTGGGAAGTCGCCGCCCGCATCCAGTACGGCGAGCTGCGCGACCTCAAGCGCCAGCTCGAGGAGGCGCAGAAACGCATCCACGAGCTGAGCAACGACGGGCAGGCGCTGGTGAAGGAGGAAGTGACAGCCGACGAGATCGCCGAGGTCGTCAGCCGGTGGACCGGCGTGCCGGTCACCCGGATGCTCGAGGGAGAACGCGAGAAACTGCTCAAGATGGAGGAGCGGCTCGGCCAGCGGGTCATCGGGCAGGACGCGGCGGTCCGCGCCGTCGCGGATGCAGTCCGCCGCAGCCGGGCGGGGCTGGGCGACCCGAACCGTCCGATCGGTTCGTTCATGTTCCTCGGCCCCACGGGCGTCGGCAAGACGGAACTGTGCAAGGCGCTGGCCGAGTTCCTCTTCGACGACGAGGACGCGATGATCCGCATCGACATGAGCGAGTACATGGAGCAGCACTCCGTGGCCCGTCTGATCGGCGCGCCGCCCGGCTACGTCGGGTACGAAGAGGGCGGCCGGCTTACCGAAGCGGTCCGCCGGCGGCCCTACTCGGTCATCCTGCTCGACGAAATCGAGAAGGCGCACCGCGACGTGTTCAACGTGCTCCTGCAGGTGCTCGACGACGGCCGGTTGACCGACGGCCAGGGCCGCACGGTCAACTTCAAGAACACCGTCATCGTCATGACCAGCAACCTCGGCTCGCAGGAGATCCAGCGGCTCTCAAGCGGCAAGGCGCCCGATTGGGAAGTCGAGGCGGCCGTCAAGACGCTGCTGCAGGCGCACTTCCGGCCCGAGTTCCTCAACCGCGTCGACGAGGTGATCATCTTCCACACGCTCACCCGCGACCAACTCACCAAGATCGTGGACGTGCAGTTGAATCAACTGCGCAAGCGGCTCGCGGCCCGCGGCCTGAAGCTGGTCGTGACCGACGCCGCCAAGCAGTTGCTGGGCGAGGAGGGTTACGACCCGACCTACGGCGCCCGCCCGCTCAAGCGAGTGATCCAGCAGCGGATCGAGAACCCCCTCTCCAACCAGATCCTCCGCGGCGACTTCGTCGAGGGCGACACCGTTCGGATCGACATCGACCCGCAACGCCACGATTTCAAGTTTGAGAAAGCCCCCGAGCAGGTCGAGGCGGAACTGGTTGAAGAAGCGGTCCACTAACCAAGTGGGCTGACACCAAAGAAACGAGGGCGGACGCCAATCACGCGTCCGCCCTCGTTTTTCGATCCGGCTTGATGCACTCATGTGGCACGGGCGCCTAGCTCGTGCTGTGGAAAAAGGATGCGCCGCCAAGACGCCAAGGACGCCAAGAAGAGGAAGGGAGGAGAATGCAAAGCGCAAAACATGCAATGCAAAATGCAAAACCGGGAGGAGAGCCCGGGCTTTTCATTTTGAGTTTTGCATTTCCCGTTTTGCATTTTGCATTGCATTTCCTTGGCGCTCTTGGCGTCTTGGCGGCGCTTTCGTTTTCGGATTGCTTCAGCGGTTCGCCACCTGCGCCTGCGGCTCGATGGTCGTTTCCCCGGCGTTGGTTTTGACCCGGCCCAGGACCTTGGCGGTGCCGTCGATGTAGAGGCGGCCGCCGTTGTTGATCGCGTCGCCGCCGAGCATCCCGCTGTGGATGACCTTCGTTTTTTCCGCGACGATCAGGTTCCCGCTGATGTTGCCGAAGATGTGGACGCGGCCGCCCGGGTTGACCGTCAGGTTCCCGTAGATCGCGCCGCGGACGTAGAACTTGGAGCCCTTCACGGCCGTGACTTCACCGGCGATCGAGCCCCAGAGCGTGTACGGCTCGTTGATCACCTGATTGCCCGCCAGATTGCCACGCTCTTCGCGCATGTGCCTGCCGTCTCCTGTTCTCGATGCGCCGGCCCTGCGTCCGCCGGTCGAATTCCCTGCGACCAACATCATAGTGGATCGGCCGCGGTTTGAGAAAAACGAAAGATTATGAGAAAAACCTTGACAGATATGCCCTAGTTACTCTAAATTATAGAGAACTCTGACAGGAGGCTCCATGGAAGACGTCCGGCAGATGGGGGAAGACCTGCGGTTCGTCCGGGAGGCCGTCGCCCGTCAGGAACGCGGGCGGGGCGGGGCCCCCTTCCTCGCGTGGCTCTGGGCGGCCTACGTCCTGATCGGCTACGCGCTGCTCGACATCAACCCGCCCGCCGCGGGGATCTTCTTCGCGGCCGGCGGGTTCGCGGGCGGGCTGCTGAGCTGGTGGATCGGCAAGTGGTACGCCCGCCGCACCGGCGAAAGCGACCGGGCGATGGGCGTCCGCGCGCTGGCCCACTTCGGCGGCGGGATCGCGATCGCGTGGGCGTTCTGCATCGCCCTCGCGGTTTTCATCGAGCCGCTCCGCGGGCCCAAAGGCTCCCAGGTCTTCGTCGTGATGATCGGGCTGATCTACTTCCTCTGGGGCGTTCACGTCGAGCGCTACTACCTGTTCCTCGGCCCCGTGCTCATGATCGGCGGCGTGCTGGTCGGCCTGATCCCGCACTACGGCTGGACGAGCCTCGGCGCGGTCATCGCCCTCGGCCTGATCGCCCCGACCTTCTTCCACCGGTCCCCGCGTCCGCATTCGGATGTTCAACCCGCGTAGAGCCGTCACGCTCAAAGCCGTTACTCCGAAAACGTTCGAGTTGCTGGCAACGACGTTGTTGAAGAAATGAGACGTCATGGAGCGGCCCGCCGCCAGGGAATCCGACCCGCAACCGCCGCCCGGCCTGGCGCGGCTCGATCCGCTGCTGCAGCACCGCAGCCGCCTGGGCGCGCTGGTCCTGTTGAGCCGGTCCGACGCGCTGACGTTCAGCCGATTGAAGGCGCTGCTTGAGGAGACGGACGGGAATCTGGGCGCACAACTCCGCAAACTCGAAGATGCGCAGTACGTGTCCGTTCGAAAGGAATTCGTCGAGCGGAAGCCGACCAGTTGGTACGCCATCACCCCCGCCGGCCAGCGGGCGCTCAAGCGGCATTTGCGGTCCATCGAGTCGCTGCTGAAGTCGGCGAACCTGTAGCCGAGGCAATCGCATGTGACCGGATGTGGGAGGGCGAGGCTCCGGCCGAGTCGCGAGTTTCGAGCGGGTGGCGG
>DASXMX010000199.1:0-30504 GCA_036495445.1 Tepidisphaeraceae bacterium
CCCTTCGTTCGCGAAGCCGCAAGCGGCGTTTCCATTTTGATCCCGCGAATCGTGCGTTTCTATCAATGCGGAGGAGGGGCAATGAAGGCGTTTCGATTGTCGATCGCATGTTTCGTGATAGTGGTGTGCGCTTCGGTCGGACTATCGCTCGGCGCCAACGTCGACCCCTACGAGCACTACGTCAAAACCTCCAAAGACTTCCGCCCCGTCCACCAGGACAAGGACTGGCTCTACGCTGCCTTCCCGTCCTGGACCTACATGCCGTGGACCTATCAGTGGACGATTGGATATACCGACGCGTCGGGCAAGTGGTCCGTCGACCACGGCTACAACGGCGCGTTCGTCGATTGGGGCGATGTTGCTGCGAACGGTTCAAAGACCGGCCGGCTCGACTGGCTCAACCGGTTCCACCTCCGCTTCTAC
Source organism: Tepidisphaeraceae bacterium (assembly GCA_036495445.1). Taxonomy (GTDB): domain Bacteria; phylum Planctomycetota; class Phycisphaerae; order Tepidisphaerales; family Tepidisphaeraceae; genus DASXMX01. Next base: position 424 of record DASXMX010000199.1, read on the forward strand.
ATGGACCACACCGCGGCCAAGCAGTATCTGCACCTGTGGGACGGAAATGAACTGAAGGCGCACCTGACCGAATTGCATTCGACCGGGCTCCGCGCCAAGCCCGTCAACGCGGCGATGGCCGAGGAACTGCACGGGTTCATCCGCCAGCACATCGCCAACGTCAAGTCCTCGCCATACCGAGCGGCTTACGCGCTGGACGACGAGATCTCGTGGGGCCACTTCGTCCACCCGACGATGTGGCGGATCACTGACGACGCGAGCGCGTATCAGAACTGGCTGAAGGAGATCTACGGTGCCGACGCGCCGAATCGAACGGCGTGGATCAGCTACAACGACATCCAGCCGAAGCTGAAGGAATGGACGGTGGGCGACTTCGACGCCAGCCCCTTGATGGACCAGTGGACGTTCAACGATTCCTACTGGCTCAACTTCATCGGCGACCTGGTCGAGTACGCGAACGCGCTCGACCCGCACACGCCGGTCGGCTTCGTAGGCGGCCAAAGCCCCAGCCCGTTTGGCGGGTACGACTACGCCAAGGTGATGCGGAAGGTGCAGTTCATCGAGGCGTACAACCTCGGCTCATCCCAGGCGATCATCCGCTCGTTCAACCCGCACAACGCGATCCCCACCGTCACCAGCCATTTCCACCGCTCGGCCGACGATGACATCTGGCAGACGTGGTACTACCTCGCCCACGGCAACCGCGGGTTCATCGGGTGGGTCGAAGGCTGGTTCGACGGCAAAACGCCCAAGCCGTGGCACGATCAGGTCGCCCCGACGTATCTGGAAGCTGACAATAAGATCGGTCCGCTGATGAGCGGGGCCGAGTGGGCCCACGACGGCGTCGCGCTCTATTACAGCCACCCGTCGATCCAACTCGGCTGGATCCTCGACGCCGAAGCCCACGGCCGGACGTGGGTCAACCGCAACGGCGACGAGAAACTCGGCGCCTCGCACCACGTCCGTCACGCATGGGAAAACATGCTGCGGGACGAGAGGCTGCAGTACAACTTCATCAACTACGCCGACGTGATCCAGCATGGGATCCCAAGTGAATACCACGTGCTGATTCTGCCCGCCTGCCTCTGCCTTTCGGATGCCGAGGCGAAGCAGATCAAGGCCTTCTGTGCAGCCGGCGGGACGGTGATCGCCGACTACCTGCCCGGCCTCTGGGACCAGCACGGCAAGGGCCGCCCGGACGGCGGCGCGCTCGACGACCTTTTCGGCGTCAAACACGATCCGCGCCTCTCCCCCAAAGACCTGTTCAACGGCGGTCGCCTGTGGTGCGAAGTCGATCAGGACGCCAACTTCCGCTGGAGGACCTACGAGCAGTTCCTCACGAACAAGAACACTTGCATCAAGGACGCGAGCGGGTTCAACAAGGCCGTCCGGAACATGGGCACGGCTCACGTGAGCCGCTTCGGCAAGGGCACCGCCGTGCTGATGAACCTCTCGCCGCAGTGGTACAACGCCTACCGTTCCGAAGGCCCCGAAGCGGCCGCCAAGCGATCGGTGTTCATGAACCCCATCCACGCCGCCGGTGTGCGGCAATGGGTGCGATTGGAAGGGGACAAGACGTTTGGATCCGAGATCACCTATTTCCGAAAAGGGGACCGCACGATCCTGCTCGTCTGCCTGAATCCCGAACTGGCCGTCTCCTCCACCGGCGGCGGAAACGCCATGGGCCTGCGGACGGACACGATCCCCGTGACGCTCACGTTCGCCAAGGTGATCAATGCTGTGCGCGACGAGCGCACAGGAAAGGAATTCGGTTCAGGCAAAGAGTTCAAGTTTGATTGGAAAACAAACGAGGCGATCGTGGTCTCGTTCGCCGGCGCACCCGCCGCCCCGTGACACAGGAAGCGCGCCCCTCGCGGTTACTCCATCGCGCACGGCCCGGGCCCGCCGCAGCGGCCGCACATGGGCATGTCACCGGCTGCAGAGGAGGACTTGGCCCCTTCGGCGCCCACAGCGAAGACGCTCAGCGCTCGGGCCGTCTGCTTGGAGCCGCACTTGGGGCAGTTGAACTTTTCCCCGCCGCTCATGGTTCGCACAAGTTGCTCGAACGTGCTGCCACAGTCGCGACAGGTGTACTCGTAAATGGGCATGGACGCGATCCTCAAACAAAACCAGGTGCGGATACGCCATTTTGCAGTGGCGTCTGTCTTGAGTTTAGGCGATCAGTCGGCTGCCGCAAAGCGGCAGGTCGGGGCTTAGAATGTGCCGGCGGCGCGCGAGCGCGACGCCCATCTGGAGGACGCAGCGTGAGAACGAAGGTCACCGGAATGTTGCTGTTGCTTGCGGCGGGATTGGTCGGGTGCGGGGGGCCGGCTCGAGGGCCGGTGGCGGATGCGCAGTACTGGGCGGACCGCATCCCGGCCGGCACCTCGCTGGCCGACGCCAAGCGGGTGATGGCGGACAACGACTTCGAGCACTGGCAGAGCGGCAACGTTCTGTACGGCTACCGCGACAAGGTCGCGTCGAAGGACTACAGCAACGGCGTGACGCTCAGCGCCTACCTCGACGAGTCAGGGCGCGTCGCATACACCGAGGCCCGCAGCACGCCCATCGAACCCTATCCGCTGGTGTGGCCGACGTATCCGTAAGGCGATTCGTTTGCCACTCGGTTAGCCGCCCCGCTCGCGCGGCGCGATCGCACGCGCCCCGCAAGCGGGGCGGCCAAACAAGGCAAACGGAACCTATGGGAATCCCTCTCCCGCCCGCTATCATGGCGGCCCGCGTTCCAAGTCAGTGCGCGCAGGAGGAGTCCGATGGCCGATGCGGCCGGTCCGTTCGACACGACGAAGTTCATCAACGCCGCACAGGTGGGCGGCATTGAAGCCTACACCTTGGACGAGGGCCCGGCCCGCGGCGTCCGCGCGCTGAACGTCAACACGGGCGGCGGGCTCCGGTACCGCCTCCTCGTCGATCGGGGGCTCGACATCGATCAAGCGTTCTTCAACCAGCACAGCCTCGCTTTCCTCGCCTACAAAGGGCCGACGCCGCCAACCCGCGGCCTGGATCGCGGCGACGATTGGCTCAAGAGTTTCCCCGGCGGACTTCTCACCAGTTGCGGCCCATTCAACATCGGCCCGCCGGGCCTGGAGGCCGGCGAGGAACTCGGCCTGCACGGGCCGCACTCGAATACCGGCGCAACCCTCGAATCGCTGGTCCGGCCGGAGCCTCACCTCGGCCGCAACGACATGTCCGTGACCGGCACGATCCGCTATGGCGCGTTCTACGGTCCGTGCGTGCAACTTCGCCGGACGGTTCAATCGACGCTTGGGGTCAACGCGATCGAGTTCATCGACGAGTTCACGAATGCCGGCAACCAGCCCGTCCCGCACGCGTGGTTGTTGCACATCAACTTCGGATATCCACTGGTCGATGAGGGGACGGAACTCTGCTACGACTCGCCGGAAGCAGAGCCGACGGACGCTGGCGAATCGATTGCGCGGTTCAAGGCTGGCGTCGACTACAAGCGGGTGCTCGCCCCGCAGGAAACGCATCGCGGGCCAAATTCTGCCGTCGCGTACCTGTTTCCGAAACCGATCGACCGGACTGGGAACGCGACCGTCGCGATCGTGAACCGCAAGCTCTCGCTGGGCGTGGCGATCCACTACAACACCAGGCAGTTCCCCCGGCTCGGCAACTGGCAGCACTTCGGGCCGCGGGAGTACGTCACCGCGCTGGAGCCGATGAACGGGACCGTCGACGGGCGGGCCAAAGACCGCGCCCGAGGCTTGCTCGACCAGATCCCGGCGGGGGGGCAGAAGGTTTACAACTACCGGATCGAAGTGGTGACCGACCGGACCCGGATCGACGAGCTCAGGGCGCTGAACGGGAGCGAGTCGAAGCGGGGGGCGTGAACGTCTTCGGAATTCTGTGGCACAGCCGCCCTCGGCTGTGTTGGCCGACAGGTCAAAAAACCTGCCGTGAAACGTGATGAGTGAAACGCGACGAAGATGCCGCTCCGTCGCGTTTCACTCATCACGTTTCAGGCTGAGGAAGTCTCAACACCGCAAGCAGTCCCCGCACCGGCTGCCCCGCTTCCTTGCGAACAGTGATTTCCTCCAGCGTCTCCGTCTCGAACCCGAAGATCCGCGACAGATGCTCGAGGTACGGCCGGGAGTGGGCGAAGCGGTGTGTTTGCTTCCCCAGTTGAAAGCGGTCTCCCTCGCCCGATTCGACTGTAAATGCGAATCGCCCGCCCGGTCGCAGGGCCGCGACCGCCGCATCGAACACCAGTGTCAAATCGCCCAGGTACATCAGCACGTCGGCGGCTACCAGCAGGTCCCAAGCCTGTGGCGAGCCGCGCAATGTGTCCAGAATGTCCTTCACCTCCAACCGATCGTAGACGTCTCGTTCTCGGGCCTTCTCCACCATCGCGGGGGAGAGATCGACGCCGGCCAGCGTTCGTGCGATTGGGCGAAGCAGCGGGCCGCAGAGTCCCGTGCCGCATCCCAGGTCGAGCACGTCGAGGGATGAGCCGGGGTTCGTCGCTTTCACAGCGTCGACGATCAACTCCGGCGCCCGATACTCCAATGTGCTCCGCAAATGCTCGTCAAAGAGATCGGCGTAGCGATCGAACAGTTTCGACACGCTCGCCGCCGGGACTTGTGATGGAGGCACGATGTCGGCCTGGGTCGCGAGCCGGAAGTGCAGCGACGCGGCGTCGGCCCTCGGCGTGATCTTCCGCTCCAATTCCGCGACCGCGGCTGATGAACGCACTGGCGCACCGCCGCGCGGCAGTTCGCCCCGGCCGGCCCGCATGGCGCCCACGAACGCGACCGTCGCGTCCGAGTATCGGCCCATCCGCTGCAGCAGCAATCCGAGCGTCTGGTGGGCATCGCGGGCGTCCGGCTTGAGCGTGATTACCCGACGGAGCAACGCCTCCGCTTCCGGAAACCGGCCCACCTCGGCCTCAAGCACCGCCAGGTTTTGGCATGCGCGGGGGTATTCGGGCTGCAGCTCAACCGCCCGCCGCATCGAGGACAATGCCTCTTCGACATTGCCCTTCTGACGATGCGCGACGCCGAGGTGGTAATGGGCCTCAGCGTATTCGGGATTCCGCTCGATGGCGATTGTGCACTCCGCGATTGCCTCATCGACGCGTCCCGTCGTCAACAGCGCGACGGCCAAGTACTGGTGGAGTTCCGGCGAGCCAAGGCCCTCAAGTTGCGCCCGCTTCAGCAGCGTAAGCGCGTCGTCCGCATCTCCGGGCGCTCGTCGCGCCAGTCGCGCGGTCGCGGCGGCCAGGAGCGCGTCGGGCCGGTCGGGCGCGAGATTGATGGCGCGATCGAAGGTCGCGATGGCATCATCGGCCCGCCCGCAGTTGAGACAGGCTTGGGCGAGATTGTGGACGAACGCCGCGTCGTCCGGTTTTGCCGCCACGGCCCGCTCGAGGAGCGGGACCGCCGCCTCCGGTTGGCCCGCCTGGACCAGCAGGATGCCGAGCCAGTGGGCCGCGTCCGCGTGCTGCGGGTCGCGTTCGAGCGCGGCTCGGTATCCGGCTTCGGCCTCGCGCAGCCGGCCGCCTCGATGATGTTCGAGGGCGATTTGGAAGATGTCTTGTGGCATTACTTCTCGGCGACCCAGTGAATGCCCCGTTCGAGCAACTGCTTATATACCGGGTTCTGCCAGGCGGAGGGGCCGTGGCCGAACATCAGGTAGAACACCCGGCTGTTCCCAAACTGCGTCGTCCAGGCCACGTTGTGATCGCACTTGGGATGCTCGACCGTCAGCAGCACGTGCGAGTCGGGCGCGACGTAAAAGCCGCTGTAGGCCTCGTCGTCCATGTGGAAGTCTTCGATGCCCTTGGTGATCGGGTGTTCCTTGTCGGCCACCTTTGCGTGAAAGTGCTGGTTATGCAGGTAATTCGACGGCGCATAGGATTTGCCGTCGATCGTCTCCGGCTGCTGAAAATATCGGCCGCCGATGGTCTTCCGGTAGTCGGGCCAGTCCATGTGCGAGCAGAGGTTGTGGTGGAGCGAAACGACGCCGATGCCGGTCTTGAGCAGTTCCGTGAATGCCTGCTCCTGCTGGGGCGTGAACCCTTTGGCCATGTCGTACATCACGACTACGTCGTACTGCTTTTCCAAGCCCGGCTTGAGCATGTCTGCCTGCTGGGGCAGCGTGCACTTGGTGTAGGTGATTCCCGACAAGCCATCCCACAGGGCCCAGAACGGCTTCTGATCGAACCCGTGCCCGCCGATCGTGAGCAGCACGCGAATCGGCTTGGTCGCAGCGTCGGAAGGCGCATCCGCGGCCCGGGCCTGAGCGAGGCCGACGGCAACGACGCACAGGGCGCATAACGTCGGGAAAACTCTCATTGGCGAACCCTCCAAAACTCTAACGGTGAGGCGAAGGATCGGACCTACAATGCGTTCCTCCAACGTCCCACGCCGACCGGCGGCAGCGAGCGAGGTGCGATATGTTAGCTTCCCCCGCCGACGAATACATGCCCCTGATCATCGCGATGATGATCGCTTTCGTCGCCGGCGCGCTGGCGTTCATCCTGATGGCCGAGTTCGTCCGCCGGCGGACGCGCGGCAAAGCCCCTCCGCCCAAAGATGTGGCCGGGGGACCAAGCCACAATCGCTGATCTGGCCGACAGAGATCTTCATGCCCACAAGCGGTGTTGCCGATAAAAACGCCATGGCACGCCAAATCTGCCGGGTTTTGACAGGAATCGCACTCCTTTCGACGAATATCGCAATCGCCTCCGCGTCCGCCCGGCCGACACACGGATATTGGGTCGGCACGATCGGCGATCTCTCGGCCCAAATGGATCTCGACACGACCGGCACGAAGCCGGCGGGGAGTTATTTCTATGAAAAGACCGGCATTCCATTGACGCTCACCGGCACCGTCGAATCGGACGGCACGCTCCGCTTGACCGAGCAGACCCCGAAGCAAAATGTAACCGGATCCTTCCGGGGCGCATTGCCAGGCGAAGGCGGCACGTTCTCCGGCATCTGGACGGCCGCCGACGGGTCCAAGTCGCTGCCGTTCCGATTCCACGAGGCGGCGGCGTTTGGAACATTGGCCGTGCCGCCGGCGCGCGACTTCAGCGGAACGTTCCACTACCCGGTGCTTGCCGCAGCGGACAATGCCGGAGCGCAAGTGAACGCCGAAATCGAGGGGTTCGCCCGGGACGAGAGGGACCGTTTCCTGGCCGATGTGCGCAAGGCCGGTCAGGGCGCGAAGCTGAGCCCGCCGTGGGAAGCCGACCTGAATTGGGAAATCCACTACGACGGGTCGACTCTCGTCTGCCTGCTTGCGACCGGCTACCAATTCACCGGCGGCGCACACGGCATTGTCTACTGCAGGGCGTTTAACTACTACGTCCGAGGCGAGAACGCCACGCCGATCACGCTGAATGACCTGTTTCTTTCAAAGTCCGAATTCATCCCAACCCTCTCCCGGCTCTGTGTCGCCCAATTGACGGACAAGGAGGCCGCCTGGGTGATGAATGGGCAGGTGAAGGGTCTCAGCGAGAAAGACCTCTCCACGTTTCTGCTCGGCCCGGACGGGCTCACGTTTGTTTTCGCCCCGTACGAAGTGGGTCCGTGGGCGCAGGGGATGTTTCAAGTGACGGTCGGGTATCGCGAGTTGAAAGGGCTGCTGAATCCCGAGGGGCCGTGTGCGCGATTCACCGCACGTGCCGTGGCCTCCGCGAGCAAGAAGGAGCCGCGAATCGCGGCGGTGGTCGAGGCGAAGCCCGCCGCGGCATCGATCAAGGCGGCCAGGAAGCCCGCACACCGCGACAAGCCGCTGAGCCAGGAAGAGGCGGTGAAACTGATCGCCGAGCTTCCCGAAGTCCGTCGATATTTCAGCACCATCGAGCAGATCTCCCACAAGCAGGGTCGCGCGATCGCCATGGGGCAGGGCCACGGCGGTGATCCGAACGCGTGGGAAGTCTACGTAGGCGAAGAGCACCCCGATCGCAGCGCCTGCTGGAACCGCTTCCGCGTCGACCAGCGAACCGGCGCGATCCTCGTCTGGAACGCCCCCAGCTACAACGCACTGATCCCCCTCGACCAGTGGCGCCAACAGCAAAGTGCTCGTGCGAGCGGAGAGTGATTGTCCTCCCGTTGGAACCGCCGGACTGGTCACTTAAGTGACCAGTCCAGTGCGTCGCGCAGAGTGTTTCGAGATGATCAATCGTTCCGCGCGGCTATCGCGTAAAAGGGCCTTCCCTCGCGCCGGTACTTCCGCTCGAAGTTCGTGCCGACAAATTCGCCTTCATTCGCTGAACCGGGGCGGTTGTAGTCGATGACGGTCAGCTTCGAGTTTTTCACGACCGCCTCGATCTGCTCGAAATACTCCTGGTGATCGGTGACGACCTGCAACCGCCCGCCGCCGGGGACGAGGACGCGTTCGATCTGCCGCAGGAACGGTTCTTGGATCAGTCGCCGCTTGTGATGGCGGGCCTTGGGCCAGGGGTCGGGGAAGTAAATGTGCAGGACCGACACGCTCGCGTCCTGCACGAACTCGGTGACGAAGAAGTTCGCCTCGGCCCGCACCGTGCGGGCGTTGAGGCACTGGTTGCGGCGGAGCCGGTCGCTGGCGTAACGCCAATACCACCGCGCCCATTCGATCCCGAAAAAGTTCACCTCCGGCCGGGCCTTCGCCTGCTCGGTTACGAACGTCCCTTTGCCCATCCCGATTTCCATCTCCACCAGATGATCGTTCCCGAACAGCTCCCGCCAAACGATCGGCTTGGGCAGCTTGTCCGGATCCAGTCCGATCGGCTCCACGATTAACTCATGACTCACCTGCATCGGGCGGATTGTAGTGGGACAAATACAGTTGAACCACAGAGACACGGCGGACACGGAGCAGAGGCGAGATCTCATGAAGGCAGGTTGAGCTCCGGGAACTGCAGGTCTTTCACTTCGAGCTCGACGCTCGTGTTCCCGTTGTACTCGTTGATCGTGGGCTCGACGGCCAGGTCGATCCGGGTGCCAACTTTGAGGTGGTCGAACATCTCACCGTAGCCGAAGGCGATGCACTTGATGTACTGGCCGTCCTGGCGAACGTGGAGTTGGAGGTGGTCACCGCTTTTCCCGACGCGCCGCGGCGGGGCGGAGATCTCGATGTTGCGGAAGCAGAGCATCGGCCTGCGATTGCCGTGGCCGAACGGCCCGAGCCGCTGCAGGTCGCGGACCAGGGCGGAGGACATTTGGCGGACTTCCGCAAGCGCGTCGAGCTTCAGTTCCGGCACGAGCATCTCGGGGTTGACCACCCGGGCCGCGTACGCGCAGAACGACTGTCGGAAGTCCTCGAACTTCTTCGTCTGCACCTTCAGTCCCGCGGCCATTTCATGCCCGCCGTAAGCATCGAGGTGCTCGGCGCAGGCTTCCAGCGCATGGGCGAGGTGGAAGCCGGCGACCGACCGGCCGCTTCCCGAGCCGTGGCCATTGTTCAGCGCGACCATGATGGCGGGGCGGTGGAACCGGTCGACGATCCGCGAGGCGACGATGCCGATCACGCCCGGGTGCCAGGTCTCGTCGCCGAGGACGATCGCGCAGTTGCCCTCCTTGTCCCACCCGCCGGACGCGACTTGGGCGAGCGCCCCGTCGAGGATCTTGCGTTCGATCGCCTGTCGCGCACGGTTCTGCTGCTCGAGATACGTCGCGACCTCGGTCGCCTTCGTCGTCTCTTCCGTTGTGAGCATCTCCACCGCCAGTCGTGCGTGGCCCATCCGCCCGCACGCGTTGAGCCGAGGGGCGAGCAGGAAGCCGACGTGGAAGCTGTCGAGCTTCTGGCCAGTGAGATTGGCCGACTCGATTAGCGCGCGGATGCCGACGAGCTTGCTGGCCTTAAGGCCCGACAGGCCGAAATGAGCCAGCACGCGGTTCTCGCCGACGAGCGGGACGACATCCGCGATTGTCCCCAATGCTGCGAGGGCGGTCGCTTCGAGCAGGAACGCCCGGAACGTTTCGCTGACGCGGTTCGCCCCGCTCACCGCCATGCCGATGCCCCACGCCAGCTTGAACGCCACGCCCGCGCCGCAGAGGAACGGGTTGGGATAGGTCGGGCCATCGGCTGGGAGGCGCGGATGGACGACGGCGTAGCAGTCTGGAAGGTGGGGAGACGCGGGGACGCGGGGACGCGGAGACGCGGAGACGTAATCACTCCCCGCGTCTCCGCGTCCCCGTGTCCCCGCGTCGTCTTCTGCTCCTGCGTGCCACTCGTGGTGATCCGTGATGATCAGATCCACACCCCGTTCCCGGGCCGCCTTGGCCGGCTCGATGGCGGTCACGCCGCAGTCGACGGTGATGATGAGCCGGGCCCCGGCGTCGCAAAGTTGCTTGATCGCCTCGGCGTTGAGCCCGTATCCCTCTTCAATGCGGTGGGGGATGTAGAACTCGGCCGAGCCGCCCAGCACCCGGATGGCATGCCACAGAATGCTGGTGGCGGTGATGCCGTCCACGTCGTAGTCGCCGTAAATGACGATCTTCTCTTTGTCCCGGATCGCCCGGGCGACGCGCTCAGACGCTTTCGAGAGACCGGGAATCGAATACGGGTCATGCAGGCACTTGAGATTGGGACGGAGGAAGTTCTGGCAGTCGTCGTATTCGCGCACGCCGCGGTTCAGCAGGATCTGGGCGACCAGAGGCGAGGCCTTCAATCGGTCCGCCAGGGCTTGCGCGGAAGGGTCGGGGTCAGCGAGATTCCAGCGTTTCGGGCGGTGCATCCGTGCTCGGCTGTATGGGTCGGGACCGGTTCTCGCTCATCCTAACAAGTCCCCTCCGCGGCGCAAAACAATCGACGGATTTTAGGCGGGCTCAAGGGACGATTCACCGCAGAGACGCCGAGGACGCAGAGGGAAAGACGAAAGACGTAAAACGTAACGATGGACCCCTTATGCTTTGACGTCGTTACCCGTCTCGTGTCTTCTCTCTGCGTTCTCGGCGTCTCTGCGGTGAACCTCGCCTCACCTGCCGTTGCCCCCGTCCGGCGAGGTCTGGAGCTCGGTTTCGATCTTCTCGATCTTCTTTTCCTTCTCCTCAATCGATTTCTTCTCACTGGTGAGTTCCAGCCGGATCCGGCTGTAGAGGTTCAGGTAGAAATTTGCGACGAAGACCAGTGAGAAGAAGGCGATCAGGTAACCCCGTGCGTCGGCGTACATCAGCTTGTAGCCGGTCACGATCAGGAAAAATAGCGTCACCCAGTGGCTGAAGCAGTACTCGCAGGTGAACAGGTAGAAGAACTTGCGCGTCATCAGCGAGTGACACGTCTTGCTCTTGTTCTGACACCACTCCCGCGGCTCGCGGAAGATTTCCTCGAACACGACCGTCCGGGCGATGCAGGCGATCGGGATCGCCAGGACGAACAGGCCGACGATTTGCTGCCAGGTCAGTTGCACGCGTCCGGTATAGCCCAAGCAAGGCGCGGTCCAGAACGGGCGAATCGGCCGGATGGAAAATGATCTTTCTCGCCGTGACGTTACGCTAAACGAGGTGAGAGAGTTGCTCATGTAGCCGCGGTGTGGCGCCGGGTATGTGGCATAATGAATTGGCGGGGCCGGCCACCGGGCGATGCTCCCGCACGTGCGCCCGGCCGGCTTCGAGCGCGACCCGGACTTGCGGCCGCTTGCTGACGGATAATCATGCACATTTCCTTCGACCTCGACGACACCCTGATTTGCTACGGCGGCGACGACGCCGGGTGCGAGCCAAGGCTGCCGTGGTGGGCGCGGATGGTTTTGCGGGACGAGCCGCTGCGGAAGGGGACGCGGCGGCTGGCGGTCGAACTTCACAGGCATGGCCACCGCATCTGGATCTACACGTCGTCCGGCCGCACCGTGCGGTGGATCAAGTGGTGGCTCCGGCTGCACGGTGTGCGCGTGGAGGGCGTGATCAACGGCCCGATGCACGTTAAGTGCTTCGGCGCCGGCTCGTCACCGAGCAAACGGCCGCACGCGTTCAAGATCGCACTACACGTCGACAACTCGCCCGGCGTCGCGATCGAGGGGGAGCAACACGGGTTCAATGTTTGCCTTGTCGAACCCTCGGCAACGGACTGGGTCGAGCAGGTGCTGACAGCGGTCGACCGCTATCACCCGACAAGCACCAGCGCGGCCCGGGCATGACGGCGTGGAGGCCCACAGATCTGTCCATTCGAGGCGCGCGTTAACCCCACACGCCGGGTCAGAGCGGCGCACGGCTTCACCGTCCTTCGACACCGATCCCCGCCGCGCCGTCCCGGATCTGGGAGCGCTGTCTTCTGCTCAGAAGTGTGACGGCGCATCCAGATCCGGGGCGGTGCGGTGGCGCGAGCGTACAGGTGCGTTTCCTTCCATGCTCTGCCCCGGCGTGGGGCCGTGTTCGATCGACGCACAAACTCCTTAAAGGACAAAGGAGGGGCTCGATTCCCCGCTGCCTGTCATATCCGCGTATCGGTGGCCATGATGGTTGCGTATGGCCGCACGAGTCTCGGATGTCGGATGCAGCGTCCCCGATGCGCAACTCCTACGCGCCTATGTGACGCGCGGGGATCAAGCGGCGTTCCGCGCGCTGGTGGATCGGCACATCGACCTGGTCTTCTCCGCCGCCCGGCGGCAGATGCGCAACCCGCACGATGCGGAGGACATGACGCAGGCGGTGTTCCTGATCCTGGCCCGCCGGGCATGCAAGATCGACGCGAACGTCGTCCTGCCCGCGTGGCTTTACCGAACGACGCTGTTCGTCTGCAAGGACACGCGCAGATCCCAACTCCGACGAGCGAGACGCGAGATGGCATCGGTCACGCAATCAACGGCGGCGCACAATGCCGGTGGCGACGACGAGCCCGCAGTGGATCGAACTGTTGGACTCGGCGATGGCATCCCTGGGCGAGTCCGACCGGCAGGTGTCGATCCTGCGTTTCTTTCGGGGCCTGAGCGTGACGGAAATCGCGGCCGCCATTCACGTGTCGCCCAACTCCACCAGCAAACGGCTCGAACGAGCGATCGGCCGGCTGCGCCGGTTCTTCGCCCGGCGGGGCGTCGTGATGACGGGGGCGGCGCTGGCCGTCGGATTGACCACTGACGCGGTCGGCGCCGCGCCGGCGGGGCTGTCGGCGGCTGTCGCGAATGCGACTTCACGAACGTCCAAATCCAGACCACCCGCATCACGCCGCCGGTCCGGGGCATCCATGACCTGTTTCTGACCTTCGTCGGCAACGGCGTCGCGAACATCGAGTCATTCCAGTTCAGCAACGACCCCGCCCCGCCAGTCGCGCCGCCGATGACACGGCCACAACAGCCGACGACGCAGGCTGTCGCGAAGGAGGGGGCATGAAACGCGTGGTTTCCGTCCGCGTGCCGAACGTCGGCTCAGAGCGTTCGATCGTGCCACGATGAAGCAGCCCACCCCCACGCCGGGCAGAGCGCGGATGAGGTCGTTCGAACGCAATCTCGCGCCCCGGCGCCGCCCCGGATCTGGATGCGCCGTCCAAATCGGATTGCAACACAGCCGCTCCAGATCCGGGCCGGTGCGGCGGGAGGCGCGGGCGAGCGGTCGGCGTTCCCTCTGCGCCGCTCTGGCCCGGCGTGGGGGGTATTGCAAAGCGAGCAGCGATTGCCCCGATGGGTGCATTTCCAATTGTCGCAAAAATTAACGTTACCGGGCGGTGTGGTGCGGATTGGAGCGGGGGTTTGATCGCGCGGGTTGCGGGGCGGAGGGGGCGGTCGGGGCGGCGGTGGCCTTTGGTTCGGTTTCGGCCGCGAGGCGGCCGAAGATCATGCGGCCGGCGCTGGTTTGCAGGGCGCGGGTGACGACGAAATCGATTTCGTCGCCGACGTGGGGGCGGGCCTGTTCGACGACGACCATCGTGCCGTCGTTGAGGTAGCCGACGCCCTGGCCGCTCTCTTCGCCCGGCTTGACGATCTGGACGCGCATGTGGTCGCCGGGGACGGCGACCGGGCGGAGGGCATTGGCCAGGTCGTTCAGGTTGATCACGTCCACGCCGGTGAGCTGGGCGACCTTGTTCAGGTTGTAGTCGTTGGTCAGCACCCGGGCGTTGAGGCTGCGGGCCAGGTGAAGCAGCCGCTGGTCGGCGGTCCCTTCCTCCTCCCGGGGCGACTCGTACAGCGCGACGTCCACCTTTTGGCTTTCGCGGAGGGCCGCCAGCATGTCGAGCCCGCGGCGGCCGCGGTTGCGTTTCAGGCGGTCGGCGCTGTCGGCCACCGCCTGCAACTCGTCGAGGATGAAATGGGGGACGACCAATTGGCTTTCGAGCAGACCCGTCTCCGCGACCTCTGTAATACGACCGTCGATCAGCACGCTGCTGTCCAGCAGCACGGGCCGCGAGCCCTTCGTCTGCTTGCTGAACTCGACGTACGGGATGATGAACCGGAAATCATCCTTCGTCTGCAGGACGAAGCTGATTGCCAAATAGCAGCAGATGATGCCGACGATCAGGTTGATGAACTCGTTGATCGCCTTGACCTGTTCCCGGAGCACCTCCGGCTTGATGTGCTGCGGCGCGAGCTGGACATACTGGTCGACGACCAGACCGACGGCAAAGCTCAGCGCGTAGGCGATCGCGATCCCCACGCACAGCCCGAAGAACGTCCCGGCGAACACCGTCAGCTTGCGGCGCGGGGCGAACATGTCGATGGCGACAAAGAAGACGGCCAGCGCAATCGCGATCGGCTCGGCCACCCACGCGTGGCCGACCTGCTCCGGCCGGTTCAGGTAGAACCAGCCGATGGCGGCCATCAGGAGGATGAACAGCGCGCGCAGGACGTAGAGGATCATTGGCCGGTCCCCGTCAAAGTGATCTGCCGATGCCCAATATAAAGGATCCGCAAAGAGGCGTCCAACAGGATCTTAGGCCCGAGCCAATCTTAGTCGTCAGATCATCGGTCACGCTTGAACGCGCCGCAACGCCTCGTAAAGCGCGATGCCGGCGGCAGTGGAGAGGTTCAGGCATCGCTCGCCGGGAACCTGAGGGATTCGCACGGCGCGGTCGAGGTGGCGTTCGACAAGCACGGCGGGCAGCCCGGACGTTTCGCTCCCGAAGACCAGGCAATCCCCGTCCGCGAACTCGGCATCCCACACCGATCGCGTCCCCTTGCTGGTGAAGAGCCAAAGTCGCGTGCCCGTCATCGCGGCGGCGAAGGCCTCTAGGTCGTCGTGGACCGTGACCTGCAGCCGCGGCCAATAGTCCATCGCGCTGCGGCGGAGATTGTGGTCCGATAAGACGAACCCCAGCGGCCTCACGAGATGCAAGCGCGTCCCGGTCGCCACGCACAGCCGGCCGATGTTCCCAGTGTTTGGCGCGATCTGCGGGTGAACCAGGGCGACGCTGAGGCGACGCGGGGCGAGGTCGATCGGACGGGCGGGCGCGGTCATGAGCGTTTGGAGGACAAAGGACTACTTCCATTCGACGAGTTCGAGCCGGCCGTTCGGGTGAACGCGATATCGGGCATTGAGCGGGATCGGCCAGTGGTCGGGACCGTGGCCGACCGGAAGCCCCTTGGCGACGGGGATGCCCAATCGCTCGCCCACGGTTCCGAAGATCTCGGCCAATGCCTGGTCTTCGGGGATCGGCTCCCGCAGCGGAACCTGCTCGCTGCTGCCCGCCTCGCGCAGTCCCGTCGTCACGTCATCGCGACAGCCTTGGAAGTTCCCGAGCACGATGGCCCGCACCTCCTCAAACGCGCCGGCCTGCATCAGTTGGGTGGCCATGCGATCGAGGCGATACCACGCCTCGTCGACGTCTTCGATGAAGAGGATGTTGCCCCGCGTGTCAGGGAACCAGGGCGTGCCGCACATGGCGGCCACGAGGGACAGGTTCCCGCCGATCAGCGGCGCTTCGATCGGCCCACCGGGCGGCGGCGTCATGAACGTCAGCGTCGTTTGATCGGAGGGGAAGATCGGTCGGCCCTCGACCGCCGCGGCGAGCATCGCCCGCCACTCGGGCACGTGCGGGCCGAAGTAGCTTGCCGTCGGCATCGACGCGTGCAGCGTCGGCCAGCCCCACTCTCGATTCACGAACGCATGCAGCGCGGTGATGTCAGAGTAACCGACGAGCAACTTCCGCGGCGGCACGCCACGTTGGGATTCGAGCTCTTTCAACATCGGCAAGAGCCGCGTGGCGCCGTACCCGCCCCGGGCACACCAGATGACCTGAAATCGCGGATCCGACGCAACCTCGTAGAACGCCCCAGCCCGCTGCGCATCGGTACCGGCCCAAGTGAAATGCCGCTCGCGGCACTGCGGATGGACCGTCACTTCAAGCCCCGCCTCCCGCAGCCGGGCGACGCCCCTGTCCAACTCCACCGGCGGGACGACGGACGACGGGGCAACGATCGCGACTTGCATGCGTTCTCCTTCGCGGCTACGGACGACGGCCTGTCCTTCATTCTTGCGGCAGCTCGATCACCTCGCCGGCCCGGTCGGCCTGGAGGACGACGCCGCTCTCCGCACAGACGGCCGAGAGCATGCCGGCCGGCAGGAGCGCCGAGGCGGTGTCGAGCAGGACGATCTGCGATCCGAAGACCGGGGCCAGGTCCACGCCGGCCGGGTAATTCAACACCGGCGTGTGGCCGAAGAACCCGGTGCGGCGCCAGCGCTTTCGCTCGTGCAACTGCGCATCGGAAAACCGGCCCCACAGCAGGCGATACCGCAGCGGTGGGTCGCCGTCGAGTTGGGCGGCAATCGAAGGCGAGTCGTCCGGCTCGTCCGGGCTCCAGTACCCATGGGCGACGAAGAACTCGTCGGTCTCATAGACTGCCCTGAGCGATCGGAAGAACCGCCGGTGCGACTGCGGCACCGGTTTGACCAGTTTCTGGATCTTCTCCGGCGTCGGCTGCCGCATCGCGTGGTCGAGCTCCGCCCAGTCGGCCCCGTAGCTCATGAGCGTCTCGGCTAGCCCGTGCTGCATGAACCAGGTGAAGGCGGCGAGCGGGTCGCGGGCGCTGGGGTGGCAGATGTAGCAGTCGCCGTGGATCAGCAGGTCAAAGATGTCGTCGTGGTTGCCGCGGAGGAACGTGCCGTGGGGCAGCGAGAGGAGCAGGTCGACGACCTTCTTGCTGTCGGGCCCGCGGTTGACGTAATCGCCGACGAAGATGTAGTGGGCCGCCGGGTCGCGGCGCGAGATCGCGCCGATCAGGCCCTGCAGCGGGCGCAGCATGCCATGGACGTCGCCGATGACCCATCTCATCGGTGCCAAGAATATGCGCCCGAAGTCGTTCCGTCACGGCCCGGGCGGTATAATCGCGCTCCCGGGGTGCGTTGCAACGCAAAGGAGGATGCCATGACCGAATCCGCCGTGACGCTCGCCGCACGAAGCTGCCGGGCCTGCGAAGGCAAGATGGCCGCGCTGGGCGATCAAGAGATCGCGAACTATTTGGCGCAGTTGCCTGGATGGGCGCGACAGGGCAACGCGATCGTCAAGACGTTCAAGTTCAAGAACTATCACGAGACGATGGCATTCGTGAACGCCACCGCGTGGGTCTCCCACCGCGAGGATCACCACCCCGACCTGGAGGTCGGCTACAACGCCTGCAAGATCCGCTACAGCACCCACTCGGTTGGCGGGCTGTCGGAAAACGACTTCATCTGCGCGGCGAAGATCGAGGCGTTGTTCAAGATATAGAAAAGAAGGGTTCAGGGTTCAGGCGCCGGCATGGACCCTGGGCGTAGTCGGTCGGACCGAAGGTCAACCCGTCTTCCAAAGCATTGCCGATTTCGGATTGCGGATTGATGATTGAAATGCAGATCTTTTAATCAGCAATCCGCAATCCGAAGTCAGCAATCTCATGACCCTTGAACCCTGGGCCCCGAACCCCGAACCATGCCCTTCACCGCCTTGCTGCTCATCCTCGCCGCGCTGCTGCCGCTGGCGTCGTGCCTGACGCTGGTGGCGATCGGGCGGCGCCTGGCCACGCCGCTGGCGGGGTATGTGGCGACGTTCTGCGTCGCGCTCAGCTTCCTCTGCAGCGGTTGGGGCTTGCTGCGCTGGCTCGTGCCCGCGAGCCACCTCGGGCAGGAATACGGGAAGTCGGTTGCCCCCATCATCCTGACCTGGCCATGGGTGCCGATCGGCTCGCACGCGACGCCGAACGGGTTTCTGCAGGACCATCCCGGCTGGCTGGACATGTGCGTGTACGTCGACAGCCTGACGATCGCGCTGTTCGTGACGGTCACGTTCTCGGCGATGCTCGTGCACATCTTCGCCGTGCGGTCGCTGCGAAGGGACCCTCGGTTCACGCGGTTCTTCGCCTGCCTGTCGCTCGCGTGCTTTGCGACGCTGGCACTGATCCTCAGCGGGTCGGCGCTGCAGATGGTGATCCTGCTCGAACTGGTCGGGTTCGCCGCGTCGCTGATGATTGCCTTCCGTTCCGACGACGAGGCCGCCCGCCGGGCGGCGGCGAAGATGTTCGTCGTCAACCGCGTGGGGGACATTGGCCTGCTCGTGGGGCTTGGCATCCTCGTCAGCTACGTCGGCAGCTTGTCGCTGCCGGAACTGTGGATGATGCTCGGCAACGCCGCCAGCGGGGCGGCGGTGGTGCTGCCCAATGGGGCGGCATTCCCGCCTGGCGCGCTCACGGCGGCCGGCATCGCGCTCTTCTGGGGAGCCGCGGCGCGCTGCGCCCAGTTTCCGCTGCACGTCTGGGCTGGCGACGCAGCCGAGGGGATCGCGCCGGCGGTCGCTACGGTCTTTGCCATGACGCTTTCGCTGGCCGGGCTTTACCTGATCGCGCGGCTCTTCCCGCTGTTCACTCCGTCGGCGCGGCTGCTGATCGCGATCGTGGGCGTGACCACGATGACGATGACCGCCCTGATCGCGACCGCGCAGCCCGACATCAAGAAATCACTCGCCTTCATCGCGGCTTCTCAACTGGGCTTGATGGTGCTTGGCGTCGGCGTCGGGAGTTGGACGGGGGCGATGTTTCACCTGATCGCGGCGGCGTTCGCGCAGACCCTCTTGTTCCTGGCCGCTGGCGCGGTGATCCGTGCGGCGCGGGGCGAGACGCAGCTTTCGCAATACGGCGGGTTGTTCGCGCGGATGCCCGTCACTGCGATCACCGCGGCCCTGGCCGGCCTCGCGGTCTGTGGCGTTGGGTGGCGGGGGCTTGGCCTCAGCGGCTACTTCAGCCGCGGGCTGATCCTCCGTCACACGGCCGCCTTCGCCTCCCTGGCCGTCGGCTCACACCGTAGCGGGGCCTATTGGGCGTTCTTCGCGTTTGCGATCTTCGCCACGTTCATTGTCGCCTTCGCGACCGCCCGATGGTGGATGCTCGTGTTCGCCGGGCGGCCGCGCGACCGCCGGTTGTACGATCACGCCCGTGAAGTGCCGACGCTCCTGTGGCCGCTGGTCGTCTTCGCGATCATGACCGCCCTGGCCGGCAATTGGCTGGGCATTCGCGACATGCTGGAGAGCGCCGTCTACGAGTCGCGGCAGGCCGCCACGATGCAAAACGTGCCGAACCAGCCCGATCGGGGCGAAGTCGTTCACGCGTTCGACGCCGTTTGGCCCGCGGGGGACGCTGCGGATGAGGGGGGGGCCCGCGACGAGCCCGTGGCCGCCGCCACGTCTGCCGCATTGACGGAGGGCACGCGCCGCGTCTCGGATTGGGTCTGGCCCGCCACGGCGCTCGGGATCCTCTGCGGCTTGCTCCTCTACTTCCGCGGCGACCGCCTCGCCGGCCGACTGACGCGAATCCCGCCGGTGAGCTGGCTGCACACGTGGCTCTTTTACCGGATGTATTTCGACGAGTTGTACGGCTCGCTGTTCGTGGCACCCGTGTTGGGCCTCGCAGCGGGAGTGGCGTGGTTCGATCGCAATGTCATCGAACCCATTTTCAACCGGGGTGGTCAAGACCGTCGTGCCTCTTCGCCTGCTCCGAATGATTCACGGGAGCGTGCCGATGAGAACGTGAACGCAAACGCCATGACCCCGCCGGTGGATACAACAACGCGTTGACGGTTCGCCGAAGTATGAGTGATTCCATTCCACGGTGTCATCTTGAGCGGCAGCGAAAGATTTCGGGGGCGACCGACTCGCTCGCGTCAGAGATCCTTCGCTGCCGCTCAGGATGACATGAAGTGATCGCGCGGAGGGAACTCGTTCGTAATTCAGCCCGTGTCGCAATCATGTGGCAGCCGATATAACACGCCCCGGCGGCGTTGGGGCCGCTGAGGCGGAATGCGATTCCTGAACGACTGGCTACTGACGATCCTGCTTCTGGTCCCCGCCATCGGCGGGGCCGCGGTGCTGTGGGTCCGGCCGGTCCGGGCGGCAAGGCGAACCGCGATCGGCATCGCGCTCGCGACGTTCTGCCTCTCGTTGCTGATCCTGATCCCGTTTCGTCGCCAGCAGGGCATGGCGTACGACGACGCGCCGCTCGGAACGGTGCAGATGGTCCGTTCCCTGGAGATCCTACCGGCAATGCACGCCGGGTATCGCGTCGCGATGGACGGGCTGTCGCTCCCGTTTGTCGTGCTGACGACGTTCCTGTGTGCCGTTCTCGTCGTTCTCCCGCCCGTTGACGAACGGCGGCCGCGCGTTCAGCTCGCCATGTTCCTGTGGCTCGAACTGGCGACGCTCGGTGTCTTCCTGGCGTTCGACTTTTTGCTCCTCTGGGCTTTCCTGGCCTTCATGGTTCTTCCGTGTTCCGGACTGATCTGGCTTTCCGCGGGCGGCGGACGCGCACGAGCGACGATGGCGTTTCTCGTGCCGATGCTCGTCGCACTGGCGTGCCTTTTGGTCGCCGTGATGGGCGAGCGACTCATGAGCACGCACTGCCTCACGGGCGGGACGCTGGATCTGGTGCGCCTCGCGGCCTGTCCTGCCGGGTGGGGAATGCAGACGCTCTTTGCACTGGCGTTGATCAGCTTCCTCTTGCGCCTCCCGGTGGTGCCGTTCCATTCGTGGCTAACCGCAATCGCGGCGGAAACTTCGCCAGCAGTCGCGGGCGCGATTGGTGCGCTGCTCCCGCTCACGGGCGGGTACGGACTGTTTCGCGTTGTTCTGCCGCTGTTTCCGGCCGCTGCCGCGTCGCTGTGGTGGGTGATGGCGGGACTGGGCTTGCTGACGGTGTTCTATCATGCGCTGGCCGCCATCGGGCAGCCGGGACTAAGGCGTGCGGTCGTTCACTTGAGCATCACCATGTCGGGGTTCGTCTTGATCGGTGCGGCAACGTACACGCCGGCCGGCGCGAACGGGGCGGTGTTCACGCTTTTGGCCGGGAGCCTGATCTCGGCCTTTTTGCTGCTGCTCGCCGGCGGAACCGGGGCTGCGGGAGAGTCGGAACTCTCGCCACAATCCGGAACAGCTTGGGGCGCGAGTCTCATGGCGGGGATGTTAACGCTCCTGGCAGTGTCCGGATTTCTAGGGCCGGTCGTCGTGCTGTTCGGCGCGTTCCAGGCAGCTCAGCGAGATTCGATGCTTCTTCGGCTGCGGGCGGCATCGCCGGGGTGGCTGATCGCTTTGGCCGGGGGGATTGCCATCGGGAGCCTCCTGTTCGGCTTGGCGGGCGTTCAGGTGATGCGTTCGATCACTGGAACCGATCGATCGAGCCCGCCTGCGCAAGCGGTTGAGGAAAGATGCTTCAACGTTGCAGTCCTGGCGCCGCTGGCAGTGGTAACCGTTCTGTTAGGCGGTTTCGCGGCGCCGTGGTGCTTTGCATTCACCCGCAGGGCAATCGGGGCGTTGATGGGCATGCCCTAGCCCTCCCGTGAGTTGCGAACGCGCTTTCAGCGGATTCCGTACAACTCCGCCTTCCGCTTCAGGTGATTCAGCAGCGGCTCGGCCGAAAGCTCATTTCCGGTGACGCGGCGGGCCAGTTCGGCGGCGCGGTAGCGCTTGCCGTGCGTGTGGATGTTCTTGCGGAGCCAGCCGAGCAGTGGGGCGAATTCGCCGCGGGCGAATTGCGCGTCGAGATCGCCGAAGTCCTTGCGCGCCTGTTCGAAGAACTGGGCGGCGTACAGGTTGCCGAGCGTGTAGGTGGGGAAGTACCCGACCGAGCCGCCGCTCCAGTGGATGTCCTGCAGGCAGCCGCGGGCGTCGTCCGGCGGCGTCAGGCCCAGGTACTGCTTCATCTTCGCGTTCCACGCGGCGGGCAGGTCCTTGGTCCCAAGGTCTCCGTTCAGCAACGCCTGCTCGATCTCGAATCGCAGGAGGATGTGCAGGTTGTACGTCGCCTCGTCGGCTTCCGTGCGGATCAGCGACGGGCGGATGTCGTTCACCGCGAAATACCACTGCTCCAGGCTCACGTCCTTCAGCGTTTCGGCAAACGCGCTGCGCGCCTTGGGCAGGAAGTACCGCCAGAACGACTCGCTGCGGCCGACGAAGTTCTCCCACATCCGCGACTGCGACTCGTGGACGCCCAGGGAGACCGCCTCCGCCCGCGGCGTGCCGAAATGAGCGGCCGGCAGGCCCTGGTCGTACAGCCCGTGCCCCGACTCGTGCAACACGCCGAAGAACGCGTCGCCGAAGTAGCGCGGGTCGTAGCGGGTCGTCATCCGCGTGTCGCCGGGCCCGAGGCCCGTGCAGAACGGGTGGAGGCTGACGTCGAGCCGGCCGGCCTCGAAATCGAACCCGACCGCGGCGGCCGCCTCGCGGGCGAGCTTCGCCTGTGCCTCGGGCGGATAGCTCCGCTCCAGGATCTCCACCGGCGCCTTGCGGCCCGAGTCCACGATCTTCCCGATCAATTCCACCAGCGGCACGCGGAGCCGCTCGAAGGTCTGCCGCAGGCTGGCCGTCGTTTCGCCGGGCTCGAATTCGTCCAGCAGGGCGTCGTACATGTCGGCCGTGTAGCCGACGCACTTCGCCTCCTGCCGCTTGAGATCGAGCGTCTTGGCGAGCCATGGCTCGAACGACGGGTAATCCGATTTCGCCCGCGACTCGCCCCAGGCCTGCTGCGCGAGCACGGCGACGCGGGTTTCTTCTTCCACGAGCGACGACGGGAGCTTGCGGGCGCGATCGTAGCTTCGCCGCGTCTCGCGGACGTTCACCGCGGCGTCGGATTCGGGGCCCTTCACGACGTCCGAGGCTTCGACCGCGTTGAGCCACTCGTCGATCCGCGGCGACGTGAACCGCTCGTGAACCATCCGGGCCAGCAGCGACGATTGGGCCGCCCGATGCTCCGTCCCCTTCGGCGGCATCTGCGTCCGCTCGTCCCAGCCGAGGAGCGAGTTCACCGACCCAAGCAGCGAGATTTCCCGCAGTTCGCGAACCAGCGCGTCATAGGCAGTTTGTGCGTCGGGCATATTCCTATTGTACGGGCACACCGCCGCGTGCCCAGCGCGTGACCGCATCGTGTAGGGGCACACCGCGTGTGCCCGGGCGTAAGGCCGTACGCCCTGCACAGGGCCAATCGCAGGCGGCCATTCAACGCAATCGGGCCGGCATTGGGTGGCATGGGCATGTACTCATGCCCGTGATCTTTTGTAATTCGAAGACACGGGCATGAGTACATGCCCATGCCACCCAAGACTCACATGCGAAGCCCGGACGCCCCTGCATGAGAGGGCACACGGCGGTGTGCCCCTACGGCGGCAAATCGATCGGATTCCCGGGCAGATACGGACGCACGTGAATCGTGCCCTCCCGCGACACTTCAATCGTGATCGCGCCGTATTGGCTCGTCCGGTAGATGGGCCAGGCGTTCTCGCTCTGGTCGAAGGTCCGCTGTTTTTTCGTCAGGCGGCCGTCGCTGGAGGCGAGGATCACCTTCGGGTTGACGGCTGCGACGAAGCGGGCCGTGGTGAGTTCGGCGCTGCCGTGATGCGGCGCAATCAGGATGTCGGACCGCAGCTTCTCGGGATGCTTGAGCAGCTCGCGCTCCGCCGGCTCCTGAATGTCAGCCGGGAAAAGGATCGATCGGCCGGCACAAACGAGGCGCAGGACCAGGCCGGCGTTGTTCGAGTTGTAATTCCCCTGCGGCGGCGGCCAGAGGACATCGATCTGAACGGTCGGGCCCAATCGAAGGTGCTCGCCCGCGAGGATCAAGTGAGGTGACCGGCCGGCCCGGTCGAGGCTCGCGAGCAGCGCGTCGCACGGCTTGCTCTCCTTGGCGTGCAGGCGGAAATAGGGGCTGGTGACGACCTCGCGGACGCCGTAGGCGGGGACCATGTCGCCGGCAGCGCTGATGTGGTCGAAATCGCCGTGGCTGAGATAGATCGCGTCGATCGATCGGCACTGCTCGTGCCGCAGGAACGGTTCGATGCACGTGCGGAGCGGGTCGGTGATCGTCGACGACCCGGCGTCGAACACCACCGCACCGGCGCCAGACGGTTCGATGACCGCGCATTGACCCGCACCGACGGACAGCAGCGTGATGCGCAACGCCGGCGAGTTGCCCGGCACCGGCGCGAGCCCGCCACAAAGCGGCAGGAGCACGAACAGCACGCACGCGCCGACCGGCACGCATCCCGCGCAGAGCCGGACCCGCCGGTGGGGCCAGTGAATCAAGGAGAGCGGGAACAGGGCGTAGAGCGCCACAATGACGATGACCGGCGGCCGGGCCATCGCCATGTCGCAGCAGGGCGTCGCCGCGGCCCAATGCACGCCGTGCCGGAGGCACGACGCGGCGAGCGCGGCGCCAGCCGCCCACGTCCCGGCGAGCGCCGGGCACAAGGCCGTGAGCAACATCTTCGCGAACCCTGTGGCCAAGGCCGCCATCGCCACCGGCGAGAGCAACAACCCGAACGGCACCGTCCACGGGTTGAACTGTTCGAAGTGGTACGCCGCCAGCGGGATCACGATGCCCCAGGCGATCGCGCCCATCACCGCGGCGGTGATGATCCCATGCCGCAGGCGGCGCACGAATCGCGTGAAACGTGTCGGCGGCTGAAAGGACTCGGCGACTTTCTTGTCCTTGTTCTCGAACGATTCCACCCATGCAAGCGCCGGCCGCGTGAAGAGGATTAATCCCAGCACGATGGTGAAGCTGAGTTGAAACCCGGCGCCGTAGAGGTCCAGCGGGCGGGGGACGAGGACGGCGATCGCGACCAGCGAAAGGGCCTGGAGCGAGTCCATCCTGCGGCGGTTGAGGACCCCGAACCCGACCGCGACGCACGCGACCGCCGGGCGGATCGCCTGGGCGGCGGGCATCGTGAGGAACCCGAACAGCGCCACCATGATCGTCAACGCCCACACGCCCAAGTCGGGCCGCACCCGAAGCAGGCGGCAGAGCAGGTAAATCGCCCCCGCCAACAGCGCGATTCGCGAGCCGTTTGCGGCCAGCAGGTGAGTCGTGCCGGAATGAACGAAATCGTCCTGCACCGCCTGCAGGTCGGGCTCCCGGTCGCCGAAGACCAGGGCGCGGAGCAGGGCGCGATCGGACGCATGCCCGACGTCGAAGCCGCGGTCGAGCAGATTCCTTGATGCATTGCGAACGTTCGTCAGCGGCGTCGTGAGCGCGGCGGGGCGGGAGACGATCTGAACGTCATAAGGCCGCGACACGTGCATCGCTGCCAGGACGCGCTGCCGCCGGTAATGCTCGGCCGTGTCGAACCCGCCCGGGTTCATCGCCGGCCGCGGCCGTTCGATCCGGCCCAGCAGTCGAATCACCTGGCCCGGCGCCAATTCCCAAACCGGCGGCGAGATCGTGACGGGGAGCGTGCCGGTGGCACCGATCCAGCCGTTCCACGTCCGAACCGTTCGGACCCTGAGCGAGAGCGACTGCTTCTCCGGCAGCGGCCGCCCGAATGGGGCGGGTTCGATCAGTCGTGGCTCGTCCGCAATCTCTCCTTCAACCGATGCGAGCTTCGGGTCGTCGCTGGCGAACAGGCCGATGTCGTTGGATGGGTATCGAAAGTCCGCCAGTTGGGCGGTGCAGGCACCGGTGAGGAGAACCGCGGGCACAATTGCGAGGGAGGCGAGCGCGCCGCGGCGCCGCAGGAGGATCGCACAAATCAGGAGGACGCCGATCGCGGCGATCCAGATCAGCGGGAGGATGGGAACCGTGCGATGTGCGGCGATGCCGAGGATGAACAGAACCACCACCGGCAAGGCCGGCCGGCGCGCGACGGCTTCGTTGATCCGGTCAACGGGCACCGCTCCTTCTCCCGAGAGGACGGGTGAAGCATATCGGGAGCGGGCTTGTTCGGATAGCGGGAACCTGGCCGCATTCGAACATTTGTTGCTTCTGCTCTGGGTGGCATGGGCATGTACTCATGCCGGTTCAGCACGGGCATGAGTACATGCCCATGCCACCCAAAAAGGGCGATCGACTCCGCATGTTAGGCGGTTGTTCTGCATTTACCCTACAAGGGTTGGCGTCCGCTCGGCTGGGTGTATTGCGGGATCAGTTCGGGACGGACGGCAAGATAGTAAAGCCGGCCGGAGCTGAGTTGGTACCCGGAGAGTTGCTCGGCGGTTTCGCCGATGCCCATGTAGATGTCGGCCCGGCCGGCGGAGCGGATCGCGCCGCCTCGGTCCTGGTCGAGCATGAAGCGGCCGTCGAGGTTCTTGCCCGCGTACGACGCCCGGGCGTCCACGAAGGCGACCATTCCCGCGGGATAGACCTTCTTGTCCGTCGCGATTGACGCGAAGGGCGTGACCGGAACGTTCAGCGACCCGAACGGCCCGCCGCGGGTTTCGGTGAAGAACGTCGTCCGCGGATTGATCCAGAGGTACTTGTCCATCGCGGCGGGGTGGGCGTCGAAGTACTGCCGCATCGAGTTGAAGTTGAGCTGATCCTTCGGGACAACGCCGTCGGCGACCATCTGCAATCCGGGGGAGGTGTAAGCGTACCCGTTCGTGCCCGCATACCCGACTTCCATGATCCGCCCGTCGGGGAGCCGCAGCCGCCCGGAGCCCTGGACCGTGACGACGTAGGCGTTCCAGCGGCTGGTGAGCCAGACGAGTTCCTGTCCCCGCAGCAGATTGCCGGCCTCGATGTCCTGGCGGGTGTAATAGGGGACGATGGTGCCGCCGTCGGCCTTGCGGCCGGCCCGCTCGCCCGTGGCGTCGGTGATCAGGTCGGCCGGGCGCTTGTAGAGCGGCCACTGGTACGGCCCGCCGCGGGTCAGGCTGGCGTCGTAGGTCGGGGTGAAGTAGCCCGTGAAGAGCACTTCGTTGGTGTACCCGCTGCCGTCCGGGCGGGGCGCGCCGACGCTTTGATACACTTCGAATCGCTGGCTGATCAGCGCGTTGAGCTCCTGCGAGGTGCCGTGGAACGGCGCCTGGTTCAGCAGGTCGCGGAATGCGCGGAGCGACGCGATCGCCCGCTCGTGGGTGATGTCGAGGTAGGGGTAAACCTTCGCGCTGCCGGCCCGGGTGAAGTAGGCGATGCTGTTATTCGTCGATCGCTTGAGCGCCTCGATGTCCGCGGACAGCAGGGCGTTGGTAAAATCGGGGTATTCGCTGGGATCGATTTTACGAAGCGCCACTTCGCCCTCGGGCAGCGGCGCCGCGTAATCGATCTTCGCCGGCTGCTGCACTGCCTCCGGCGGCTTCTTAGGCTGACAACCGGTGACGAGAGCCAGGAACGAAAGGGATAGACTCGAAAGCTGAATGGCAGCGGCCGTCTGATTTCGCAACTCATCCTCCATGACGAATAGCGCGAAAGAGGAAGAATACTGGAAACGCCGCCGATTTTAAAATCAGCGAGGCGACCGGCTTTTCTTCCTCCGCCTCCGGGCGGGCCGGGATTCGCCCCTACTCGTCCACCTGCGAGCGGAGGTAGAGCACGCCCATGAGGCTCTCGTCGCGGCCGAAATCGACCGGGCCGCACCAACTGGCGCTTTGGCAGTTCCGCTGGCGGTGCTGGCAGAAGTTGAAGCGGAGCAGGACGGGCGCGTCCTTGCCGGCGGCGTTGATCAGCCGCCAGGGGATCCCCACCTCGCCGCGCCAGCGGTCGTCGCCGGCCGTGGTCGCGTAGCGAATACCCGAACCTTCGGTGACGCGCCACATCTCGCCGGGCGAGTTCGAGGATTCCTTGCGCTCCACCCAATCCGCGCCGTTCGGCTTGAACACCACGTGGAGGACCGGGCCGGCGGAATTGTCCTTGTAGACCGGCTGGATCAACACCTCGCACAGATCCTCGCCCCAGGCCCGGCGGGCCTGGTAGTAGACGTCGTTGTGAGCGGCATGGTCGCCAGGCGAAAGGCCGTCGAGCGAGAACGCGAGATAGAAGTTGTCCCGGCCCCAACCGCTGTAGACCTTCGCCGAGCCCTCCGCGAATTTCATGTCCTGCGCCTGCAGGTTGGGGCGGTTCATCATGAGCACCAGCGGCCCCTCCTGGATCGCGTCGGCGTCGGTCCAGTCGTCCAGGTTCCCGTCCAGTTCCAGCGGCCCCTCACGCCGATCGCTCACCGCAACCGGAACGCGCACCCGCAACGGGTAGGGCACCTTCGTGAACCCGTTAATGAAACTCAGCGCCAGCGGCTGACGCGCATCGGGCGAGATGCGGTTCAGGTCGAACTCGGCCGTGAGCGTCGCGGACTGCACATGGTACGTCTGCAGCCGCGGCACCTCCGCCGGTTGCGGCCGGATCTCCCAACCGCTCAGCGGCGGCGGAGTGCCCCACGCAAGCCCGTTTTTGTCCGGCGTCGCGTCCGATGCGTTGTAGATGTCGACGCCCAGATCCAGGTGAATCCAATTCCCCGTCGCGCGGGCTTCGCCGATTTTGCGGGGGCCTTCGTATGCCCACCGCGCGCCGCGGGCGAGCAACTGAGGCCGTTCCTGCGGCTGGGCCCACTGCAGCGTCTCGATGTAGAGCGACCGCTGCCTGGCCTCGTTCATTGGCTCGCCGGGCTTGCGGAGCAGGATCGTCTCGGCCAGCAGATCCTGCGCGCGATCCCACGCGTGCTGATCGGTCGTGCCGGTCAGCAGCGCATACTCCGGATCGGCGGCCTGGCCGGGCTGGATCTCGACAGGCTTGGTGATGAGCCGGGCCAACTGCAGCGCGTTGATGACTTCGCCCCGCTGGGCCGCGAGCCAGAGGTACTCGTAATCCTGCTGGGCGCGACGGAGCCATTCGAGCTGGATCGTCGGCACCGGCCCTGCGACGCCGAACCATTTACCGGGATAGAACCAGGTCAGCGTATTGGGGTCGGCCGGTTGCTCGGCCGAGTCGACGGTCGGCAGGACCTGGTCCCAGAGGATCAGGTCGGCCCGGCGGAGGAACGCGAGCCACGCCCAGATGCGGACGTCGCGCTCGTCGCCGCCGGCCCCGGCGTAGGGCACCAGGCCGGGCAGGTCCGTCCGCATCCAGTGCCGGCGGTTGCGCACGTTGAGATTCCCAGCCGGGATGGGAACGGACGAGACGAGCGGCGCGCCGGTCGTGATGATGCGGTCGGCACCGGCCGCCCCGACCCCGCCCCGCTGGGCCGCGAGTTGGTCATCCCGCAGCGGGACCGCGACTCCCACCTTCGGATAGACGGCCAGGATCCGCGACGCCTCGTCGGCGACGCTCGCGGCATCGGGCTCGGTCGTCCCCGCCGGCGCCGGGCTGTGCAGCCATACGGGCGCACGGTCGAGCCAGCCGAGTTGGTCGAAATGTCCCGCCGCCAAGCCCCAGTAGTCGAGGCGCGACTTGGGATCATACCGTTCGAGGCTCTGAGCCGCGGGCAGCGGCCAGTATTCCAACGGCACGCGGTCGGCGAACGATTCGCCGGTCATCCACGGGCGGATCAGCGCATCGAACTCGTGCCAGTCGATCTGCGGCGGCGCGCCCGCGGGCCACTTCACCGTCGGCCGCAGCCCGGGAATCACGAGCGCCGCGCGCCGTTCGTGGGCGAGCGCCATCATCTGGTCCAGCGCGGCAATCGGCTGCCGGTAGCGCGGGTCGCCGCGGTTGATGAGGCTCGGCGTGATCGTGTCGCCGAACCGTTCGGGACAGAGCGCGCCGAGCCGGCCCCAGTTCAGCTCGCCCACCATCTGCAGGTGCCGGGCCTCGGGCAACGTGAATTCGTAGACGGTCAGCTTAATTGGGACGGCGCTGCCGATCACGTGCCCCGCGGGATCGGCCAGATCGCAGCTTCCGCTGTAATCGCCCGGCGTCGCGTATTGCGGGACGTGCAGATCGATCCAGATCAGGACGGTTCCGCCGTTGGGATGGGCCGCGGGGTTTGTGGGCTGGGTTGGGTCGCGCAAGGGGGCGAGGTCGATGACGCCGTTGGTTGC
>DASXMX010000200.1:0-3706 GCA_036495445.1 Tepidisphaeraceae bacterium
CGACTGAGGGATTCGACGCGGTGATCACGAACGACCGCGGGCTCGAATATCAGCAGAATATCGGCACGCTGCCTGTTGCCGTTGTCGTCCTTCTCGCCAAGGCCAACACCGTCGAAGCGATCCGGCCGATCTGCCCGCAACTCTTGCCTGCATTGGCACGGCTTCACGCTGGCGAGTTCGTGAAGCTTTCGGCACCTTGATTCACATGCCCCGCCACTACCGTCACGTCGCGGCGTATTACGATGCGGAGTATGCGGGCTCGAAGATGCTCGAGCAGGATGTGCCGTTTTTCATGGGGCAGTTGCCGAAATCGCGGGAGAGCATCCTGGAACTGGCGGTCGGGACTGGGCGGGCGGCGATCCCGCTGGCCCAGGCGGGGCATCGCGTCGTCGGGGTGGACTTTGCGCGGGACATGCTCGCGATCGCCCAGCGCAAGCGGGATGCGGTGGGGGTGTCGGAGCGGGAGTTGGAACTGGTTTACGGTGACGTGCTGAAGCTCGATCTGGGGCGGACATTTGATTGGGTGTGCATCTTTTTCAACTCGTTCCTGACGTTCACTACGCTGGACGAGCAGGATCGGGCGTTGCAGGCGGTGGTGAGGCATTTGAAGCCGCGGGGGCGGTTCTGGGTCGATTTGTTTCAGCCGGACCTGGGGATGCTGGCGAACCCGCGGCTGGACGGGCTGGAGCCGCACGCGGTTTACGTGCCGGAGCTGAACCGCACCGTCGCGATGACGACCAGCATCCGGCGGGTCGGGTCGCAGGTGCAGCACGTCACGTTCCACTACGCCTGGTTCGACGACTTCGGCCGCGAGCGGCGGGAGAAGACGGAATTCGAGATGACGTATCTCTTCCCCCGCGAATTGCAGATGCTGCTGGAGCGGAACGGGCTGCGAATCGAGCATATGTGGGGCAATTATGATGGGAGCGAGCTGACGCTCCGATCGCCCCGGATGATCGCCCGGTGTTGCCGGAAGTGATCGAAGCCCATACTGTTAAGAAACGATCGACAGGACCGAATCATGACCCAACAAGCATCCACCGCCCCGTCCGCCCGCCCCGAGGGCAGCGCCGCCCCCGCCCTCCAGCGGCAGTTCGTCAACTTCGCCTACTACCGCCTCGACCCGGCGTTCCGCCGCTTGGGCGATAACGAGAAGTTCCAGGCACGCAGCGAGTTCCTTAAGCTCTTCGAGCACACGGCCGACGCGAAGGGGCTCATGTGCCTGACCTACAGCACCGTCGGCTTGCGCGCCGACGCGGATTTCCTGCTGTGGCGGATCTCCTACTCGTCGGATGAGTTCCAGAAGCAGTCACAGGCGATCAACAAGTCGCGGCTGGGGGCTTACCTGCAGACGCCGCACTCGCTGTTGGCGATGACCAAGCGGAGCGTTTACATCGACAAGCTCGACCCGTTCCACACGCCCGAGAGCCGCACGCACATCATCCCGGGCAAGCGCAAATACTTGTTCGTCTACCCGTTCGTGAAGACGCGCGACTGGTACCTGCTTCCGCTGGAGAAGCGGCAGGAGATCATGGAAGTGCATATCAAGGTCGGGAACAAATACCCCAGCGTGAAGCTGAACACGACCTACAGCTTCGGCCTGGACGATCAGGACTTCGTGGTGGCGTTCGAGACCGACGAGCCGAAGGATTTTGTCGATCTCGTCATGGAGCTGCGCGAGACGCAGAGCAGCAAGTACACCCAGCGGGACACGCCGATCTTTACTTGCGTCCAGACGCCGATGGAGAACATCCTGGATCAGCTTTTCTAAAATGCTGTTGACTGGGCAGCGCGTAAACTTCCGGCGGAGCCCACGTCTGCGCCAGGAATGATCTCGCTGCCGAAGGAAATCCTCGAGCGGGTCGAGCGGGTGCTCGATTACCACCGTGTAAGCAAGCACACGCCCGACTCGGTGCGGCGGCTGAAGCCGCAGACCGACCCGGCCGCCCAGCCGAGCCCCGTGCGGGTTTTTCCCGGGCTGCCGAAGGTTGCGCTGCCGAACAACATCCTGGACATTCCGGTCCCCGCGGTGGAGGTGGTGCGCGAGGGGCTGGGCGCACTGCCCGGCAGCCACATCCGTCCGCCGCAGGATCTGAAGACCGTCGCCACGTGGCTCTACATGGCCTACGGCGTGGCGGTCGAGCGACGCGTCCGAGGGGGCAGCTATTTCCTCCGCACCTGTCCCAGTGCCGGCGCGCTCTACCCGTGTGAGATTTACCTCGCCGCGTTCGCGATCGACGGGCTCAAGCCGGGCCTGTACAGCTTCAACCCGCACGAGTTCACGCTGACTCAACTGCGGGACGGCCTCGAGACGCTCTCCCACATCAAGCGCGGGCGGCCAGACCTGGCGTTCATGAAATCCGTCCCGGGGGCGGTGCTGGTGTCGTCGATTTTCTGGCGGTCGGCGTGGAAATACCGTGTCCGCGGGTTTCGCGTGGCGATGTTGGACGCGGGGCACCTGATCGCGAACCTCGTCGCCGTCGCCAACGGGCTGGGCATTCAGACGATGACCCGGTTGAAGATGAACGACACGACGATCCGAGAGCTGACGGGGCTCTGGTACGAGCACGACTTCGGCGCGTTCGAGGCGGTGCAGGCGATGGTCGTTTGGGCGGACGACGCGAACTGCCCGCTGGAGCCGCCCGGCCAGCCCGGCGCGCCGCCGCCCCTGCAGCCGATCGAGCGGCAGCCGCTCTCGAACGAATCGGTGCCGTATGGCTCGATTCTCGCATCCCACTTCGACTGTGCCGCGCCAGGCGTGGCGATCCGCGACGTGAAGCCGCCGTTTACCGAGCTGTCGCCGATGCCGCTGGTTCACGAGTCGCGCCAGATGCCGGAGTTCCACAAGACGTACGGCGGGCCTACGCTGCGGCAGGCGCTCCTGAAGCGGCGGAGCAGCCGCGACTTTCAGCGCCGCGCCATTCCGCACGACGCGTTGCTTGCGATCAATCGATCCGCCTTCCGCACGGGGACGTTCCCGCCGGTCCTGCCCGACGGGCCGTACCTCGGGCTGATCCGCCCGTTCTGGGTAATCCACGCGGTGACGGCGGTCCCCGCCGGCATCTGGTATTACCACCCGCACACCGACCGTTGGGTGTTGCTCGTGAAAGGGGATTACCGGGAGATGAGCCAGGCGATCTGCCTTGGGCAACCCCGCTGCGGCAACGCCGCCGCGGTCTGCTTCATGGTGGCCAACCTCGACACGGTAATGCACGGCGCCGGCCCGGACGTCTATCGCCTGGCCCACCTGGAAGCAGGGATTGCGGGCCAGCGGCTCGCGCTGGCCGCCGAGGCGTCCGGCGTCGGGTCATGTGGCATCTGCTCGTTCTATGACGAGGAAGCCCGGGCCTTCCTCGGCCTGGAGCAAAGCAGTTGGGAGGTCCTCTACGCCGCCGCCGTCGGCGTCCCCGACGCCGGTACCGGGCCGCCGGGGTATCCGGGGTTGGGAATCGGATAGATCAAGATGCATTGCTGATTTCGGATTGCGGATTTGGGGAGGGCGAGGCTCCCGCCGAGCCGAGATTGTCGAGCCAGTTTCGGCTCGGCGGGAGCCTCGCCCTACTAGCCCGGATTATTCACGCCGGGGTTCCGGCGGCTGCTCGCACTCGCAGGTCCGGCCGGCGACGGGTTACAGGTGTCGTTTGGGCCGTGTCGGCGCAAACCGCCCCCTTCCCCCCATGGGTCAGCCGGGTTGCCGGAGGTCATG
>DASXMX010000201.1:0-12143 GCA_036495445.1 Tepidisphaeraceae bacterium
TTCCAGCGGGCCCGAGTCCATTTGCGCCGTCGCCGTTGAGGGATCGGATACATGTTGCGCGTTTGCCGGCATCACCCGGTCCTCGATCGCCGGAACGAAACCGGAACGATGGAGCGACGGGTGGATTTCGAGCCCCCTCGCGCGCATCTTACCACCGCCACCCGCCGTTGACCCAACCGCCATTGGGCCACGGCCCGTTGAGCCACGGGCCGTTGGGCCAGGCGCCGTTGAGGAACGGGCCGTTCCGCCATCCGCCGTTGCGCCAAAGGCCGTTCGGCCAACGACCGGGGCGCGACCAGCGCCGGCCGCGAATCTGCACGGGTTCGACTTCGGCCTGCTCCCCCCGCGCCCCATGGTGCATGGGTCCGAAGGCGGCGGCCAATTCGTCGGCCCTTTGTTGCAGGTCTCCGGCGGCGCGCCCGGGATCATCGCCCGCCCGCGTTTCGTTGGATTGCGCTCGCGCAATGGCCGCACTGGCCAGTGTCACCGAACCGGCTGCCTGAACCAGATTGGCCAAGGTCATCTTGAGGAATTGCCGACGGTTGAGGTCGCTCATGCTTGCTCCCGCGGTCAAACGAGTGGCGACGATTGCGGTGTCCGCTCTCGATGAAACGATGATGATGTTAGCTGCGGCCGCGAAGAGAGGTGAAGCGCAATTTTGTCAATTTTTTGAGAGACGGGTTTTCCCGCCGTTCCTAAGATTGGCGAAGCTCCCCTCCAATCCACGAAAGGAGACTTCGCATGTCTTCGCCGCTTTCTTTCCGAACGTTGTCCGTGGCCGGTCTGGCTTTGAGCCTGTTGACGGTCGCGTCCGCGCGAGCCCAGGAATCGGAACAGCAAAAAGAGATGGTGGATAATCCGCATTACCAGTACTGGCACGCCCACAAGCCCGGATCCACCGTCGTCCGCCGAGAGACGACAAAGGTCAACACCCCCGACAGCCCCCCGGCGGCGTCGACCGGACCGGAAGAACGGCGCATCGCCTACAAACTTCTCGAGGCCGACGATAAGCGGGTCGTCGTCGAAATGGTGG
The DNA here is from genome assembly GCA_036495445.1 of Tepidisphaeraceae bacterium. Lineage (GTDB taxonomy): Bacteria > Planctomycetota > Phycisphaerae > Tepidisphaerales > Tepidisphaeraceae > DASXMX01. The sequence goes on from DASXMX010000201.1 coordinate 1,034, forward strand.
TCACCGAGAAGGAGGCGCTCGGGTACGTCCAGGATGCCCCCACGCGATACATCTATCCGGCCAAAGTGGCCAAAGAGGAGCTGGAGCGGCATATGAAGATGGCCGGCGCCACGACCGGAGAAGACGTCGTGAAGGTCCAGGGCAAGGAGCTGAAGTGCAAGACCCAGGCAGGCACGATCAAGGAACCCGATGGCACAGAGATGGACTATAAAGTGTGGCTGTCCGATGAAGTCCCCGGTGACGTCGTGAAAAAGGTGCAGACGACGCACCAAAACGGTGCGGTCGTCGCCGAGACGACTGTCACCACGGTGTCGTATAAGGATGCCGAGTGACAGAGTGAAACCGCCGACGAGTCCCCGCTGAGCACGATTCTTCGGGGCCGAAATTGCCTCTTGACATGCTCCGTCAGTCGTCCGCGTCGCCAGGCGCGCCGGTCCGGACGATCGCTTGGGCGACGTGGTACAGCTCCTCCTGTCGCTCCCGGTACTCCTCGGCGTTCAATTGGTTCGCCCGGGCGGCGTCAGCGTGCAACCGGTCCGCGGCCATCGAGGCGCGGGCCAAGGCGCCCAGGCGGCGGCTGTCGCGGTCCGGCGCGGACGTGTCGAGCTGGCGGGTCAGGTCCCAGATCCGCCGCCCTTCCGGCGACGGCGCGTACGCCACCACCCGGTCGAACGAGAGGTCGTCCGCGGTGATCCGGTTGTAGGAATCCTGGAACAGGTCCCGCAGGTCGGTCGCGAGCAAGTCGCCCAGGTTGTTGGGCGGGAGGCCCAGCAGCAGTTCCTCGGTCTTCACAATCGAGGCAGTGCTGTAATGCCGCTTGGCCACGAAACCGGGCTTCGCGTAGGGGCTGACGACCATCAGCGGCGTGCGGTGGGGGTGGATGTGGTCGCGGGTCGACTGTGCGTCGTCGTAGGTGATGAAGATCGCGCTGCCCTCGCCGGTCTTCGAGTTGTAGTAGACCGGGCTGCTCATGATGTGCTGGACGACCATGCCAAGGCCGACGTCGCCGTCGCCGACCTGTTGGGCGGCTGTGGGCGCGGGCAGGTTGATCGCCTGATCGCAGCCGGTGTGGTCGTTGGGTTCGTAGATGTAGAGGAACGTCGGGAGCGTGCCGTCGCGCGCCATCCGGTCGAAGTCGTCGACGAACGCCTTGGCCCGCCGCTGGTCGGAGATGTTGAAGTTGTAGCCCGGGTAGTCGCGGTCGAGCCGCGGCTCGCCGTTGGCGTTCTTGCCGCCCAGGACGGCCAGGACCGGCAGTTCCAGGGCGTAGGACTGCCCGAGGGCGGCTGTCGGCGAGTCGACGTCCCCGACGTCGGTTCGCGGGTCGCCGTCGCGAACGGGGTACCCGTCCTTTCCGCTGCGCGGGTCGTCGAGCTTGGTCGGCCGGTTGGTGCCGGTGTCGGTGCCGGCGATGCGGACGAGGTCGCCGTAGTCCTTGAACGACACGCCGTGCCGCGCCGCGTTGTTGAAGATGTACCCGCCGGCCGGGTAATCCTCCGGCTCAAAGTTCTTGTTCACCAGCAACCCGCGGCCGTCCTTCACCAGCAGCGTTTTCTCGGTGTAATCGGTGGCGGTGCCGGAAGCGCAGTATTGATGGCCGGCGTCAGACTCCTCGGAATCCGAATAGTAGTTGACGGCTGTCGCGAACGCGCCCGCGAGGATGCGGGTGTTCGGGTCGACCCCGGTGTACTGCGGGTCGTCGGCCGCCGCGCCGCCGCGCGCGGCGAACCGCGTGCTGGCGAACGGGCCGAAGCGGCTCGCGTCAGCGCCGAGCATGGAGTCGAACGTCTTGTTCTCGTGAAGGATGAAGAAGACGTGCTTGATCTTTGCCGACGGCCCGCCGCCCAGCGGGACGATGCTCGCGTCGGCCCGGTCGCGCCGCGCGAAGTTGCAGGCGAGGGCCGCCTCGCCGCCGATCGGCGTGTTCGCCAAATCGATTCGCTGCACGCTGCCGAAGACGAAGTTGGAATCCTCAAACGATTCGACGCCCGTCGCGTGGTTGGGGCCGGGGGACGGCATCGCGGGGTTGATGTCCTCGCCCACGCCCTTGGCATTGGTCACGTACAGCGTCTTGTCGTCCCGGCTGAGTGAGGGCAAGGCCTGTCGGATACCAGCCGGTCGGGATGCGCCCGATCAGCCGCGGCGCACCGGGCCTGGCGGTGTCGAGCACGGCGACGTCGTTGAGCCCGGCCTCTGCGACGTAAGCGCGCGAGCCGTCCCGGGCCGCGACGACCGCGTCGGGGTACGCGCCCACGAGCTTTTCGCCGCCCGCGCCGCCGAGGTGAATCGGGGAAAGATCGAAGACGGTCCCGCCGGACTCGGGCTCCGCGGTCGGGACGAGGCCCAGGCTGTCGTCGTTGCTTCGGGTGACGCAGAGCGTCGCCTCCGCCCCATTCCTGAGCACGGCCATCGCCGACGGGTGTGTGTCACCGACGCGGCTCAGGGCGTCCAGCGCCTTGCTCTGGTCGATCCAACCGTCGGGGGCGGCGCGGCTGCCGTCGCCGTCCGGGATCGAGATGACCGAGACCGACGACGTCTTGCCCTTGACCGTCCGCGGGACGTAGAACCCGTCCGGCTGGTTCCCGGGGATCATGCCCAGGCCGCTCAGTAATCCGGTCGGCGAGTAGGTCGGGAGCTTGAACTTGTATTCGGTGACGCCCCAGTTCGAGACGTAGGCCGTCCGCCCGTCCGGCGTGACCGCGACGGCGTAGGGGAAGAACCCCACCGGCACCCGGTTGACCACTGTCCGCCTGGCCGTGTCGATCACGGCCAGGCTGTTGTCGCCGTTGCATGCGACGTAGAGGAACTTGCCGTCCGGGCTCAGCGCCGAGCCGGCCGGAAAGGTGATCTTCGCGCCGTGGGCGGCGTCGAAATTCGTGGGGACCGGAGGCTTGTACCCACCGTCCCCAGTTTCGGCCAAATCGGAGCCGGGAACGTAGTGCGAGACGTACCCCTTGTCCCGCGGAAGCAGCGGCTCGATCGGGATCGTGTCGCACGGTTTTGTGCCGATCACGCCCGTCTCGGAAATGGCGAACGTCTTGACCGTGTTATCGGCGCCACCGGAAACCCACCCGGTGTACGGGGGCCCGTCCCCGGTCGCCTGGAGGCCGACGAACAATGCGCCGACGGCGTTGACCTGCGACACCACCTTCATGGTCGCCGTGTCGACGACCGAAAGCGAATACCCGCCATGGTTGGTGGCATTTTGCAGTGACGCGAGGTTTCCGTTCCGCTCGTCGTCGTTGCTGATGATCAGGTATCGCCCGTCTCGCGTGAGGGCGATGCCCAGCGGATTCATCCCGACCTGCGCGCTGACGCCGGCGGGGCGGACGATCCGCCCGTTGGGCAGTACGCCGTGGAAATAGTCGTTGGCGAACTTGTTCGGCCCGGCGAAGAGTTCCGCGCCGCGGTAGACGCCGTGTTCGGACGTGCCGAAGACCGGCGCCGTGTAGCGGCCCCATTCCCGGACGTCGCCCGCGTCTTCGGCCGCCCGGGCGGTGCGCGGCGCAGCCGCGATCGCGACCCCCACAGTCAGAGCGAGCGCCGCCGCCGCCGCCCGTAGGGCGCGCCGTGTCGCGGCGGCGGGGGGCTGCGACCATGAGCGGGATGCACGAGAACGCATGGGCCTCCTTACTCAACGCCCGATCCAACCGCGGTTGCCCGGCGGGCAGGGGCGGTGGGGCGGGAGCCGCCTCTGGTCGCAGGGGTTTGCGAGCGTCCGCGCGTTCTCTCACGCATCTTCACGCCGCCTCGGATGCGGCCATCGCGGGGCGACGGGAGCGGTCGCGCATCCAGCTCCACATCCGCCACGCGACCAGGAGCAGGACGAATACCAGAGTGACGGCGGCCGCCTGCGGCACCAACTGCTTGAACACAATGTAGAGCCCCGCGGCGAACGTTGCGGCGCCGAGCAGCACGCAGACGGGCAGGGTCAGTATCCAGGCCATCAGGACGTTACGGAGCGTGGCCATCTGCAGGCCGGAGCGGTTGGCGGCCATCGTGCCCGCGACGCCGCTGGACAGCACGTGGGTCGTGCTGACCGGCATGCCGTACCAGTCGGCGGCCCCGATGGTTGCCATCGCCACCAGTTCGGCCGACGCGCCTTGGGCGTAGTTCAGGTGCTCTTTGCCGATTTTCTCGCCGACCGTCAGGACGATCCGCTTCCACCCGATCATCGTCCCGAAGCCCAGCGCGATCGCCACGGCGATCTTCACCCAAAGCGGCAGATACTTCGTCGTCTTGTCCAGGAGCTTGTCGTATTCCTCAAAGGCCCGCCGCTCTTCCGGGTTCTGAATCTGGTGGGTCTTGGCGAGCTTCGCCAGTGTTTGGTTCACCAGGTAAAGGTCGGTCCGCAGGGTCTTCCGCCGCGCGGGCGGGACTTCGGCAAAACTCTGCGTGCCTTGCAGCGTTTGGATCAGGTCCCGGTTTGCCGCCGCGACGGCGGCGAACGTGTTGCCGCTCAGCGTGCCGCCGTTCTCCAGGTATTGCGAGAGCTCGGCCGCATTGCGGCCGGCCGTCTCCGACGGCTGCTGAACGGGATCCGACTTGCCCGCCCCCACCTTTTCCGAGATCGCCGAAGTGACAATCGTCCCTTTGCCGGACTGGCCGCTGGAACCGGCGGACGGGTCCGCCCCGGTCGCGCCGGCGTGGGCGTCGAGCATCGGCTGCACCCGCACCGCCGCCGCCTCGAGCCGGCGGAGGTCTTCGGGCTTGGCACGCATGTTCAACGCGAACTCCGCCGGCAGCACGCCGATCAGGATCAGCAGCAGCAGGCCCATGCCCTTCTGGCCGTCGTTGGACCCGTGCGCCAGGCTCACGCCGGTGCAGGTCAGCATGAGCGTGCCGCGAATCCACCAGGGCGGCGGCTGGTCCTTGGGCGGCGGCCGGAACAGGGCCGGCTGGCGAACGATCCATTTCAGCAACAGCAGCAACAGGCCCGCGGCAACGAACCCGACGATCGGCGAAACCAGCAGTGTCGTGAACACCGCCCGTACCTGTGCCCAGTTGAGGCCCGCGGCCATGCCGTGCCCCGCCATGACGGCATTTGCCAGCCCGACGCCCAGGATCGACCCGATCAGCGTGTGGGAGCTGGAGGCCGGAAGCCCCAAATACCAGGTACCCAGGTTCCACAGGATCGCCGAGATCAACAGCGAAAAAATCATCGCGAACCCGGCGCCGGAGCCGACGTTGATCACCAACTCCACGGGCAGGAGCGCCACGATCGAGTACGCCACCGCACCGCTGCTGATGAGTACCCCGGTCAGGTTGCACAGCCCCGACCAGATCACCGCCACCCAAGGCGGCAGCGAGTGGGTATAGATGACCGTCGCGACCGCATTCGCGGTGTCGTGGAAGCCGTTGACGAACTCGAACGCGAGGGCCAGGCCCAACGCGACCAGAAGAAACGCGAAGCTGCCTGCCGACAACGATTCCGCGAACGCCAGGATGGGCATCAGGCCGAGCGCCATATATCGAACTCCGAAAGATGCCAAGCGTGTGCCCCGCGGGGCGAGGCGAATCACCTCACCACGCCATTGCGAGCGCCAAGCAATGTTCCGGTTAAGGTGGTGCTAAGCGTCTCTTGTTTCGTTCGTGGAGCTGGCTTTCAAACTGGTTCAGTGGCGGGCAGGGGGTCAACAAGAGGCCCCTTGCAACTGCCATGTTTGCAAGGAGTTAAAAGTGGGGCCCGATTGGATTCGAACCAACGACCTCGTCCTTATCAGGGCCGAAATTGCCCCTTGACCCGGGGGGCCGGCGCGGCGCGTAAGTCGTTGCCCCGCAACGCGGCCGCGCGGGGGCGGCGGCTGACCCTTATTTTCGGCGAGTTTGCCGGATCGTCGCCTAATAGGAGTCACAAATTGGGGTCACGAATCGGCAACACGACCCGCACGTCGGCGGGGTGGAGAGGTTGCCGGCGATGCGGCGCGATGATCGAGCGGAGGCGGGCGACTACGTCCACCGGAGGTCCAAGACGCGCGTCAGCCGCATCGCGTTGCGCAGGCCTCTTTGCGGTGTTCAGCCGTCGGCGACCGGTTTGGGAAGTACCGTGACCCCGCGGCCCAAGTGAACAAGGAGGTCACGTTCTCGCGGATCACGGACGCCGCGTCCAGCACGGCGATGGAGGCGGGGATGCTGCCGGGGTACCGGCTGCCCGGGAGGGCGGACAACCATCTGCGGCGACGGCCGTGGCTCGTGCGGGAGCCATGCGACGCGATCAAGGCCACGTTTGCGGTCGACCGGCATTGGGCTGCAGCCGAAATCGATGCAGCAAAGTAAACGTGTCTTGGTGTCTCGTCTTGGGCCTGCTTAACGTGCGCTGCGGGCTTCGCTCCGCAGACGGACCAGTCAGCCCGGGAGCGGTGCCGCCGTGGCCGCCGTCAGCGTGCACTGGTGGGAGACGTGAGCGTTTTCAGCCGCGCGCCGTTCGGCTACCGGTACGTTGAAAGACGCCTCGCCGGCGCCGCCCGCTTCGAGATCATCCCGGAGGAAGCAGAGACCGCGCGGATGATCTACCAAGGGTTCGTGCGGGACGGGATGGCGATCAGCGCAATCTGCAAATGGCTCAACCGCGAGGGCCGGCCCACACGCACGCGCAAGGGGCTGTGGCTCCCGAGCGCCGTGTGGGGCGTGCTGAAACACCCGGCGTATACGGGACACGCGAAGTTCGGCAGAACACGGGTGGGCGAGCGGCACCTCCGCACACGCGGCTTGGCCAAGCGGTCGCGGTCGCGACGGGGCGGCTCGTGTCATGCCACGGCGACTCACGAGCAGATTGAGATCCGCGTGCCGGCGATCATTGACGATGAAAGCTTCCGGCTGGCGCAGGAGCGGCTGGAAGAGAACCGGCGCCGCAGCCGGGCCGGCCAAGGCGGCCCGCGGCACCTGTTGCAGGGATTGGTGGTCTGCCGCCAGTGCGGGCGCAGCCTTGTACATCATCCCAGCGCGCCGCGCGGACGTGCTAAGTTCTTTTACTATCGTTGCACTGGACTTAGCACACATCGCTGGGGCGGACTGCGGGTCTGCAACAGTCGCGCGGTTCGGGCCGAGCACTTGGAGCAGGCCGTCTGGGCCGATGTTCGCAATCTCCTTGCCGACCCCCAGCGTCTCCGTAGGGAATACGAGCGGCGGCTGAGTTGCATCGACCCCTCGCTGTCTGCCGCGGATGACGTAGCACGCCGGATGGCGGAAAAAGCAGAGCGAGGGCTGTAGCGCCTGATCGACGCATCCGAGGAGGGGTTGATCTCTAAGTCGGAGTTCCAAGCCCGTTCGACTGCGGCGCGCCAGCGGATCAGTAGCTTGCGCGAGGAGTCCAACACGCAAGCCGATGCGGAGCTGGTGAAACATGCCGCCCGGGAGACGGCAGCTTGCTTCGAGGAGTTCGCCCGGCTGGTCAAGGCCGGGATGGACGTGGAGGACTTTCAGACGCGCGTGAAGATCCTCCGACTGCTGATCCAGAGGGTCGAAGTGGACGAGCGGGAGATCCAGATCGTTTATAAGGCTGATCCGCTCCCTTTTGAGTTGACCCCCGTACAGGGGGTTGCGCAAAACCATCCGCGACGTATAGCCGTCCCGGTCCCAGTAAAGGATCTTGAGGCGGTCGCCGCCGCTGAGGTCGTGCCCGCGGTGGTCTAGTTCGCGGGCCAGCCGCTGAACGTAGACCTGGCCGCCGCCGATGAACCCGTCGAGTTGTCCCGCAGCCGAAACGAGGATCTTCACGTGATGGCCTCGAGCCCCAGCATTTCCCGCAGCAGGAACAGCCTCCTCGCCCATACCTCACGGTGGCAGTAGATCCACCGGGTCAGGGACCGCGCCCATTCGGGCCGATCGTCGATGCCGAACCGTTTTCGGATTCGGCCAAGTTCGCGATCGAAGGTTTGCTGGCGGTTGGCGGTCTTGCTGTCGTCGTGCGACCGGAAACAAGCCGCGGGGCGGTTCAGTGCACGCGCCATGCGTCTTCGTGTCATCGGGAGGGTCGCGTCGTAATCAAAGCAGCATTGAAGCGAGCAATCGAAGCCTCCGGCGACAAAAACGCGTGACGTCGATACATCGTTGCCGGCTGGTTCGCACCGATTCCCCAAAGCAATGCCTCACGGTGGCTCAGCCGTCGGCCGGGATAGTAGATCGGGTAGCCCGACCGGGAGCGCGCGGTGGTTCCGTCCGCGTTGATCCAGATGCATCCGCCAATCGCAAGTTCCGTCTTCGGATGCCGTGCAAACAGGCGGCCGAACGCTGCCAGCGCGCCGGGCAGGTAGAGGTCGTCGGAGTTTTGCCAAGCCACCAGCTCGCCGGTGGCACGCTCGAAGCCGCGGTCGATCGCTTCCGCCTGCCCGCCGTCCTTGCCACTTGTCCAATAGTCAATCCACCATTCGTATTTCCGGATGATCTCGACCGAACCGTCCGTGCTGCCGCCGTCGAGGACGATGTATTCGAGGTTCGGGTAACCCTGAAGGAGCACCGAGCGGATCGTCTGCTCCAGAAAATGGGCCTGCTGGTAGGAGGGCGTTACGATCGTAATGCGGGGCCAATGTGACGGCACCTGGTGTCCGCCCGCCCGCCAGCCTTGCGGCAGTTCCCAAGCCAGCCGCGACGAACGGTTACGGGCGGCAGGAGCGTGGCGTCATTGGAATCGAGTACTCGGTCGGCCATGGTCATATGCGGCACGCGTGCGCGGGCCGGTCGGTCTTTAACCTTTGCCCTGCGCGCGGAGGGACATGAAGCAGTTCCAAGTGTACCACCCGTAAAACACAGAAAGCAGCACCCCGGCAACGCCATCACGATACCTGATGCAATCGATCAGGCATCGCTTGAAGGCCCGTGCCGAAGTGACGCTTGCCTTCTTCCATCCGAACCGCTCGCCGGCAGCATGCCGGGCGACGCCCTCCTGTTGGATGTACCGCAGGTGTTTCTCGAACAATTGCGACCAGTTCTCCATCCAATAGTGTTGCACCGGGCATGATTCGGCGTTTTCCAATGGCGCCCGGCGGTACCCCGGCCGCAGCATCACCCCGTCGTGCGGATGGTCGCCTATTGTGATCCGATCCGCGTGGAACAACTTGTACAGCGGGCGCGTGCCCCCCCAGATCGTGCCGCGCAGTGGACGACGGCCGAAATAGAACTGGTAAGGCAGCCCGATCGTGCCGACATCGGCAGTGCCGGCGGCGAGGGTCGCCGCGATCCGGGGAACGAGGTCGGCTGGTACGACCTCATCCGGATCGACGTTGAGGACCCACGGGTTCCGCAACTGTCCCAGGACAGACGGAAGAGCGAGTTGCCCGAATGGCACGCGCGGGTGGTGGCGGATGGTTGCGCCCAGCGACGCCACGAGTTCCGGACAGCCGTCGGTGCTCCGGAGGTCGATCACGATGAGTTCGTCGCAAAAACTCACCCCCGCAATGCACGCGGGCAGGTGACGGCACTCGTTGCAACAGACGATCACCGTCGTGATGGGGAGCCGGCTGCAGGCTTGCGATGGAGCGGGCATGCTAAGCAGTCGCTCCGGCAGAGGCCTCTGGGGCTTCCTCAAGCGTGAACAGGCCCTTGCCCTCGCGATATTCCAAGGGGCGGCCCGTTGCGGTCGGTGTGCCCTCGGCGTGAAGCCGCACGGCCCGATAGCAATCCATCCAACCGCAGACGTTGTGATGCGTCAGGGACAAGTTGAGGAAATACTCCCCCCGATGGGTGGTCGCCGGCAACCGCCGTGAACGCCGCAACTCGAACGGCCCGGCCGGCCAGAGCGGCGTCACGCCTTGCGCGTGCGCGGCGCTGAAGAACGCCAGCGTTACGTCATCGGTGTCCGTCAGCCACAACTCCAGTTCCATCCGCGTCTCGGCGTGCGCGGTGCCGCGCACGCACACGTCCAGCCGCCTCTCGCCCGCGGGCAGTTCGATCATGTGCAGCGGCGAACCATTGACGGTGATCGACTCGATCGATAATCCCGCGTGGCACTTCGTGATCGATGCGGTAATCAGCCGCTGCTGTACCGCTTGACGGGCGTGTCCAGGAAACGCTCGACCTCCGCGAACGCGACGATCTCGTCGAAGCTCCGGCGGATCTCGGCGCGGGTCATCCCGAGGATCGCGCCGTTCAGGAAGATGTTCTCGCGGCCGGTGAGCTCGGGGTGGAACCCGGTGCCCACCTCCAGGAGGCTTCCGACCCGGCCGTAGAGCTTGATGTTGCCGGCGGTCGGATCGGTGATCCGGGACAGCACTTTCAACAGCGTGCTCTTCCCGGCGCCGTTGCGGCCGATGATGCCAACGACCTCCCCCCGCTTCACGTCGAGTGAAACGTCCTGCAGCGCCTGGAAGTTCGGCGGCTGCCTGCGGCGAATGGGGTTTCGCAGCCGCTTCACCACCGTCTCGGCGAACGTCCGCCGGCGCGCGCCCTCCTCCCCGATGGCGTACGCTTTCGACAGGTTGCGGACGGAGATGGCAAGATCAGAAGAAGACATAAGGGCCTGATGAGCGACTGCACATTCGTTCAAATCACGTCCGCGAAGCGGCGCTCCATGACCCTGAACGAGAATGCCCCGATGATGGGCGACCCCAGGACGAACAGCGTCGAGTATCCGACGGCCCCCCAATCGACCGACCCGCGGCCGAGCACCGACCAGCGGAATGCCTCCAGGAGGCCGGTCAGCGGGTTCAGGTTGAACCAGACGCGCAGCCGTTGCGGGACGGCCGAAACCGTGTAGGCGACGGGGCTGGCGTAGAGGATGAATTGGGAGAGGACCGGGATCACGTACTGCAGGTCGCGATACTCCACCATGAGCGCCGCGCTGTACAGCCCGACCCCCACGGCCAAGGCGATGATCAGCGCGAGCCAGAGCGGCACGAGCAGCACGCCCCAGCCCGGCGTGACGCCGCGGCCGATCATCAGGACGATCATGAGCCCAAAGCCCATCGCGAAATCGATCAGCGTCGCGAGCACAGTCGACAACGGGAGAACCAGCCTGGGAAAATAGACCTTCGACACGATCGGCGAATTGGTGACGATGCAGGCGCTGGCCCGCGTCAGCGTGCCGCTGAACGCGTTGTAGGCCAGGAGCCCGGCGAACGAGAAGACGAAGTACGGCACGCCGTCGGCCGGCGCCTTCAGCACCACGCCGAACACG
>DASXMX010000202.1:0-1870 GCA_036495445.1 Tepidisphaeraceae bacterium
AAAATGGGAGGAATGCTCGTTAGTGCTTCGGCACGATCGCTTTACGCACATTCGGCCAACCCAAACCGCGCCACACGGCGCCACAAAACAGGCCCGTGGCTCCCCGTGGCGCGCAAGTTCTTCCTCTCCCCTTCGCGTCCATTCGCGTCGATTCGCGTCGATTCGCGGACCAACTTCTTCTTCCCGGCGCACGCGATCAATGCCCATGCACCGGCTCACCCAGAATCCGCTGCAACTCCTTCAGCTTCTCCTGCAGCAATTCCGGTGACTCGGCTTCCAGGTTCAATCGCAGCAGCGGCTCGGTGTTGCTTTTGCGGACGTTGAACCAGTAGGGGCCCAGGTCGATGGTGATGCCGTCGAGGTAGTCGACCTGGCCCTTTTTCTTGTAGGCGTCGGCCAGCTCGCGGATCTTGCCCTCCTTGTCCTCGACCTGGAAATTGATCTCGCCGCTCTGGCTGTAGCGATAGAGCGGGGCGGCCAGCTCGCTCAGGGGGCGGTCGTGGTTGGAGAGGACCGAGAGCAGGCGGGCAAAGGCGATCGCGCCGGAGTCGGCGTAGAAGTTGTCGCGGAAGTAGAAGTGGCCGGAGAGTTCGCCGCCGAAGACGGCCTTGGTTTCGGCCATCGTCTTCTTGATGAACGCGTGGCCGACGCGTTCGCGCCGCGGCTCGCCGCCGGCGGCGCGCACCTCGTCCGCCACCGCGTGGCTCGACCGCAGGTCGTAAACGATCGTCGCCCCCTCGTTGCCCGGCTGCTGGAGGAAGTCGCGGGCGAGGATCGCGGTGATCAGATCGCAGCCGACCAGCTTCCCGTTCTCGTCGACGAACATGCACCGGTCGGCGTCGCCGTCGAAGCAGACGCCCAGGTCCGGCCGCTGCTCGCGCACGGCCTGCTTGAGCATGTCGAGATTCGACTCGACCAGCGGGTTGGGCTCGTGGACGAAGCTGCCGGTGATGTCGAACAGGATCGGCAGGATCTCCAGGTCCGGCACGTTGGAGAAGACCGCCGGCACCATCTTCCCCGCCATCCCGTTGCTCGCGTCCACTGCGACGCGGAGCGGGCGGCCCAGGTTCAGGAACTGCAGCACGTGCTCGCGGTACTGCGGCCAGAGGTTGGTCTCCTCGATGCGGCCGAGGACGCCGGTCTGCCCGACGCGGAGCGTCGTGGCGATCCGCTTGATGTCGTCCAGCCCGCTGGCGGCGCCGATCGGCTTGGCCTTGGGGCCGCTGATTTTGAAGCCGTTGTATTGGATCGGGTTGTGCGACGCCGTCACCTGGATGCCGCCGACGGTGTCGAGGGAGTTGATCGCGAAGTAGATGAACGACGTGTCGATCATCCCGACGTCGACGACGTTCATGCCGACGGAGCGGATGCCGTCCATCAGCGCGCGGGCCAGGTCGGGCGAGCTGGGCCGCATGTCGCGGCCGACGACCATCGTGTCCTCCCGCGTCACCCGCTGCGCCGCCGGCAGGTTCTGCCGGCTCCGCTTGAGGAACTGGGCCGTCGCATGCCCCACCTTCCACGCCGCTTCCTCGTTGAGCGGGCTCGGGTAAGTCGCGCGAACGTCGTACGCCTTGAAGATCCGGTCGGTCATCGCAGAGTCCTTGCAGGTTGGGGCGGTCAGTGTAGCCATGAGCAGCGCGAGCCTCAAATGGGGTGAAGTCGGAGGAGCCGTGCAGGGAATATCGACCGGATCGCTGCGCTGGTTGGGGCCTTTCCGAATGGAATCACAGAGGACACGGAGGACACAGAGAGCACAGAGGGAAAGACAGAAGGAATTAGCCACAGATGGGGCACAGATGCACACAGATAAGAACTCTGAGATCTCACGTCTGAATGTGAGATCTCGGGCTTGATTTCATCTGTGTGTATC
>DASXMX010000203.1:0-10960 GCA_036495445.1 Tepidisphaeraceae bacterium
CCTTGACGCCCCATTTCTCGTAAAGCGGGAAGAGCACCTCGCGCTGCTGTTCGAGCGCCTTCTGGTTGACGTAGAGGATGACGCCGATGCCGTGCGCGTTGGCGTAGCGGATCACTTCCTGCAGGTCGAGGCGGGCGGCCCTCTTGGGGTCCACGGCGGTTGCGTCCGATCTTGGGTCTCGCTCCGAGCCGTACCAACCGGAGTCCAACTCGATGTACTGCAGGCCGCGGGCGAGGCAGAAATCGACGCACGCTTTGCTCCCGGCGGTGGTGAGCGTCACCTCGCGGATCACCTTGCCCGGCTTAATCCACGACGTGTCGGCCGGCGCGCACGGGTCATTCAGCGTCGGGATCAGGTAATTGTGTTCCAGCAGCTTGCCGGGCGAATCGGCGACCATGACGACGCGCCAGGGTGACGTGAACGGCGTGACGCCGGTCACCTTCCCCGCGACGCCCCGCTCGGCGTTGAGGAACGCCTCCAGCGTGTTCGGCTGATCCTTCGCCGGCCTGAGCTTCATCCGCGCGTAATCCACGCAACGGGCCTCGGTGATCGACGCATACAGGTCGTCCGCGATGCGAACCGTGAACGGCCGCTCCGCGCCCGGCTTCACCTGGCTGAGCGGCACCTCGGCATGCGTGTAGTCCGCCTGGGCCGTGTAGACGGCCCAGGTGGTGACGTCGCCGCCGAAGTGGAATTGCGTGCGCTCGGCGTTGATCGTGAAGTCCTTCAGGTTCGCCTGCTGCGGCAGCGTGTAACAGAAGGCGAGCCCCTCGTCGTACGCACGGAACGCGACGCGCACCATCCGGCGTGGCGATTGCGTTTCCCGCAGGTCGATCGCGAGTTGGTTGTAATGATCGGGGATGGGGCTCCGCTCGCCGCAGACGGGCGTCCACGTCTGGTTCGCTTGGGTGCGTGCCTCGCCGGCAACTTCGAAGTTCGCGACCAACGGGCCCTGTTCGAGTTCCAGCCCGAGTCGCGAGTCCTTCAGGACCTCCCGCCCCTTGTAGGTGATGCGATAGGACGGGCAGTCATGGTCGAGGCCGAAGTCCTTGAATTCGAAATCGACGACGAGATTGCCATCAGGGGATTTCAATTCCGAGGCGGAGGCCGGCGGGGCGAGGAGGGCGAAGAGAATGCAACCGAGCGCAACAAGGATGTACTTCATGTAATGATTCGACGGTAAGGACCTCGGCAGCGTATACGGGATGCGTTGGCGGTTCCATCGACGTCGTAGGGGCATGACCGATTGGGTCAGGCCGGTCGCCTGCGATCTTGATTGGGAGGGCGAGGCTCCTGCCGAGCCGGGCCTTTCGAGCGAGCGTCGGCTCGGCAGGAGCCTCGCCCTCCCGAAATACGGTCGGCCTGCAATCACAGGCGATTGCCCTTGGACCCGAAGCTTACGCGCGGCATGCGGAGCCTTACGTGGTTGCTGCCTTGACCGGGGTTGGCGCGCCGCATTCGGGGCATCGCTCGGTGCTGGCGCGCAAATCATACCCGCAGGCTGGGCAGAGCCCATGGCGGATCCGGCGGCGACGCCGGATCACTGCGAGCGCCCAGGTGAGCAGGACCGGCAATGCGAAGGCGGCGGGAAGCAACCAGAGGGGGAAGACCAGTTCCCAATAGCTATCGACGCTCAGGGTGCGCTGCTGTTGGGACAAGGTCCACTGCAACTGTAGCAGTCTGCTGACTTCCTCCGGGGTTCGCGCGGGCTTCTGGCTCGCGGCCACCATCGCGGCGCGGGTCTGCGCGATCTGTTGAAAGACGCCGGGGTTGGGCTGCGGGATATTGAGGTATCGGAAGAGGCCCCAGCGGGTCTCGAGCATGTCCTCATGCCAGGGTCGCGGCGGCAGGGCGCCGACGCGGTCGGAGCGGTGGCTGATCCGCTGGAACCCGCCGTATTCACCGTCGCGCGGGCGCTCGTGGCGGACCATGATGTCGCCGTTGAGGGTGCTGACCTGTTCGCAGCCGTCGGTCCGGTAGATCACGAACCACTCATCGTTCCGCCAGTGGCTGCGGATCCAGAATGTGAGGGTCAGGATCCAGAGCAGCAGGCAGACGATTCTCGCGACGGTGAGCCCGCGGCGTTTCATGGGGTCGCTCCCCGTTCGCGTCGCCCTCCGCTGGCCGTATCAGGTCGGGTCCGCGTTGGCGTTCGCGTCGGACATCTCGGGTTGAGCGTCAGCGTCGGGACCGTCCGGGATCAGGTCGGGCTCATAGACCTCCCACTCGTCGTCGAGGGTGGGCACGGCGCCCGACTTGGCCCGCATGGCGGCTTCGAGGTTCCGATGCGCCTCGACCATCTGCGGGTTGAACTCAAGGGCCCGACGATACGCGGCGATCGCGCCGTCGAGGTCGCCGCTTGCCCACAGCGCGCTGCCGTGATTGTTATGGGCCTGGGCGAAACTCGGGTCGAGGCCGAGGGCGAATTCGTACGCGGCGATCGCCTCGGGCAACTGGCCGAGACCCCGCAGCGCGTTGGCGAGGTTGTAGTGCGCGGACGCATAGTTCGAGTCGAGCTCGATCGCCCGCCGGCATGCGGCGGCGGCTTCGTCAAACCGGCCGGCGTCCCGCAGGGCGGCGCCCAGGTTGTTGAACGTCCGGGCGGAATCGCCCTTGAGGCGGACCGCCTCCGAGTAGGCCCCGATCGCCTCCCCGAGCCGCCGCTTCATCGCCAGCGCGTCGCCCAAGTGATGGTGAACGGACGCGAGATTCGGCTTGAGCTGTGCGGTCATTTGGTAGGCTTCGATTGCTTCGTCCACCCGGCCCAGCACGAGCAACGCCCCGGCCAGGTTGTAATGCACCTCGGCGAACCGCGGCTTCAACTCGACCGCCCGACGGTACGCCTCGACCGCCTCTTCATGGCGGCCGCTGTCGTTGAGGACATGGCCGAGTCGGCAGTGCATGCCGGCGTCGGCGGGGCGAAGCACGAGCGCCGCCCGGTACGACGCCACCGCGTCCGACAGCCGCTCGGCGTCGCGCAGCGCGTCGCCCAGGTATCGGTGCGCCTCGGCCTGCTGGGGCTGCAACTGGATCGCGCGGGTGAGGGTGGCGATCGCCTCGTCGATCCGCTTTTGCGCCAGCAGCGCGCGGCCGAGGTTGTAATGGGCGGCGCCGAAGTCGTGCCGCAGCTCGATCGCCCGCCAGCAGGCCTCGACGGCCTCGGCGGGCTTGCCGCCGGCGCGAAGGGCGGCGCCGAGGTTGTTGTGCGCGTCGGGGTCGTCGGGACGAAGCTGGACGACCGCGCTAAAGGCCTCGACCGCGTCCGCGAACCGCCGGCGGAGGCTCAGCGCGATGCCCAGGTGCTGGCGGATCGATGCCGACTCCGGCCGCAGCCGGGCGGCCTCGCGGTATGCGTCGATCGCCTCGTCGAGCTTGCCGTCGGCGCGGAGCGCGTCACCCGCCGCGCACCAATCCTCAGGCGACTGCGGCACGGACGACGCCTGGGGCGACGGGACCGGCGGCTTGGCCGGCGCCGCCGACACCTCGCGGCGGACCTCCGCCACGTCCTGATTCAATCCGACCTCGGGCAGCGGAGCGGCAGGAACCGCCTCGACTCCCGTGGGCTGCATCGCGCTACGCATGGACCACTACCTCTCACATCCCGACCGATTCAACAGACGTGGGACTAAAACCCCTGACGCGCCGGTGACGTGAACCCGACCGGCCGATTCGCATAACAGGTTAGTCCCCGCCGCAATCGCTCGCAACGGAAATCCGGGTTTCTCCGGACTCGGGACTTCGTTGGAAAAAAGAGAACGGACCGAAGGGGAGCCACCGCCTTCGGTCCGTCGTGGAGAATCAACTGAACGAGGACAAGATAATAGCAGTTTATCAATCGTCAATACAGGTGGGAAGAGAAAATGATGATCGACCCACATCCGCTCGCGCCCAACGGAGCGCGCTCGGGCGCGTCGCGCGTCAGTCGATGAGCTCGCGGATTGTCGAGCCCAGGGCGGTACGCATCGCCTCGTCTCGCGCGGCGAACAGGAGGTTGGTCTTGAGCCAGTCGATCGGGTTGCCGACGTCGTGCCGGCGTCCGCGGAGGATCACGCCGTGCACCGGCTCGCGGAGCAGCAGCGCGCGCAGCGCGTCGGTGAGCTGGATCTCCCCGCCGGCGCCGGGCGCGGTGTTGCGCAGGCACGCGAAAATCCCTGGGGAAAGCACGTATCGCGCCGCGATCGCGAGCCGGCTGGGCGCCAGATCGATCGAGGGCTTTTCGACCAGCGTGTCGAGCTTCAGCACGCCCTCGCGCACCGGCGTGCCGCCGACGATGCCGTAGCGGCTCACCTTTTCGGGCGGAACTTCCTCCAGCCCGATGATCGTGCCGCCGAATTCGGCGTGCGCCGCGGCGAGCTGCCGCGCGGGGACGCCTTCGCTGAAGATCGTGTCGCCCAGCAGGCAGAGGAACGCCTCGCCTCCCACGTGCCGCTCGGCCTGCAGCACCGCGTCGCCCAACCCGAGCTGGCGGGGCTGGCGCGTCGAATGGATCTTCACCCGCCCCGCGAGCTCGGCCACCGACGCGAGCAGCGAATCCTTTCCGGCGTCCCGCAGCCGCTCTTCCAATTCCGGATTCCGGTCGAAGTGGTCCTCGACCGCGCGCTTCTCGCGCGAGACGACCAGCAGCACGTCCTCGATCCCCGCGCCCGCGGCCTCTTCGACCACGTATTGGATCACGGGCTTGTCCAACACCGGCAGCAGTTCCTTCGGAACCGCCTTGGCGGCCGGAAGCATTCGCGTTCCGAAACCGGCGGCGGGGATCACAGCTTTTCTAAGGGGCATGGGATTGTTCATCCGTCAACGATTGCTGATTTCGGATTGCTGATTGGGAAATGCCCCGCATGCGGTCCGGGAGGGCGAGGCTCCCGCCCAGCCGCGGTTTTAGAGCTACGCCCGGCTCGGCAGGAGCCTCGCCCTCCCAACACGCACACTTCAATCCGCAATCCGCAATCCGCAATCCGCAATCAGCAATCAGCAATCAGCAATGGTCATTCAAAGAGGCTCGGCCGCAGGACGTTGCAGCGGAGGGTGGCGAGGGCGTCGACGAGTTGCTGGTAGTGTCGGCCGTCGCGGTAGAGCCCGAGGATCGCGCCGCCGCTGCCGGCGAACTTGGCGCTGGCCCCCGTCGCGCGGGCTGCCTCCACCATCCGCAGGTTTTCGGGCGCGATGTTCATGATCGACCGTCGGAGGTCGAAGTTCTCGTTCATGACGCGGCCCAGCGCGTCCCAGTCGCCGGCCATCAGGGCGGCGCGGCCGCGATCGGTCAGGTCGCGGTACCGCTGCATCGCGCCGATCACCGCCGGGTCTTTGCGGTTGAACAACTCGCGGAGGTTGCGGTGGGGCACGTCGCTGATCTCGGCCCGCTCGGGGTCGTAGGCGACGTAGAGCGGCGGGAGCTTGGCCGGCTTGATCGGTTCGTAGACGCCGTACCCGCGGCCCTCCATCAGCCGCCGGTCGAAGTCCATGTAGACGATGCCCTCGTACGTCTGCACGACGCGGTCCTGCATGCCGCAGTTGATGTTGAGCTCTTCCCCCTCGACCGACCAGACCAGCCCGGGCAGCCGCTCGAGCGGGATCGCGACCTGGTGAAACCGCATCAGCGCCCGCATCGTCGCGACGACAATTGCGCTGCTGCCGGCCAGGCCGACCAGGCGCGGGATGTCGGTGTCGTAGCTGACGGTGTAGCTGCGGTCCGGCAGTTCGATGTCGTGCTTGGCGCAGTAGTCGTGGAACTTCTTGATCGCGGCCTTGATCAGCCGCATGCCCCCGTAGTAGCCGTTGAGGCGCTGGTCCTTGAGGAACGCGTTGACGCTGTCGAACCGGGCGAGATCGCCGAGCGTCGGGAGGATCTCGAAGTGCGGGCTCTCCCACAGCCGGACGGTCGCCTTGAAGTTGCGGATGACGAAGGCGAGGGTCTTGCCGAAGTACCCGTCCGACGGATTGCCGACGAGTCCGGCCCGGGCGTAGGCGTGGGCGGTGATGATCATGGTGAGGCCGTTGACGGCGCGGATTGTATCGATGGGCGATTGGGTTTGCGAACACGCGAAGGCGCCATACCTGTCATCCTGAGCGCGGCGACGGACCTCCGAGGCGAGTGACGTTCTCTACGCGGAGGTCCTTCGCTGCACTCAAGATGACAGGTATGCCGACTCGGAAAGCCGGACGGCGCTCGCAATTCCCCCTTACCCCAACCCGCTCGCGGGCGGTCGCCAATTCCGCTCGCTTCTCCCGGATGGAGAGGGGGGAAAAACTCGCGCGATGCAGTCTTGTTACCGTGCCATCGCCACCGGTTCCGGCGCCACGGGTGCGACGACCAGTTCGCCCACCTCGCCCGGATGGAGGACGGGGCGGACGGCCATGACCCGGCCGGCTGCGGTGGCGGCGTAGATGATGCCGTCGCCCTTGGCGTTCGGGGCGAAGGCGACCAGGTCGTTGCGGCGGGAGGTGAACCGCGGCTGGCCGGTCTTCTTGTCGATCGCGGCGATCTGGTTCCCGCTGGTGCGGACGTAGGTGTAGTTGTCATCTTCCGAGGCGAAGGCGACCGCGTCGGCCGCCGTCCAGCGGGCCTCGCGGTTGGTGCCGCTGTTCTTGGAGCCGGCCGGCGGGTTCTTGTCGATCGCCGCCAGCCCCTCGCCGGGGACCATCTGGTAGATCAGGTTCTTGGTCAGGATCGGCCCCTCCTTGAGGGGGACGCCCGCGAAGTACTGCCAGTGGACTTTCCCGGTGGTCCGGTGCAGGCAATAGAGCTTGGTGTCGAGCGAGGCGACGTACACGCCCGTCGTGTCGGCCGCCAGGTTGCCGACAACGCCGCCGTAGGTGGCGAACGTGGCCCCCTCCAGCGTCCAGATCGGCTCACGGCTGTCGGTGGCGACGGCCATCACCTTCCCGTTTTCGGAGGCGACGTACACGACGTCCTTCAGCAGCGCCGGCGCCGACGAGACGTCGGAGCCCGGGGTCATGAGGGTCCAGAGCTGCGGAACGTAGGGGCGGGTCATGTCGATCGCGACGGCCCGGCCGCTCACCGGGAAGTCGGCACCGAAGAAGAGCTGCTTGCCCGCGCCCACCGCATCGCTGCGGATCGACACGTCCAGCGCCTGCGAGAACGGCTTATCCAGCTCGTCCGTCGGCTTGGTCGCGTGCGGAATGTACCGTCCGGCGAAATCGAACACCTCAAGATAGGTCGTCGTCGGATAAATGATCCGGTCCTTCAGGACGACCGGCGGATGGATCTGCTGGGCGGCCTCTCGGGGGTAATCCACGTGGAGCAACCGGCCGTTGTTCCGGTCCATGACCGACACGGATCCGCCGCGACGGTAGGCGAACACGAACTGGTCGGAGACGTGGACCGCCGTCACCGGGTCATCCCCGCCGCCCCGAAGGCTCGTCGCCCACTGGCGGGTGAATGAGGGGTTTTCCAGCGGCTGGGGGTTGGTTGAGAACTCGACCGGCTTCTCGTGGTTGCAACCGAATCCCAAGAAGACGCCGGCCAGGAGGATTAACAGCAGGTGCTTGTTCACGGGTGGCTCCAGAGTTAGCGGCCCGCAGGATATCACCCCCGCCGCACGAGCGTCAAACCGGCAGGTCCACCGGAACAGGCGGTCGAAATAATTGGTGAGGGCGACGCGTATTCCACGGGGTATCCTGTTGCGCACCTTCGAAGGAGCCGATCATGCGAAATCGAATGCTTCCGGCGGCGTTGTTGACCGCCGTCGTGCTGCTTGGGGCGATAGCCATCCCCGTAACGCGGGCGGAGGACCCGCCCAACAGCCCGTCGAATGACCAGAAGGCAACCACGACCGAAGCGCCGCCCCGGCCGGAGAACGGCGGGCTGCAGTTCGCGATGCTGCAGCGGGTCCGCAAGGCGGTGGACGAGCTGAAATTGAGCGACGAGCAGAAGGCGAAGATCGACAAGATGTTCGCGACCGCCGACTCGGAGCTGAAGTCGGCCCGCAACTCAGCCGACGGCGACCGCCGGGCGGTCGCGCAGAAGGCGCGGGAGACGTTCAACAAGCTCCGCGAGGACCTGCTGTCGGTCCTCGACGGGGATCAGAAGCAGCAATTGCGGGACAAGCTGCAGACGGCCGCCCAAGGTGGCGGAGACCTCGTCACCCGCCTCCGGGGCGCGATGGAGAAGCTCAAACTAACTGACGACCAGAAAAAGAAGGTCCAGGACCTGTTCGAGGACGTCGCCAGGCAGGCCCGCGACCTGCGAGACAAAGCGCAGGCCGGGGACCAGGACGCCCGCGACAAGTTCCGCACCCTGATGCAGGACACCCGCGAGAAGCTCGGCACCATCCTCAGCGAGGAGCAAAGGCAGAAGCTTCGGGATCTGATGCAGCCCGGCGCGGACGGTGCCGCCGCGCGACCTGCGCCGCAAAGGTCGGGGCAATAGGAATTGGGGGCGGGGGTGGATCGTCTCGTTCAGCGACGCGCGGCACAAGCCGGGGCAGAGCGCGGAAGGGACCGTGCGATTGACGACCAACGCCCCGGCGCCGCCCCGGGCACGGGGGTTCCAACCACTTTGGGCAATTTGTTTCGTCTCCTCCCCTCGCCCGGCATACACTGCCGGCGATGCTGGAACTCCGCGGCGTGTCGAAGACCTACGGCCCGGCGGTCGCGCTGCACGCGACCGACCTGCGGATCGAGCCGGGCCGCTGCACGGCCCTCATCGGGCCCAGTGGCTGCGGCAAGTCCACGCTCCTGCGGCTCATGACCGGCCTGCTCCGGCCGGATGCCGGGCAGGTGCTGTTCGACGGCCAGCCGATGACGCCGGCCAACGTGAATGCGCTCCGCCGGCAGATGGGGTACGTCATCCAGGAGGGCGGCTTGTTCGCCCACCTCACCGCGCGCGGGAACGTTGCGCTGATGGCCCGTTACCTTCGACAAAGCCCGGCCCGGATCGAGGCGCGGGTTCGTGAGCTGGCCGAGTTGACCCGCCTCGAGCGGAAACTGCTCGACCGGTATCCGGTCGAACTCTCCGGCGGACAGCGGCAGCGCGTGTCGCTCATGCGGGCGCTGATGCTCGATCCGGCGGTGCTGCTGCTCGATGAGCCGCTGGGCGCGCTCGACCCGATGGTCCGGCACGACTTGCAGACGGACCTGAAGCGGATCTTCCGCGAGCTGGACAAGACGGTCGTCCTCGTGACGCACGACATGGGCGAGGCCGGGTTCCTCGGCGACGACATCGTCCTGCTCAAAGCCGGCCGGATCGTTCAGCGCGGGACGCTCTCGGACCTGGTCCACGCCCCGGCCGACGACTTCGTCGTCCGCTTCATCAACGCCCAGCGCAGCCCGTTGGAGGCCGTGTGATGGCCCGCATCCTTTGGCAAGGCGGTCCGCTTTTCTCCCCCGGGCCGGGGCAAAGCATTAACCACAGAGAACACAGAGGACACAGAGAAACACAGAGCGAAAACAAAGCGGGACGGACAAATGCTCCCTCTTCTTTCTCTGTGCTCTCTGTGTCCTCTGTGGTTCAATTCCTCTTGTTCGTCGTATTGCTCGGGGCGTCAGGCTGTACTCGCCGCGTGACGGTCGCGTCGAAGGTCTTCACCGAGTCCGTCCTCCTCGGTGACATCGCGACCGACCTGGCGCGGAACGCCGGGGCGGACGCGGTTCACAAGCGTCAACTCGGCGGGACGCGCATCGTTTGGGACGCGCTGCTCAAGGGGGAAGTCGATGCGTATCCGGAATACACCGGCACCATCACCCAGGAAATCTTCGCGGGCCAGAACCTCCCTGACGAGGCGAGCCTCCGCGCCGCCCTCGCGGCCAAGGGGGTCGAGATGACCCGGCCGCTGGGGTTCAATGACACCTACGCGCTGGGCATGCGGGAGGACGTCGCCGAGCGGCTGCACATTCGG
Source organism: Tepidisphaeraceae bacterium (assembly GCA_036495445.1). Classification (GTDB taxonomy): domain Bacteria; phylum Planctomycetota; class Phycisphaerae; order Tepidisphaerales; family Tepidisphaeraceae; genus DASXMX01. The sequence continues at coordinate 9,858 of DASXMX010000203.1, forward strand.
ACGATCTCCGATCTGCGGGACCACCCCGACCTGCGGATCGGCTTCAGCAACGAATTCCTCGACCGGGGCGACGGGTGGCCGGCGCTTCGGACGGCGTATCACCTGCCGCAGCAGAACGTGACGGGGCTCGACCACGATTTGGCTTATCGCGCGCTGGCCACCGGGGCGATCGACCTGACGGATCTCTACTCGACCGACGCCGAGATCGCGTATTACCACTTGCGCGTGCTGCAGGACGATCTGAACCACTTTCCCGAGTATCAGGCGGTGTTCCTCTATCGCGCCGACCTGGCCCGCCGCGCGCCCAAGGCGGTGGCGGCGCTCAAGCAACTCGAGGGGCGAATAGCGCCTCAGCAGATGATCGCGATGAACGAGCAGGCGAAGCTGCGGAAGGTGCCCGAGGCGCAGGTGGCGGCCGAGTTCCTAAATCGGTCGCTCGGCATTGTGCCGCGCGCGGTGCGATCGGGGTTCTGGTGGCGGCTGGCGGCGCGGACGTGTGAGCACGTGCAGCTCGTCGCCGTCTCGCTGCTGGCGGCGATCGTCGTCGCCATCCCGTTGGGCGTCGTCGCCGCCAGCTATCCGCGGATCGGGCAGGGGATCCTCGGAGCGGTCGCGGCGATCTACACCATCCCATCGCTGGCGCTGCTCGTGTTCATGATCCCGCTGCTGGGGATTGGCTGGATGCCGGCGCTGATGGCGCTGTTCCTTTACAGCCTGCTGCCGATCGTGCGGAACACCCACGCGGGACTGACCGGCATCCCGCTCGCGGTGCGCGAGTCGGCGGCGGCATTGGGGCTGCCGTCGTGGGCGCGATTATTGTGGGTCGAGCTGCCGTTGGCGGGGCCTTCGATCCTCGCCGGCGTGCAGACGTCAGCCGTGCTGAACGTGGGAACGGCGACGCTGGGCGCGCTGATCGGCGCGGGCGGGTACGGCCAGCCGATCCTCACGGGGATCCGGTTGGACAACACGCGGTTGATCCTGGAGGGGGCGGTGCCTGCGGCGTTGCTGGCGTTGCTGGTGCAGGGGGGGTTTGAGCTATTGGGACGGTTCGCGATTCCGCGAGGGATGCGAATGCGCGTGGATGGGTGATGCCTGCCTGGGAA
>DASXMX010000204.1:0-10736 GCA_036495445.1 Tepidisphaeraceae bacterium
ACCGCGACCCGATGGGCAAGGCGGCGATCACTTACGCCCGCAAGCTGGACGCCCTGCGCCATTGCCCCATCCTGATGCAGTACCACCATCAGGAGATCGCCTACGTCAAACGGCGGAAGGTGATGGTCGTCATCAGCGAACTGGTCGAGGGCCAGAAGCTGAGCGAGTTTCTCGGCCGCCAGCCCGGCCACCGGCTCAGCACGTTCGAAGCCCTCCACGTGCTCTACGTCCTGGCCAAAGGCATCACCCCCATCCACGCCCGCGGCGAATACCACGGCGACATCCACGACGACAACATCATGATTCGACGCCAGGGCATCGGCTTCGAGGTGAAGCTGCTCGACTTCTTCGACCTCGGCCGCCCCACCCGCAGCAAGATCCACAAGGACGTGCTGAACCTGATCGAGGTCTTCCACATCATCGTCGGCGGCCGCGAGCGCTACGCCCAGCAGCCGAAGGTCGTCAAAAACATCATCCGGGGCCTGAAAGACTCGCTAATCCTCGACCGTTTCCAGAGCGCCGGAGACATCCAGGCGCACTTGGAGTCGCTGATGTGGGATGAACAGGCACCCGAGCCGACGAACGGAACGCGTAAGCCCCGGAGCCGTTGACACGCTTCATCCGCGGCTTACAATCTTCCCTCCCGTCAACCGGCGGGCTCGTAGCTCAGTTGGTTAGAGCGCGTCCCTGATAAGGACGAGGTCGTTGGTTCGAATCCAATCGGGCCCACTTTTAACCCCTTGCAACCCAAGCAGTTGCAAGGGGCTTTTCGTTGACCCTTTCCTGCCCGCGCCGTGCTTACCGCACGCGGAATCCGCCTCGCTTGCTTTCCAACATAAACCGGGAGGGCAAAGTCCCTGCCGATTCGGCTGGGACTTCGCCCTCCCGGGGGGAGGATCGAATCGAGATGTTCCGCAGTCCTACGCCTCGAACTTCACCGGCTGGGCGAAGTTGAGCAGGCTGGTGCCGGTCGGGTACCAGTCGGGGAAGAGCTTGAGCTTGACCGGGTCGACGTGGAACAGCTTGTTGAGCGACTCGGCGAAGACGGCGCGGAAGTCGGTGTGGACGGGGAGGAAGCGGCCGCTGTCGGTGTCCTTCAGGCCGTTCCAGGTGCCGTAGATCTTCCCGCCATTGAGCATGTTGCCCATGGCAATCATCATGCCGGCGCGGCCGTGGTCGGTGCCGTTGGCGCCGTTTTCGTGGAGCGTGCGGCCGAACTCGGTCATGACCAGCACCATCACGCGGTTCATGCGGGAGCCGAGGTCCTGCTGGAAGGCGACGAGGTTCTGGGACAGGTTTTTGAGCATCTGGCTCATGTGCCCGCCGGCGTTGCCCTGGCCGCTGTGCGTGTCCCACCCGCCGTAGTCGGCCTGGGCGACTTCGAGGCCAACGTTGGCCTTGATGACGCGGGCGATCGTCTTGAGCTGGGTCGAGAGCGGGCCGCCGGGGTAGTCGGCGTCATTTTCGGAGCTGGCGACCTGCTCGAGGGCCTTGAGGCGCTCGACGGCGTTGGCGCCGGACTGGGCGATCAGGTCGCGGGCGGCGTCGGCCGAGAGGCCCTTGGGGGCCTCGCGGGTGTTGAGCTGATCGAGGCTGCCGCCCTTGGTGTCGCCGCCGCTTTCGCGGGCGTCCATCCCGACCAGGTTCTTCTTGGAATAGAGGTCGGCGAAGAGGTCCATCTCCTCGGTGCTGTTGTTGCCGGCGAGGACCGGGTAGTTGCCGCGGAGCGCGCGGGGCACGAGGTTCATAGCGGACAGGCCGCGGAGCGGCGCGTCATAGGGCTTCTTCGTCGCTTCGAGATAGCGATTGAGCCACCCGGTGGTGACGGCGTTTTCGCCCGGCGCGGCGCGTTCCATGTAGTCCTGGGCGCTGAAATGGCTGCGGGTGCCGTTGGGCGAGCCGACGTTGACCATCGGCACGACGGTCCCCTTCTCGATCAGCGGCACGAGCGATTCCATCGAGGCGTTCATGCCCCAGTAATCGCTTTTGCCCAGGGCGACGACGCCCTTCTGGCTCTTGAACGCCCCCTTGGTCGCGGTGGCGCGAAGCACGAGGTTCTTGCGGTACTGGTAGTAGATCGGGTCGCCGACGGGCACGAAGATGTGCAGCGAGTCGGCGCCGCCTCGGAGGAAGATGGTGACGAGGGTGGGCTTCTGGCGATCGTCATTCGCCTTGATCGGCAGGCCCGAGTCCCCTTCGCCCCGCACGAACTGGTCGAAGCCGAGGAACCCGCCGGCTCCCGCCATCACAACCAGACCGGACGCCTTGAGAAAGTCCCGCCGGGATGCAGCAGACATATCGTCACCTTTCCGTAACAGGGGTGCCAATTCACCGGGGCCGCTCTGATCGCCCCTTCCCGTCCGTCCGTCGCCGCCTGCGGCGGCGAATGCGGACTCGCGTTGCTCGTTCGATACACTCGATTCGGGAGGGCGAGGCTCCTGCCGAGCCGCGTGCCCCGCGCCGGCCTCGGCTCGGCTGGAGCCTCGCCCTCCCGTGAAACGACGTTCGTTACCGTTGCTGGAACGACGGCGATCCCAGCACGATGCTGAGCATGCGCGGGATGTCGTTGCTCTGGGCGACGTCCTTCATCGCAACTAGTTCGCGGTCGCCAACTTCGCCTTCCAGCATGTCTTCGATGATCTTTTGGATCGCGTCCTCCGGCTTCAGCGACTTGTATTTGTCGATGAACGACTCGGGCAGCGCGATCCCGTCGGCCGAACCGCGGGCCAGGTCCCAGGCGAACTGCCAGCGGCTGGTCAGCACGCCGGCGTCCATCCACCGCTCGGCGGTGTCGAAGTAGCCAGTCGGATCCGGGCAGTCGTAAACCGGCTCGCCCATCTTCCGCAGGACGTTGACCACGTACTCGGCGTTCTTGACCTTCGCCTGGGTCGTCCGGCAGGCACTGACACAGAACTGGAACGGCGTCTTGAACTTGCACCGGTAGTTCTCACGGCTCATGAACTCCGGGCTCTCGATGATCGCCATGTAGACCTTGGGCAGGTCGCCCTGGGTCTGGTGGAACACGCTGGCGACCTTGCTCACCAGCGCGGGCGACGGGTTGTCGTTCACCAGATAGCGGCAGAGCTTCAGCGAAATGAAATTAGCCGTCAGCGGGTCGGTGGTCAGGACCTGCAGCGCCTTGATGCCCCCTTCCATGCCCGTCGGGAGCTGCGTGTGCCGCCAGTACTTGATGCCCGGCTGGGCCTCCTCGGCGTTGAAGACGAACTCGAAGTTCCCGTTGTACGTCCAACCGGTCAGGGCCTTGGACAGTTCCTGCACGTCAAGGTTGTTGTAGTCGCGGTCGGCCCCGAGCGTGTGCAGTTCCATCACCTCGCGCGCGTAGTTTTCGTTCCAGTTGTTCTTGTAGCTGAGCTTGTTGTCCAGGTACTCGAGCATCGCCGGGTGGCGGGCCGAGGCGAAGAGCATGTCGCCGAACTTACCGAAGACGTACTTACGGATCACGTTCTTCTCGTAGTCGGCGTCGGTCCACGACCGGCTCTTCTCATACGTGCCGGGGTTGTCCACGCAGAAGTGGTTGCGCCAGAAGTCGCACATCACTTCCTTGAACTGCCGGTTGCTGAGCACCGCCTGCGTGAAGACCATCTCCGGCAGCTCGCGGTGCATCTGCTTGATCTCGCCTTGGTTCTCCTTGCCGTTGTAATCCTTCTGTAATTCATGGATATCCATCTTCACCCAGGGGAATCGCTGGGGAATGACGCGGTCGGCGGTGGCGTCGTCGATGTGGTCCGGGTCCATCTGCTGCTTGACCCAGGCCTGCCACCCGCCGTTCTTCAGGACCTCGTCCACCTCGCCCGGCTTGGCGCCGTAGCTCATGCGGTCGAGCACGTGCATGACCTTCTCGCGCTCGGACAGTTCCGGCCCGACGAGGGTCTGCGACTTGGGGGTCGAGATGTCGCGCCGGCCGGACAGGGCTTCGGCGATGCGCTTCTGAAGGATCTGCTGCTCGGTAAGCTTCTTGGCCGGCGGGGGAACGTTCGCCTCGTCCTCGGCGAACATCGGGGACGGATGCACCACGAACGCGATTGCGAGAACGGCCAACAGCCCGGACAGCCCAGCGCGGTTCCGACGACAATCCATGGTGGTTGACTCCCTGCCTCTGATTGGGTGAGCCTGCAGCAGTGCAGACTGTCTATCTTAGAATCTTTTGCGGAACGAGCAAGCAACATTGCGACGCGTATGGTCCGTCAATCCTGCTCCTTCAACGCCGCCAGCCGATCCGCGTCCTGCTCGACGATCGGTTTCAGCTTACTCATGAAATAATCTGCCCCGCCTTTCAAGTACTTCGACTCGGCGAGCTTTTCTCCTTTGGGATTCAATACGATCACGTAGGGGTATCCCTTGATGTTAAACGCTTCATCCAGCATTCTATTCTGTGCGGCTAATTGGGCGGGCTGGGTCGCCGCGGTGGGATGATCTATCCGAAGCAGGACAAAGCGCTTATGCGCGTAGTCGATGAACGGCTGCGATTTAAAAAGTTCGTCGTCCATCTTTTTTGACCACTCCCCGCTGTCCATGGCGGTGAAGGCCATGAACACGTAGCGATCGGTCTGGGCCGAGATCGTCCGGGCCAGGTTGTAGTCGGTCAGCCAGTTCCCGGTGTAGTCCACCCGCGGCAGCATGTATTGGATGTTCTTGATGAGCTGGTCCACGTGCTGCAGCGAGAAGGATTTGAACTTCGCCTTGATCTTCTTCAGCGGCACGTCCCACACGATGAACTGGAACGGGGCGGGGGCGATCTTGTACTCGGCGACGAAACTGCGGAAGTCCTGGGCCGCCGGCGACGTGTCCGTGTCCTCGGGCCACTGCATGTTCAGGAAGATCACATTGTGATTGATGAATCGGACGAACTGCTGGTCTTTGAACAGCGCGTCCCGCTGCTGGATCCAGTATGAAGCGTTCCCCTGCGTGACGGCCATCAGCATCACGGCGTAGTTCTTCTTCGCAAACAGCCGTGCGGAGGTGAAATCGGGCTGGGATTTGAGCACTTCGTCCGCCGGCCTGTTCTTGATGACGCTGTTGAGGAACTCGATGGCTGCCTTGGGCTGCCCCTTGGGCTCGGCGTCGCGGAGTTTCAGGTCGTCGTAACTGGCCCGCTGAATCGGGGCGCCGCTGGGATCGAGGAAAACGATCGTCGGCACCTTGGAAACGGTGTAGTCGTTCTTCAGCCTTTCATTCTGGGCTTTCATCGAACCGGCCAGCCGCCGTCCCCTGGGGAAATCGATCTGCATCGGGATGACGTTCTCGCTGGCCCAGGCCTTGAACATGGGCGTGCCGAAGACTTCGCGATCCAGCTTCTGGGTCCAATCCTCCCAATCGCTGCCGCTGAAGTAGGCCATGATGAGCTTGTTTGACTTGCGGGCCTCCGACTCGGCTAGGGGGAAGCTGGTGATCCACTTGAAGGTCTTGACCGGATCCGACCCGTGAACGGCCTGCGGCGGTTGGGCCGTGGCGGCGCGAGACAACCCGGCGGGCAGGAGCATCACCCCGGCAAGGGTCGCAGTCAGCAGCATCAGTCGCGTTGGGAACATATCACCTCGGTGTGAAGCCAGTCGTCTGTGATGGATCCGCCTGCCCCTTCTTGGACGCCGGACCGCGGGCCGGGTTCGCTGGAATCCTCCGTTCTACCTTCCGCGCCGCGGGCTGTCCATTCCGTTATACGCCCGCCGGGCCGTCTCATTGCATGCCAACCCGGCCGAATTCCTGACCGGGGGGACTGGCCCTTCCTTTGCCTGCGGGGGACAATTGCGAGGATCGCTTACAAGGGGAATGAGGATGACCGCAACCCCGGCCCGGCTGCTCGTTGTCGATGACAACGAGGACAACCGCGAGACGCTCGCCCGCCGGCTCCGACGCCGCGGGTTCGAAGTGGGCCTTGCCGCCGATGGGTATCAGGCGCTGGACGCGATCGGCCGGGAAGCATACGACCTGGTCCTCCTCGATGTGCAGATGCCGGGGTTGAGCGGGTTTGATGTCCTCAAGCAACTCCGAATCGATCATGCGCCGACGCGCCTGCCCGTCATTATCGCGACCGCGCGGACCGACCGGGAGGACATCGTCGAAGCGTTGAACCTGGGCGCCAACGACTACGTCACCAAGCCGCTCGATTTTCCGGTAGTCCTGGCGCGGGTGGAAACGCAGTTGGCCCACAAGAAGGCCGTCGACCGAATCCTCTCGCTCGAGGCGGACCTGAGGCGACAGAACGAGGAGTTGGAAGCGAACAACCGCCGGATGCGGCGGAGCCTGGAGCTGGCCGCCGACATGCAGCGGGCGCTGCTCCCGAGTGGGCCGCTGGGCGCGCCGGGCGTGCGGTACGCGTTCGCCTATCACCCCTGCGACGAACTAGGCGGCGACATCCTCAACATCTTCCCGATCGGCCCCCGCCACGTCGGGCTCTACCTGCTGGACGTCAGCGGGCATGGCGTCCCCGCGGCGCTGCTGTCGGTGACGCTGAGCCGGATGCTGCAGGCACGGCCCGATCAATCGTCCCTCGTGGCCCGCGCGGGCGAGGCGGGCCTCGAGCCCCGCGGGCCGGTCGAGGTGGCGACGGAGCTCAATCGCCGGTTCCCCATGGACGACCACCTCGAGCAGTATTTCACCGTCCTCTACGGCGTGCTCGACCTCGATACCGGCCTGCTGCGGTGCGTCTCCGCCGGCCACCCGCCCGTCTTGTACCTGCCGGCGAACGGGCCGTCGCGGTTTCTTCTCGACTCCAGCGGCTTTGCGATCGGCTGGCTCCCCGACTCCCACTACCAGGAACTGGAACTGCCCCTGGCCCCCGGCGACCGCCTGCTCGTCTACTCCGACGGCATCATCGAAGCCGCGAACGACGCCACCCAAACGTTCGGCCGCGACCGCCTCGGCCAGGCCTGCGAACGCTCACGCGAGGCGTCCCTCGATTCGCTCCTGGAGTGCATCGTCCACGCGGCCCAGGAATTCCGCGGCCCCGCGCCGGCTTTGGACGACGTTTCGGCGATGGTGATCGAATGGACGCCGAATGATGCGCCGGTTCCGCGCACGACGCCAGGGGCCACCCTTCCTCGGGAGTACCGGGGGAGGGAATAGAATCCGCGGAACCTGCCACGAATCTTAACCGCGAGCGGGCGCTTTCCCCGCCCAACGCGTCTCGGATAGCATGAACCGACCGTGACTCAACGCATCGCCCTCGCCCTCCTGTTTTGTTCCGTCCTCGTGACTGGGTGCGCCCAAGCCCCCCGCCTCCCGGCCGCGCCGCGGCTGCTGGCCCAGGTCGCGGCGGCGCCGCAGCGGCCGGTCGAGCTGGCGGAATCGCAGCGACGCGACGTGCTCAAGACGCTGGAGGCCAGCCCCGCCCCGGCCGCCCGGACCTTCGCCAACCCGGACCTCCGCCCCGAGGTGTGGGCCGCGTTCTGGCGGTCGCCGGTCACCAGCCAGGTCGATCCCGACCGCCTCCTGCTCGTCCGCTACGCCGACGACGGGACCTACGTCTACATCGGCTTCGCCCGCGACGGAACCATGTTCACCGACGGCACCGGCGGCCTCCTCATGGAACCCCCATGGTCGCCGTAGCAGAACCAGCGAATGCACGTCCCCACCCACATCATGACCGGTTGATGCCTTGCAAACGTGGTCCCCCTGACCGCGCGGGAGCGCCTCTTCTGCATGATCGCTGCCACCGCCGCCGACCTGGACGGGCTGAGCATCCTCTTCGGACAAGAAGCGTATTGGGATTACCACCACTTCGTCTGCCACAACCTGCCCTTCGCCCTGCTGATGTCGGCGGCCCTCGCCGCCTTCTCCGCCAGCCGCCTCAAGGCCTTCTTCGTCTATCTCGCCGCCGCCCACCTCCACCTGTTCCTCGACTGCTTCGGCTCCGGCCCGGGCTGGCCCATCCATTACGGCTGGCCATTCTTCCACGCCGTCTGGCACAACCCCGACGCCTGGGAATTCAGCTCGTGGCAAAACCGCGTCGCCGCACTGGTCTTCCTGATCGGCGTCCTCATCATCGCGATCGTTTGTCAACGAACCCCCATCGAGCTGATCACCCCCGACCTCGACCGCCGATTCGTCGCTCGTCTCCGTGGGTTGCTGGGACTCAAGCAGGCAACGGCCTCCTCGTGACACGGGTTTTCAACCCGCGCTAAACCGAAAGACATTTGGTACGTGAACTGATCGATGGCACATCGTACCATCCCCTGCATGAAGACCCCACGACGCCCCTGGCACGAAGAGCTGGCAATCATCGACCGCACGATGAGAGCCATCTCCGGCGTCACCGATCCGGAAGAAATGGTCCGCAATTACTGGACCGGAATCGGGGAGCTGATTTCGATCGAGGATTTCGTGTCGGTCTCCCGTCGCGACCTGGCGTGGCCCGAATACCGGATCACCCGCTCCTCGCGGTTCACCGAGCATCACAACCCCTGGACGCAACGGGACCGCCTCCCGCGGTTCTCCGGCGGGCTGCTGGCGGAGTTCGCGTACGCGAACCGGCCGACGATCATCGACGACCTGCCCGCCCGGCTGACCGAAGACGAACCGGCGCGGTTTTATCTCGAAGGCTTCCAGTCCGCAGTCGCACTCCCGCAATATGACGGCGGCGAGGGGCTGAACCTGACCGTGATGCTGTTTCCCCCCGGCGTCGAGATCGACCGGTCGTTCATCCCAATGATGCACTGGCAGGCCGGGCTGTTCGGCCGGGGGACGACGAACCTGGTGCTGCGGAACGAGCTCACCGCCGTGCTGGAGGCGCTCAATCGGGAGTTGGAAGTCGTCGGCGAAATCCAGCGTTCGCTGCTTCCTCGCGACTTGCCCCAAATCGAGTGGTTCGAGCTGGCGACATTCTACCAGACCAGCGCCCGGGCCGGGGGCGACTATTACGACTTTTTCCCGCTCGCCTGCCGGCAATGGGGCCTGTTCATCGCCGACGTCGCGGGCCACGGCACGCCGGCCGCGGTGCTGATGGCGATCACGCACGCGATCGCCCACGCCCAGCCCGGCACGCACACGCCGCCTTCGGTCCTGCTGGGGTATCTGAACGACCAACTCACGCGGTCGTACACGCGGGACGGCACGTTCGTGACGGCGTTTTACGCGGTGCTCGACCCGAGCAACCGCAGGCTCACATACGCCCGGGCCGGGCACAACCCGCCGCGGCTCGTCCGCCGCGGGTGCGTCCGGTCGCTCGACGAGACCGGCGCGTTACCGATGGGGATTCTCGAGAACCAAGCCTATGGCCAGGCGACCGTCTGCCTCGAACCCGGCGACCTCGTCCTGCTTTACACCGACGGCATCACCGAGGCTTCGCCCCCGCCCCGGAACGGCGAGCGAGAGTTGTTCGGCGTCGAGCGGCTCGACGACCTGCTCCTCGCCTGCGGCGCGAACAACGCGGCCGAATGCATCGAGCGGGTGCGCGGCGAAGTGGCCGCCTTTTGTGCAAACGCCCCGCCCATCGACGACCAAACGCTGATCGCGATCCGGTGTCTGAAATAGGATCGGTCGCGAGCAGGCAAAGTTAATGAGTGCTCCGAAGATCCGGCTCGGCAGGAGCCTCGCCCTCCCACAAGGCAGCCGAAGACAATCACCTGCTCCTCATGTTTGCGGCTTTTGTTCCTTTTATGGCTATCCTGCTCCGCGGTCCGCTTCCACAGAAGGAGAAACTGACATGTCAACGCTGCCGCTCCCGGGGTCCGGCCCCGCGATCCACGGCTTCCCCGTCACCACCACGTTCACGATCGAAGGCTACCGCATCCGCCAATACCTGGGCGTCGTGCGCGGGATCATCGTCCGGGCGCCGACGATCAGCCAGGGGATTCTCGGCGGGCTCAAAAGCATCATCGGCGGGCAGATCGGGGCCTACACCGAAATGTGCGAGCAGGCCCGCCAGCAGTCCTACGCGCTGCTGATCGACCACGCCCGGGCGCTGGGCGCGAACGCGGTGGTCGGCCTCCGCTACGACGCCGCCGAGATCGGCGGCAAGGGCGGGTCGGCGACGGAAGTCCTCTGCTATGGCACCGCCGTGGTCATCGAGCCGGATACCGGTGGGTGACCATCACGTCCCATCCCGGCTGCGCCGCCGGCGACCCGGCCGGGCGGGGCCGGTATCGAACGGCGTCTGCTCGACCGTCGTCTTGTGCTGCGCTTTGTATCGCTGGATGAACCAATCCGGGTCGCGGCGGTATTCCTCGATCGCCTGAAAGTCGAACGGCAATCCGCATTCCGGACAGCGGTAATGATCCGGCAGGCCGGACAACTCATACCCGCAGTGGATGCAGAACGGCTCCGACCGCGCCTGCACGCCCCGCTTGAGTGCGTAGCCCGCCGCCAGGAACGGGAGGCACAGGATCATGATCACGAGCTTGGGCCCGAGGATCCAGACGAACTGCCCCATCCCCGGCTCAAAGACTAGCGCCGCGAACAGGCAAAGCACCCCCGCCGCCGGCAGGAACAGGACGCACCGCCAGCCGAGGTATCGCCACGCGTCCCGCCACGTCGGCTTCCACCACGGCACGTCACCATCCTGGCCGCGCAAGTGCATGGGCGATGCGAGCGGTTCGGGCGGGACCTGCTCGTGCAGCGGAACGCCCGACGCGCGCGAAGCGGATTGGACTGGATCCCTTCCGGACACGAAACGATTGTACCGGCATCTGCTTGAGTGCGCGCCCAAGGATCCAGCGTGGCCCGGCCTTTGTTAATCGCCGGGAATGCCACGACCCCCAGCAATGGCCGAGCACGTCGAA
>DASXMX010000205.1:0-4197 GCA_036495445.1 Tepidisphaeraceae bacterium
GGCCCACGGTTCAAGGGCGAGCGCCGCGATCGGGCGCATCGCTTCCGCATCGATTCATCGGACCGGGGTTCGGCGGACGTGAACTTGGGGTGTTATTTCAGGTCGAGCGCGCGGAACGTCTTATAACGGTAGCCGCTGCCGAGGTTGATCGCGTGGATCGGGCCGAGGTGCGCCTCGGCGGGAAAGTGGCTGTGCCCGCAGAGCACGTGGCTTACATTCGGTGCGGCGGCGAGCAGCTCGCCGATCCGCGGGCTCCCCAGGTACGCCCGGGCGAAGTCCCACTGCGCCCCGCGCGTCGGCGGCAGCAGTTCGCCAAACGGCACGTGATGCACCGCGGCGATGACTTGCCGCGACGTCGCCGCCGCCGACAGTTGCTGCTCCATCCGGCTCATCAGCTCGGCCAGAAATGCCTCGTCCGAACGGTGCAGCCGGACGAACTTTCCATCATTCCAACGCGCCAGCACGTCACGCGAGGCGGGCGGAATGTCATCCTCCGAATCGAACAGGTGGGCGAATTCCGAGAACCGCGCCGCCGCGCCGGGCGAGACCTTGTGCTCGTAAAACCGCCGGGGAATGCCCAGAGCGTCGCGGGCGAACGCGTAGTCGTACCACCCGACGCTGCCGACGATCGTGACCTCGCCCGCGGCAAATGGCTCGGTTTCCAGCCATTGCCACCCGAGCGATCGAACCCGGCGGGGGAGTTCGTCAGTATAGAGCGAATAACTGTCGGGCCGCTGGCTCCACAGCTCGTGATTGCCGGCGACGAACAGCTTGTGGCCGGGAAAACGAAACAGCGACAGGCATCGCTCCAGATCGTCCCCCTCCGCGGTCGCGGTGTCGCCGATCACCAGCAGCAGATCGCCCCCCGCGGCGTTCATCTGTGCGATCAACTGCTCCGCCAGCGGCTTGCTGTGCCGATGGTTGTAGTGCAGATCCGCGGTGACGAGCAGCCTCATGATGGGATTGTAGAGGGCAGAGGGCAGTAGGCAGATGGCGGAGTGCAAAGGGAAGGCGGCTCGAAGGTCTGTCTTCTGCATTCTGCCCACTGCCCTCTGCCTACTCCCCCGCTTGTGAGGGGTTTTTCGGCGGGCTATAGTCACCCGCAGGCTGGACGCGAGGAGACGGATGACGCCGTTGGTGGTGGACAACGTATCGAAGCAGTTTCGCCAGGGCGACCGCGCCGTGGTCGCGCTCGGCGGCGTCAGCCTCGAGGTGGCCCGCGGACATTTCCTGGCGATCATGGGGGCCAGCGGTTCGGGCAAGAGTACGCTGCTGCACCTGATGGCCGGCCTCGCCGCGCCGGACGGGGGGCGGGTGATCATCAACGGGACCGACCTGACCGGCCTCAAGGACTACGACCTGACGCTCTTCCGCCGCCGGCACATCGGGCTGGTCTTCCAGGCCTTCAACCTGATCCCGACGCTGACGGCGGAGGAGAACGTCGCGCTCCCGCTGATGCTCGAAGGCCGTAATGGCGACGCGAGCCGCGCGAAGTTGAGCGAGCTCTTGGCGACGCTCGGCCTGTCGAGCCGACGTACGCACCGCCCCGACGCGATGAGCGGCGGCGAACAGCAGCGCGTCGCGATCGGCCGGGCGTTGGTGACCGATCCCGCCGTGATCCTCGCCGACGAGCCCACCGGCAACCTCGACTCGACCAACAGCCGGGCCGTCTGCGAACTGCTCCGCGACCTGTCCACCATCCACGGCAAGACGATCGTCATGGTGACCCACGAGCCCTCGGTCGCCGCCTTCGCCCAGGAGGTCGCCGTCCTGAAGGACGGCCGACTCATCGAACGCTTCCCCACCGAAGGGCCCGAAAACGGACAGGGGCTGGCGGCGCGATATCAAGAGTGTCTCAGGTGAGAGGGTTCAGGGTTCGGGGTTCAGGCGCGCGAGGAGACGTCCCTCGCCAACCTGAACCCTGAACCCTGAACCCTCTATGGTCCTCCCCAAGCTCGCCCTCTCCAACTTCCTCAACCGCAAAACGCGGGTCGTGCTGACGGTATTGGCGATCGCGATGTCGGTGAGCCTGGTCGTCTCGGTCACCAGCGGCTACACGTCGATCGAGGCGGCCGCGTACAAGTTCTTCACGCATTACGTCGGGTCGATCGATGCGACGGTCACCAACAAGAACTACGCCAGCGGCGTCCCGGAAACGCTGGTCGATCAATTCAAGGCCGACCCGCGCGTCCGCAACGCGTTTGGCCGGTATGACACTGAGACGATCTTCCCCGCGCCGCCGGCCAAGTCGGCCGAGGTGATCGGCGTCCGCCCCGACGACCCGCAGCTCGGGCAGATGTATTTCGAGTCGGGCTGGTGGTTCAACTCCGTCGACGGGGACGTCTGCGTCATCGACCAGGGCGGCGCCCGCGCGCTCAACATCCCCGTCGGCGGCGAGGTGACGCTCACCGAGCTCGATCGCAAGCTCAAGCTCAAAGTCGTCGGCATCGTCCACAAGCCCGACGTGATGGCCAGCTTCCGGCCCACGATCTACGTGCCGCTCCACACGCTCGAGCGATACAAGGGCTCGCCCGGGCAGGTGACCAAGATCAGCATCGAGCTGAAGAACCACTCCGACGCCGAACGGTTCGTCGCCGACTGGCGGCCGAAGCTCGAGCAGCTCGACCCCAACCTGAAATTCCGCTCCGCCGGCGAAAGCCGAAAGCTCCTCGAACAGAACCTGGTGATCGTCCACCTGCTCAGCTACTTCGGCGGGCTGATCTCGATGGTGACCGCCACCTTCATCGTCTTCTCGACGTTGAGCATGGGCGTGACCGAACGCCAGCGGACGCTGGCGATGCTCCGGGCCGTCGGCGCGTTCCGCTCGCAGGTCGCGGGATTGGTCATACTCGAAGGCATCCTCCTCGCGACCCTGGGCGCGGCCCTCGGCGTCGTATTGGGAATCGCGTTCGTCCACGCGCTGGCCTGGAAGTTCGACCGGCTCTTTTACGCCGGCGTCGTCCTCAGCTATGGCGGGATCGCCCTGGGCGTCGGCGGGTCGATCGCCGCGGCGCTGGTCGCCAGCCTGCTGCCCGCCTGGTCGGCGTCGCGCGTCAGCCCGCTGGAGGCGATGGCGCCTCTCGCCACGCCCGGCCGAGCGCGCATGCCGTGGGCCTGTGCGGCCGCGGGGCTGGTGCTGATCGCGATTGATCCGCTCATCCTCTACGGGCCGATGGAACGGCTCCTCTCGCTGTTCGGCGCCAGCTCGCCCGCCGCGGCGGCGCGGCTGACGCGGGTGATTTCGCATTTCGCCATCGGGCTGCCGACGATCCTGGTGGGATTCTTCCTTCTCTCGCCCATCCTCGTCTGGCTGGTCGAGCGGGCGATCGGGCCGATCGTCGCCGGGATGTTGGGGCTGCGGTTCGCGCTGCTTCGCCAGCAGCTCAGCAGCGGCATCTGGCGGGCCGCCGGCACCGGCACGGCCCTCATGGTCGGCCTCGCGATCCTCATCGCGCTGCAGACCGAAGGCCGTACCGCGATCAACGGGTGGAAGCTGCCGGACAAGTTCCCCGACATGTTCATCGTCGACTTCAACGGCATCCCCGCCTCGGAAGTCTCCAAGTTCGAGCAGGTACCCGGCATCAAGAAGGGCGAGGTCATGCCGATCGCGATCGTCGCGCCGGACCTCCCCAAGGGCTTCCTCTCCCTCTTCGGCCAGGAGAAGGGGACGCTGGCGGCGCTGATGATGACGCCCGACCGGACGATGTTCATCGGCATCGACCCGGACGTCGCGTTCAAGATGATCGACCTCGACTTCCGCGAGGGCAACGCCAAGGACGCCGAGCGGCTGCTCAAGCAGGGCGGATACGTCCTGGTGACCGCCGAGTACAAGCGCCTTAAAGGGCTCGGCCTCGGCGGCACGCTGCCGCTGAGGACCACGAGCGGGATGAAGGACTTCAAGATCGCCGGCGTCGTCTGGTCGCCCGGGATTGACGTGATCGTCACCGCCTTTGACATGGGCCGGCAGATGGAGCAGCGGACCGCCGCCAGCGTCTTCGGCTCCAACGCCGACGCACAGCGCTACTTCGGCGTGCCCAAGTTCATGCTCTTCGCCGCCAACCTGAATCCCGCCGTCGACAAGGACACGCTGGTCAAGCAGGTGCAGCGGGCGCTCAAGTCCGAGGGGATGCGGGCCGGGGACGTGCGCAAGATCAAGGAAGCGATCGAATCCGACCTGAAGAATTTCCTCCTGCTGAT
>DASXMX010000206.1:0-9357 GCA_036495445.1 Tepidisphaeraceae bacterium
TGCGGGCCGGTCGTCCGATGGCCCGGCGGGCGTGGCGCGGATCGAACAGGTGCTCGACAAGTATTGCCTCGCCCACGTGCAGATCAGCCCCGAAAGCCGCGTGAAGGTCGCCGCCGGCGCGGCGGCGGCCCGGTTGGTCGAGCAGGGGTGGCGGACGTTTCTGGTCCGCGTGGACAACGAGGCGGGCGTCACCGCCGAGCTGCGCGTCCGCAGCCCCAACGCCGGGAAGCTGGCCAACTCGCCGGCCGACGAGATCCGGGCAGAATCAAAGGGGACGGGAGCAATACCGTTCGGCACGCCGCTCGCTTTAACTCGCTTTAATATGTTTAGTTGCATTTCCAACAAATAGCATAATCTTGCGCTTGCGCCTCCGCCCCATTTGTGGCAGCATGTGGGGATGGCAGGCGGAGCCGGTAAGTCGAACCCGAAACCGCTGCGTGAGAGGGATCTCGGCGGGTTCCGCTACTTCAAGAAGCTGCTTCCGCTGCTGGGCCGTCTTCACGAAGATGGCTGCGGCCGCGACACCGCCTCCAACCGCACGCTCCACTTCGACCAGTACTGCTCGCTGGTCCTGCTTCAGTTGTTCAACCCGGCCGTGGCCACCTTGCGCCTGCTCCAGCAGGCCAGTTGCATCGAGTCGGTGCAAAGGAAGCTGGGCTGTGCCCGCACCAGTCTGGGCTCGTTGAGTGAATCGCCGCGGGTGTTCGACCCGGACCTGCTGCTGGGGGTCATCGGGGAACTGGCGAAGGAACTCAAGCCGCTGGGCCGCGATCCCCGCCTGGCCGAGGTCAAGCAGGTGATCACGCTGGTGGACGGCTCGCTGCTGCGGGCCCTGCCGCAGGTGGCCGAGGCGATGTGGCTGGCCACCCACAGCGGAACCCGGCACGCCGCCTGGCGGCTCCACGCCCACTTCGACCTGGACAAGTTCGTGCCGACCCGCCTCGACCTCACCGACGGCAAAAACAGCGGCAAAAGTGACGGGAAGAACGTGCTGCGCAAGCACCTGGCCGCCGACCACTGCTACGTCATGGACCGATGGTACGCCCAGTTCAAGCTCTTCAACGAGATCAACGCCATCGCCGCTAGCTACGTCTGTCGGGTACGGGACAACAGCGTGTACGAAGTGATCGAGGATCGTCCGCTTTCGGCGGCGGCCAAGGCGGACGGCGTCGAGAGCGACCGGGTCATCAAGCTGGGCAGCAACCAGAGCGGCCGCACGGCCCCGGACCACCGGGTGCGACTGGTGTGCATCAAGAGCACGCCGCACGAGAAGCGGTCCAACCGCAAGGGCAACACCGGCGCCGGGCCCAGCGACGGGCTGATCCGCATCGCCACCAACCTCACCGACGTGCCGGCGGAAGTCATCGCGCTGCTGTACGAGAAGCGCTACCAGATCGAACTGTTCTTCCGCTCCTTCAAGTGCCTGCTGGGCTGCCGGCACCTGATCAGCGAGAGTCGCCAGGGCATCGAGATCCAGGTCTACTGCGCCGTGATCGTCTGCATGCTGCTCAACCTGTACACGGGCCGACGGCCCGGCAAGTCCACGCTGACGATGACCTACTGGTACCTCAGCGGAATCGCCACCGAGCAGGAGTTCATCAACCACCTCAACCGGCCCGACAACCGCGGCGTGAAACTGGCGGCCAAAGAGGCGCTGTGGAAAAAACTGGGGGTCTGACCCAAGGACGCTTTGGGCCCGCAAGGCGTCCGCCTTCATGCTGCGCGCAAATCGACACCCCCGAGGCCATCACTCGTCACCGGCGACGTTGACACGAACTTCCCACCGAACCCGACGTTTGCCGCACTCACTCCGCAGCGGTTGCAAGCCGCGGGCCGAACGGTATTGGGACGGGAGTCTTTGATGGCGAATAGTGATCAAAGGCTCCCGTCCCCCGTCCCCTTTGATTCGGTCGGCCGTTGGCGTGGTCCGGCGTGCGAGATCGATTCGGTGCCCATTGAAATCCGCGGTCGCCCGCACGGCCGGCTCAGAACCCTTTTCTCGAGACGGACACCGGTTTGGGGCAACACCCCGTCAAGCGCCGACCCCAATGACCCCAATGACCCCGATGAAGCCCGCACATCGGGATGGGAGTCGACCTCGATGGTCATAGCGCCGATCTCCGGCTGCGAGTGCCTGATCAGGTTCGGCTAATGACGCCGCGTCGTGACCTCCTGGACGATCCACGCGTTGCCGTCGGGATCGTTGAAGGAGAAGAACGACCCGTAACTCGTGCGGTTGGGGTCGGGGCCTTTGATCCGCGCCTCGGGAGGCACCGGCGCGCCATGCCACATGTCGGTCGCGGCAATGCCGCGACCGACGACGTCGGTATGGGCCGCTACGATGTCGGAGACGACGAGCGTTCCGAAGGCGGAGCCCGGAGCGGCCGGCGTCAAACCCGTGCCGAACGTGACCGAACACCCGGAACCCGGGGGCGTGAACTGGACGATGCGAACGTCCTTTGCGGGGGCGACGTCGTCATCGAGCCGCCAGCCCAGGCGCCCGTAGAACTGCTTGGATCGCTCAACATCGGACACGGGGATGATGTCGACCTCCAGGTTCATGTCTATCATCTCTGCCTCACTTTCTAGAAAAGGACTCGGAATCGACGTCGCACAGCGTGTGCGGCGGACCATTCATCAAGGCGTGCAGGTGCGACAGGCGGGAGCACGCCGGGGCTGCCAGGGGACATTCGGTCAAAAGCCGTTGATTCAGATCGCCGCAGGTGAGGCTTGAATTCGGGTCTGTGAACGGAGGAGCGGCTTGTAACCTCTGTTTCGTTCCAAGAATCCAATTTGACGGGACTTCTGTCGTCCGAAGGTACTAACAACCGGAACATCCGACGAGGACGGTTGAAACTCCCGGGCGGTGGCGCGTTGGTTGGCGGGCCGGCAATGGACGAAGAGGAACTGCTGGTACTGGCCCGGCGAGGCGATAATGCCGCCCGGACGGAGCTGGTGATGCGGCACGGCGGCCGGCTCTTTGGCCTGGCCGCGGCGCTGCTGGGCGGCAGCGATGCGGACGTGAACGACATGGTTCAGGAAACGTTCCTGGCCGCCTTCGACGGCGGGCTGAAGGCATTCAAGGGCAACGCGTCGCTGGCGACGTGGCTGAGCGGCGTCCTCATCAACCGCGTGCGAAAGCTGCGACGGTATCGCCGCTCGCGGCCGGCGGGCCCACTGGACGCCTTTGAGCGGCAGCCTGCCGCCGGCGACTCCGCATCGCGCGGCCCGGCGACACAGGCCCAGCAGCGGATTGACGCGGCGACGATGCTCGACAGCCTCCCGCCGGACTACCGCGAGGTGATCGTCCTGCGCGAGTGGCAGCAGATGTCGTACGCGGAAATGGCGTCGGTGCTCGGCGTCCCCGAGCGCACCGCCGAGACGCGCCTGACGCGGGCCCGGCGGATGCTCCGCCAGCGGTTTGGCGGATACGAGCCCGTGTAGCCGCCGAGCTTGCTCGCGGTCTTCCGTGCCCCTCGAGGGCGAGCGCCGGTGCCCGAAGAAAGTTAGCCATGGTCGATTGCGCGAATCGAGTTCGGCTGGACGCATACCACGACGGGGAACTTTCCCCGGCCGAGCGGTCGGCGGTCGAGGCGCATCTTCGCGACTGCCCGTCGTGCGCCGCCGAGTTGGCGGCGATCCGCAGGACGTCGGGCGCGTTTGCCGACACGGGCCCACGGGAGCCGTCGCACGAGCAGCTATTGGAGCTGGCCCGAAGCGTTCGCGCCGAGCCGTCCGACGCCCGGATGTTCCTGAGGCTGTTCCGCGGGACGGCCGTCGCCGCGGCGGTGCTGCTCGCGTGTGCGCTTGCGGGGGCCTTGTATCTGTCGCAGCGGACCAAGGCCGCGGCGCATGAGGCGATGGTCCTCGATCATGTGGCAATCGGGTCGCAGCCCGCGGCGTTTGCGACCGACCCGGTGAGCGATGAGCGCCAGGCCGAGCAACAGGTGGCGATGGCGCAATGGATCGCCGACGACTTACGAGGCCGGCAAGAGGAACGATGAGACGCAAACTGTTCATTTTCGCACTCGCCGCGATTTGCCTGGTCTTCGTCAGCGGCATCGGAGTGGGCGTCGTGGGACGCAGGGCGTTCCAGCCAGTCATATTCCATTCGGTGCTTGTGGAGGAATTGGACCTCACGCCCGACCAGCGCCACAAGATTCAGGAGATCTGGAGCAACGTGGCCGAAAGCCACTCGCCGCCGCCCATGGCGGAACTGGAAAGGGCCGACGCCGAGCGATGGCAGGCCATCGATCAGTTGCTGACGCCGCAGCAGCGGACGCAATACGCCCGGATCCAGCAACGGTTCGAAGCTCGAATGCAGGAACTCGATCAGGGCAACCGGGAACGGATGGCCCGTGCCGAGGAGCAGACCAAGCAACTGCTGACGCCCGCGCAGCGGGAAAAATACGAACGGCTGCTGGCCCGGCCGACGCATCATTTCTTGTACCTGAGGACCACGACGCAGCCGTAGCACGGCTGTGCTACACAAACATTCGCCGGAGAACTTAAATGCACAAACCTCGCGCGTCCACGCTCATCGAAATTTTGGTCGTAATTGCTATCATCGGTGTGTTGGCATCCTTGCTCATTCCGGCGGTGGCGAGGGCGCGGGCCAGCGCGGCCCACGCCCGCTGCGCCGCCCAGCTCCACGACATCGGGCAGATGCTCCAGATGTACTTTGGCGAGAACCACAACACGCTGCCGAAGGTGAACATGATGCCCTCGCTGCGGCCGCCGCTGAACGGTTACCCGAGCCTCGTCCAGTTCCTCGCCCCCTACCACCACGGCAGCACAGGCGTCTTCCACTGCCCGGCCGACCAGATCACCCAGCCGGCCCCGGACGCGTCGCCCGGCTTCGAGACCTACTTCGCCCGCGAGCAGAGCAGCTACTACTGGAACGAGGACGTCAGTATCCGAGCCGTTCACATCACCGACCTGAAAGACAGCGACCGGGCCCTGCTCGTGCAGGAATACGAGCCGTTTCACGGCCGGCCGGGCGAGAGCGGTTCCATGAACCGCCTCTATGCCGACCTGCACGTCGACGGCGGCGTCCATTCGGTCATCGTCATCGGCGGATAACACAGGTCCCACACGTGCTTCCCGTCCTCAGAGATACGGAGGTCTCCCGTGCAGACGATTCAACCAACGACGGCCCGTCCCGAATCCCGTGCTCGCAGGCGGCGACGGGTCGTCGCCGCGTGCATCGCCATCGCCCTTCTGGCCGGCCTGGGCGTCAAGCTCTGGCTGAATCACCGGGTCCCCGCGCCGGACGCGGACGCCGGCCGGCTTGCGCGCTACATGGCCAGCCCGGCGTTCGCCGCCCTGCCCGATGCTCAGCGAGCCCCCTACCTGGACGCATTCCAGCGTGCCAACGATCGCGGCGAACTGACGCCCGAACAGCAACGCGGCGTAATCAGCAATGTCATTAATCGCAATGGCAAGAACCCGATTCAGCAATATTTCTCCCTGCCGCCCGGCAAGGAGCGGGAGGCGTTCCTGGACGACGTGATCGATCGGGTGTTGCAGCACGAGAAGCTTCGCCCGCCGCCGGACAAAAAGGGGGCGAAAGAAATGCGAATCGATGGCGGTCGCCTGGCCGACGCCATCCCGCCGGAGGACCGGGCCCGGATGGGCCAGTTCCTGCAGGACCTGCACGACCGCCGGGTGGCGCGCGGGGTGCCGGACGATGGGAGGTTTCTTTTCCGCCGAACGCAGTAAGCTCCGCGGCCAGGTGTACGCCACGCCCTCGCCGTCCCGTTAGGAGCAACATGGAGCCAATGCTCCCTGAAGACCGACACAGGCGCCGGGGAGGCGGGAAGCACGGCCGGGCGATACAATCCGGCCCGATGATCGCGCTCCGCTCAGAGACCTGGCTCGGGCTATTGACGCGCAAGCTATCGCGATTGGCGTGGTTGTTATTGGCGCTAACGCTATTTGCCCCGCTGAGGGATCGTCCATGGCTGCCGATTCCGCCATGGTGGCTCGGCTGCACACCGGTCTGGCAGGTTTTCGTGGAAGGGCCGCTGGGCTGGCATTTGTCTCCTCCAAGTCCACAGACCTACACGTTGCTGGTACTGCCGTTTCTCCTTGCCGTGTTGCCTTGGATGGCCCATCCCGGCCGCGCGCCGTGGGTTGTCCGTCGGATCCTAAGCTTTGGCCTGCTGTCCGCGTGGGTGTTCCCGTACTGCTGCCTCTTCGTTTTCGATGATGGCACGATGGACTCAGCCGGCCTCATGAGGGTCATCTGGGCATATGATTGCCTTGCGGCTTCCGCCACGCTCCTGTTTGCGTCGCTACAACTGGCGCCCACCCACGTCGGCGTCGAAGCGCCGCCTCCGGGAGGATTCCCGGTTGGCCATCGGGGCGCAGAAAAGATGTACTCTCTGTAGGCGTAGCACCGGGCCGGGCGGGACCACCAAACGCGGGCGGGACGCCCGTCTCACGGCCTGATGGTCAAGCCGATCCTGATCGCATTGCGGCGGTCTGCATCACTTTTCAATTCTGACGACAATGGATCGCTCGAAATCGGGTAGCTTCACGACCGCGCCATCGAGCTTCGCCTCCGTCCAGCGATCCGCCCAAGGATCATAGATGCGCGGCGTCGCGCGGCTGAAGCCTTGCGCCGCGGCCCCGAAATCGACCGCCGCTCCCGAGACCCGGCGTGGGGGTGTTCCGTCGGCCAGTTCGCTCTTCCAATCGCTGGCCTTGTCGCGGCACCAGGCGATCAGGGTGTGCCGGCCCCTGAGCGCGTAGACCCTCAGGTCTGGGTGGTTGATCATCAACGGCTCGAACGCCTCGGCCGGCGGGTCCAGCCCCTTCACCGACGCGGCGAAGCGGGAGAACTGCCACCAGAGGTCATTGGCGTCGACGTAGTCGTCCCAGTGCCAGCACTGGCCCGCGCCCGCCGCCCCGGCGAAGAAGGGGGCGAAGAGAATGTCGTGCAGGATGGCGCCCCGCTTGTCCTTGGCGTAAAGCTTTGACGGACCGCTGTGGTTCGCCTCCACGGCACCGCTTTCGGCCAGGATCACCGGCTTGCCGGGCCGGTCCCCCAGCAGCTCGCGGACCGCGTCCGCCGCCAGCACATCGACCGGGCCGTGGCAGACGTCGAGCTTGGCGCCAGGGTCGAGATAGCGATGCACCTGGGCGACGTCGTTGCCGGGCATCGTCGCGAGCGCGCGATACGTGGGCCGCACGGAATCGCGGTCGAAGCTTCCCAGGCTCTGCATGCAAAGGTGATGGGGGAAGAGGCGGTGCAGCTCGGGCAGCATCGCGGCAGTCCAGCCGAGGTAGTCGCCGCCGCCCTGCACGGCGTTCATCTCGTTCCAAAGCTCCCAGCCGTACACGGTTGGCTCGTCACGATACCGCCCGGCGAGGAACTCCAGCTTGCCGACGAATTGCCTGCGTGCGGCGGGCGAATCCATCCAGTCTCTCATGCCGCTGGCCAGCCCGCCGCGCGACACGTGGTGCAGCGGCTGCAGGGCCCAGGACGCCTTCGACCGGGCGGGGGCGACCACGCGGAAGTGTTCGATGGTCATCTTGACCCGGATGCCGTGCTTTGCGGCAAGCGCGAGCATCGCGTCGATGCGGCGGGCTTTTTCAAGGTCGTATTCGCCGGCGTGGTGGTCTTCGGGGTTGTAGAAATCATTGCCGAGCCAGACGCGGATATAGTTGCCGCCATTGGAGGAGAGCTTGGTGAGCCAACTCTCCAGCGCCGCCAGCCGCGCCCGCGCGTCGCCGTCTTTCACGAATGGCGGGTAGACCATGTTGAGGCCGATGGGGATGTAGGGGCGGCCGTCATCCGTCTCGAAATACCGCGCGTCGCGCGGGCTGACGCGGACGTAGGCAGGCGGTTCCGCCGGACTCGGTGCCCCGAGGAGCAGGGCCGGGAGGGCGACGATCCAGATGGCTATCCATCGGTGACGGGTGAGCATTGGCGGATTATCGCGCGCCGCTTTCGTGCGGCAACGGTGAGGGGGCTTTCGAGTAGCCGAGGGAGTGACTGAACCCCTGCCTCAGTTAGAATGCCGCGGCCCTAAAGGAGATCCCATGCGTGTCTTTCGCGGTTTGGTGCCATGTCTTTGCGCGCTGGTGGCCTGGCTATGCGTCGTTGGAAACGGACGGGTCGGCGCGGCGAATACGCCCTCCGGGGCGAACGCAGGTGCGGCGGATCATCAAACGGTGACGCGGCCCAAGCGCCTGTTCATCATCGCCCCCGACCGCTTCTATTCGATCCTGGCCGAATACGTCCGCCACAAGCCGGCGAGTTTGCGGACCGAGCTTGTTTCGCTGGAACAGGTCCTCAAGACGACCGAAGGCGTCGATGACCCCGAGCGGCTCAAGCGGTTCCTCTACACGGCCTGGCGGGAGCGCGATCTGGGATACGTGCTGCTGGTCGGGGATGTGGACGTGATGCCGGTGCGGTACATGGTGCTCGACCGCGTGACGCCCGCCGCGTTTGATTATGCGTTCTATCCGTCGGACTTGTACTACGCCGACCTGGCGAAGGCCGATGGATCATTCGAGAGCTGGAACGCGCGGAAGGAGGGGTTCCACGCCGGTTTCTTTGGCGAGGTCCGCGGCGAGAAGAACAAGGACGATCCGATCAACTACGACCAGGTGAACTATCGCCCGGCGGTGGCGGTGGGCCGCTGGCCGGTGAGCACCGCCGACGAGCTGCGCATCGTCGTGAGCAAATCCATCGAATACGAAGAAACCGTGACGAACGGCACCCATCCTGGCATGGGCAAGGTCGCATTCTTCCACCCCGGCGGGTGGGTCGATGCCCGCGGCCGGCTCGGGCGCTTCGCCGGGGCCCTCCCGGCCGGCTGGCAGCCGAAAGTGTTCTTCTTTGGCAATGCGCACGACAATGGCGCAGCGGACACCACGCCCAACGAAGGCAATCTCCTTGCGGCGTTGAACGGCGGCGCGGCGCTGGTCATTCACGCCGGCCACGGCAGCGAACGGACGTGGGAGGGCTGCTTCCCCGCGCCGGCGCTGGGCCGGGTGCACAATCGCGGGCGATTGCCGGTGATGATCTCCGCCGGTTGTAGCACGGCGTATTTCGCGCCGCTGGCGCCGTATGACGGGTATGTCGATGTGGCCGGCAAGCCGCACGCTGGCACTTACGCGGGCGAAGTCTTCACCAGCCCTCCGCCGCCTCCTTCTCCGTATCAGAGCGGCAGATTCAATCCCACCGGCCTGGGCGAGCAGTTGCTCAAGCGCGGCCCGGACGGCGCCGTCGTCTACATCGGCTGCTGCACCGGCAGCCAGCCCTGCGCCCTCTCACTGGTCGATGGATTTGTCCGCGGCCTGCGACGCTCGCCGCAGCCGCGCGTTGGCGATTGCTGGGCCGAC
>DASXMX010000207.1:0-5488 GCA_036495445.1 Tepidisphaeraceae bacterium
AGCCACGAGGGGGCCGAGATCGAACACCCCGAGTCGGAGCCGAACTGGGAGGCGTGCCTGACGATGGTCGTCCCGCCGGAAAGAGCGCCCAACGAGGCGGAGATCGTCTCGATCGAATTCGAGCACGGCAACCCGGTGGCCGTCAACGGCAGGAAGCTCAACGGCGCCGACCTCATCGCCGAACTGAATAAGCTCGGCGGAAAGCACGGCGTGGGCGTCACTGTCCTGGCCGAAAACCGCCTGGTCGGCATGAAATCCCGCGGCGTCTACGAGACGCCGGGCGGCACCATCCTCTACGAGGCCCACAAGGCCCTCGAACAGATCTGCATCGAGCGTGACACGCTCCACTTCAAGCAGCAGGTCGCGCTCCGCTACGCCGAGCTGGTCTACTACGGCCAATGGTTCCACCCGCTCCGCGAGAGCCTGCAGGCCTTCATCGACCACACCAACGCCACCGTCACCGGCACGGCCAAGGTCCGACTCTACAAGGGCCGCGCCATGCAGGTCGGCGCCCAGAGCCCGCACACGCTCTACGACCCGCAACTCGCCAGCTTCAGCATGGAAGGCTACGACGTGACCGCCGCGAGAGGCTTCATCGACCTATTCGGCCTCCCCATGAAGGTCGCCCAGCAAGCCAAGCGCTGGTAGCCGCACGGACGCGAATGTCCCAAAATGTCCCTTTTGGGTCGCAGCCTGTAAGGCTGCGCGTCTGCCGGTGCAAGTCCGGCCGTGGCAATTGACGGTTGACCGCGTAGGAAACAGTCACGGCCATCCGGTCCACCGGGGTATGGGAGACGGCACGGATCGAAAGACACGCAAGCTCAAATCAGGGACCTTCTCGATTCTGGCCCCGGAGGCAAAGACCCGGCGGACGAAGCACAATAAGCCGCCGGGAGGATCGAGAAGCGCGGGTGAGGCCGTAGTAAGCGCCTGACGCGGCGGGACAACATAGCCCGTTGCCGAGCCAAGGGCCTCTGGGCCGGTGCGTTTGGACGGGGCTCGCCTCGACGCCGACGCAGTGCGGCGATTGCCCGATGGGGCTATTGTGAGCGAGCGCCGAAGAAGCTTGGGCGGCATATAAGCCCGCGCGAGGGCGAAGGTTGCCGCCGCCGACCGGCTTGAAGCCGTACTGGGGAAAACCCGCCGCACGGAATTTGAGAGGGGGACAAGGAAACGTGATGCACGGCCTGATGCCCATTTGCCACGCAGACCCAAAGGGCGGATACCGCGGAAGGCATTGGCCGACCCATCGGCGTGCCTCGTCTCTACTCGCGGCACATTTCCCGGGCGGGGCTACCGCAGCTTGATGGTCGCCAGTGCCATCGCGGCGAGCATGGCGCCGATGAGCCAGAATCGGACGACGACTTGCGTTTCCGTCCAGCCCTTGCGCTGGAAGTGGTGGTGGAGGGGCGACATCAGGAAGATCCGGCGGCCTTCGCCGAAGCGCTTTTTGGTGTACTTGAAATAGCCGACCTGCAGGATGACCGAGAGGGCCTCGACGACGAAGATCCCGCCGACGAGGGCGAGGACCAGTTCCTGGCGGATGACGATCGCGATGTAGCCGATCAACCCGCCGAGGGCGAGCGAGCCGGTGTCGCCCATGAAGACGCGGGCCGGGTTGCAGTTGAACCAGAGGAACCCGAGGCAGGCCCCCATCATCGCGGCGGCGATGACCGCCATCTGGTCGGCGTAGGGGATGAACGGCAGCAGCAGTTGGCTGGACCAACTCAGCGTCCCGATGATCAGCGCAAGGATGCCGAACGTGAAGCTGCAGATCGCCATGCACCCGGCGGCGAGGCCGTCGAGCCCGTCGGTCAGGTTCACCGCGTTGCTGGAGCCGGTCATCACGACCGTCGCCAGCAGGATGAACGGGCCGCGGCCGAGGGCGACGCCCGTCCTTTTGAGGAACGGGAAATAGAGCGTGTGCGTCTCGGGCGTGCGGACGCCGTAGTCGTAGGTGAAGTAGGCGAGGATGACGCCCAGGCCGATCTGGAACATCAGCTTTTCGAGGCTCGTAAGCCCCTGCCGGCTGCCGTTGCGCCTTGCGGCGGTGAGCTTCAGCCAGTCATCGGTCGCGCCCACCGCGCCGAGCCACACGAGGCAGACGACCGCCATCTCCACGTAGAAGTTGCGAAGGTTTGCCAGCAGCAGGGTGGTGATCGCGATCGCGCAGATGATCAGGATGCCGCCCATCGTGGGCGTGCCCTTCTTCCCCTCCATGATCTTGTTCAGGTCCGCCTGGTCGAACTCGGAGCGGTCGCCGATCTTCTGGCTGCGGAGCCACTCGATCAGGCGCGGGCCGACCATTACGCACAGCAGGAAGCTGAGCAGGATTGCGGCGACGAGCTGGAACGTCGGGAACGTGAAGACCCGCAGGAAGCCCAGTCCGTGCGCTTCCAGCCATTTGAGGAAATGCTCAACCAACAGATAGATCATCGCAATCCGTTACGACGCCACCGCCCGCAGGGGAGTCTCATCGCGGCCCGAAAGTGCTTTGGCGATCTCCTCCAGATGCACGCTTCGAGACGCTTTCAACAAGACCAGATCCCCCTCATGGAGCATCCGCGGCACCGCCTCGGCCGCGGCCATGGAATCCGAGAAGCGGAAGACCGACTCGTTAGTCACACCCGCGGCCAGCGCGGCATCCGCCATCAGCCCCGCCAGCGTGCCGACGCAGATCAACATGTCGAACTTCTTCGCCTCGGCGACGCACTGGCCGATCTCGCGGTGGTACCGCTCGCCGGACTGGCCCAGTTCCTTCATGTCACCGAGGATCGCGATCCGCCGGCCCGCGTGGGGCAGCAGGGCCGCCGTTTCGATGGCGGCCCTCATGGAGTTTGGGTTTGCATTATACGCGTCGTTGAGGACGCGCACGTTTCCCGCCCCGGGCTGCCACTGGAGCCGCATCTCCGCGCCGCGGGCGTCGGCGAGGGTCTGGATCGCCAGGTCCTCGGCGACGCCCATCTTTCGCGCCACCGCGATCGCGGCCAGCGCGTTGCACGCCGAGTGGCGGCCGAGCATCGGGACGAAGACCTCGCGGCGGCTGTTGTTCAGCGAGAACCGCGTGCCGGTCTCGTCGCAGTGGATGTCGGTCGCGAACAGGTCGTTGGTGGGGCCGAAACCGAACGTGATCCGCTTGCCGGGATAATCCTTCACCGCCGCGAGCAACTCCGGGTCGTCGCCGTTGACGACGAGCAGGCCGCCGGGATTGAGGCCGCTGATGATGCTGGCGTTTTCCTGTCGCACGCCGCGCAGGTCGCCGAGGAACTCCAAGTGGTCGGCGCCGCAGTTGGTGATGACGGCGATGTCGGGCGTCGCCATGTCGCTCAGGACGCGCAGCTCGCCGTGGTGGTTCGTCCCCATCTCCAGCACGACGTAGTCCTGCGCCGGGTCGGCGGGGAAGATCGTCAGCGGGACGCCGATGTCGTTGTTGAAGCTCTTGGGCGAGATCGACCCGCGGAGCTTGCCGAAGAGGGCGGCGTCGATCAGGTGCTTGGTGCTGGTCTTCCCGTTGGACCCGGCGACGGCGATCACCTTCGCCCGCATCTGCTGGCGGCAGTAGTTGGCCAGCTTGCCCATCGCCAGCCGCGTGTCCGGCACCTGAATCACCGTGACGTTCGGCAGGCTCTGCGCCGGCGGCTCTTCCACGAGCGCCGCGACAGCGCCGCCCGCGGCGGCTTGGGGGAGGAAGGCATGGGCGTTGTGATTGTCGCCCCGCAGGGCGATGAACAGCGACCCCCTGTCCATCCGCCGCGTGTCCGTGCAGACCGCCTGAACCAGGGGCGCATCGGCCGCGATCGGGGAAAGCGCTTTCCCGCCGACGACCTGACGGACTTGGCGGATGGTCAGAGGTTTCATGGGAGTCTGCTCACAAACGAACTATCCAAAACATTCCCGCGCCGGGCAAACCGCAACGAGCGGAAAAGCGACGCGGAGACACGGTGACGCGGAGAGGGAAAACCGGGGCGGGGACGGTTTCTTCCGCCGTTTTCTTCCCCGCGTCTCCGTGTCCCCGCGTCCCCGTGTCATCTTCATGCCGCCGCGACGCGGGTCTTGAGGACGGCGGTCGCTTCCTCAACGTCGTCAAAGTGGTGCTTTTCGGTGCCGATGATCTGGTAGTTCTCGTGCCCCTTGCCCGCCAGCAGGACGACGTCGCCGGGCTCGGCATCCCCCAGGATCCGGGCGATCGCCTCGCGGCGATCGCTCTCCACCACCGCCTTCGCCCGGCCCACGTCCGACAGGCCGGCGATCACCTGGTCCAGGATCGAGTGCGGGTCCTCCGTCCGTGGATTGTCGCTGGTGACGTAGATCGCGTCGGCGAACTTCTCGGCGGTCCGCGCCATCCGCGGCCGCTTGGTCCGGTCGCGGTCCCCGCCGCACCCGAACAGCACCCGCAGCCGGCCGCGGGTCAGCGGCCGAAGCGCGGTCAACACGTTCTCCAGCGCATCGTCGGTGTGTGCGTAGTCGACGAGCACCACGAACGGCTGACCGAGCCGCACGGCCTGCAAGCGCCCGGGCGCGCCCGCCGCGTCGCGCAGCCCCAGCGCGATTTGGTGCACCGACAGCCCGAACGCTTCGCCCACCAGCGCGGCGGCGGCCAGTGCATTCTCAATATTGTGCCGGCCGATCAGCCCCATGCTCACCTCGGCCCGCCCGTCGGGCGTGTGCAGCACGAAGTTCGACCCGCCGCTGGTGATCGCCACGTCGCGGGCGCGATAGTCGGCGGTCTTGCCGAACCCGAAGCGGATGATCCGCCCGTTGCAGTCGCGCACCATCCGGTCCGACCACTTGTCGTCCGCATTGACGACTGCGACGGCCGTCTCCGAGAGCGACGTGAACAGCCGGGCCTTGGCCGCCGCGTAGTTCTCCATCGTCTTGTGGTAATCGAGATGGTCCCCGGTGAGGTTTGTGAACGCCGCCCCGGCGAACGTCACGCCCGCCACCCGGCCCTGATCCAGCGCGTGGCTCGAAACCTCCATCGCGCACGCCCGGCACCCCTTGTCGCGCATCGAGCCGAGCAGGGCGGCGATTTCGGTCGCGGCCGGCGTCGTCATGCTCGCCTCCCGCCGCGTCCGGCCATCATCAATCTCCACCGTCCCGATCAACCCACACCGCACATTGACCTTCGCCAGGATGTGGCGAACGAGGTACGTGCTCGTCGTCTTGCCATTGGTCCCCGTCACGCCCAGCATGCGGACCGACTTGGCGGGCATGCCGTGGAACGCGTTGGCCAGCACCGAGGCGGCCGCATTCGCGTCGGGCACCACCACCTGCGGCAGCTTTACGCCTGCGATCTTGGTTTGGCCCACCGCGGCCACGGCACCCCGCGCCGCCGCGACGGCGACGTACTGGGCGCCGTCCGTCTTCGTCCCCGGCCGGGCGACGAAGAGACTGCCGGGTTGCACGGCCCGAGAATCCTCGCACACGCCGGTCACCTCGGCGTCCGCGATGCCGGTCAGGCTTACCTGGGGATCCAACTGACGAAGGA
>DASXMX010000208.1:0-10006 GCA_036495445.1 Tepidisphaeraceae bacterium
AGCGCGGGATGCGTCAATGGAGCAGGACGATGTCGAATTTGCGACAGCCCCGATTTCGGGAAACCCTCACAAGCCGGGGCAAAGCGGTGCGGACAGGCATCCGTTTGCGATGTACCTCAACGCCGCGCCGCCCCGGGTCTCCGACCGCAATGATTTCCCACACTTGCGCCCCGCGGAATTGCGGCGCATCCAGACCCGGGGCGGCGCGGCGTCAAGGTTACTCCGAAATCAGTCGCATCGCGCGCCGCTCTGCCCCGGCTTGTGAGGATGCTTCGCAGGAAACGGTCGTTCGAAGGTGGATGGGGCTTGAGCCGACGCGCTTTCGTCAGGGCGCGGGACCGCGTGAAACACGAAACCGCCCCGGCCAAGCCAAGGGCGGTTTCGGAATCAAGACACACTTCGTGAGCCGCGCGGGGCTCTATTGCTTGACCGTGCTCGTGCCGAGGTAGGCGAGCAGGTTGACGAGGCTGTCTTCGCCGAGTTGTTCGAAGCCTTCGGGCATGAGGGTTTTGCTGGTGGGGACCAGTTTCTCGATGTCCTCGCGCTGGATCTCGGTGAGCTTGGCCGAGGCGTCGAGGATTTGGACCGAGGCCTTGTTCTCGGCGAAGATGCGGCCGGCCACGACGTCGCCGGACTTGGTTTTCACGATCCACTGCCGGTAGGTGCCCTCGATCGAGCGGTTGGGGTCGAGGATCTTGCCGAGCAGGTCGGCTTTGGGCCGGGCGCCGATGCCGGTCAGCAGCGGGCCGACCTTCCCACCGGTGCCCTCGATCGTATGGCAGATGATGCAGTTCTGCTGGAAGACGACCTTGCCCTTGGCGGCGTCGCCCTGTTTGCTCGCCAGCGGCAGGAACTTTTCCACGATCTCCTTGCGGTCAGACGATGGGGCGTGGCCGGTCTTCTTCTGCAGCTCGGCGGCCTTGTTGGCGATCGCCGGGTCGGGGTTGGCCCGCAGAATCTGCCACTGCGTCTGCTGCACGTCGCGATTGTCGATCTTGCCCGAGTCAATTCCCGCCAAGAGCGCAGGGGACCAGTTGGTCTTCTCGATCATCAACTGCAGCGCGTCCTTCTGGGCGGCGGGCGTCATCGTCGCGTACATCTCAACGAGCTTCCGGCCCAGTTCCGCGTCACGGCTCTGGCCCAGCGCCCGCAGCAGTCCGGTCTGCACGTCCGGCGGCTGCGTCGGGGTCACCTGCGAGAGGATGAACTGTTCGGTGGCCGGTGAATCCTCGATCGTCACGAGCCGCCGGCCCGCGTCCACCCGCTGGGCTGGGTCCGCATTCGAATCGGCAATCGTCTTGCGGAGCGCCTCGACGACCGCGCCCGACTGGCTGCCGAATAGGTCTCGGCGGCCCCACCGCCCCGCCAAGGCCAACAGCCCGTCCCGCGCGGCCGGCGGCAGCGCCGACATCACGCCCTGGAGCCGCTTGATGCTCGCGTCATCCAGCTTGGGCGACGCGCCCTGCGGCCACCCGCGGGCCAGGCCGTCCACGACGATCTCGGCCAGGCTTGGGTCTGCGTGCGTGGCGGCCTCGAGCATGTTCACCACCCAACCGTCAGGGTTGTGACGGGCGTAGTTGCTGACGACGACGCGGAGTATCCGCCCCTCATCGCCGGCCAGCCCGCCCATGTGCCCGCGGACCAGGCGAATGTCATCGTAGTAAGCGGCGCCCTTCGACCTCCCCCACCCGCCGAAGAGGCAGTTGATGCTGACCTTCGCCCGGCGGCCGGAGTTGAAGCCGACCTGCACCTTCTGCCAGTCGTTGGTACCCTGCAGCGCCTCGGTCTTGAACTCGGTGCCGTGGACGTTGAGCAGCGCGCCCATCGCCCCGGTCACCTTCGACGTCTTGATCCAGCCGGAGAGGACGTAATCGGTATTCGGCTCGACGTTCGCGTCGACGTACATGCTGGCATCGGCGCCGGTCTTGGAAGTGATGCGCAGCACGTGATCGCCCGTGTGCCCGCCCTTGACGATCTCGTGCGTCGCCTCGCCGTTGTAGTCGCGAACCTGCCAGTCACTGGGCAGGCTGCCGTCGACGTCCTCGAAAGAGGCATTGGGGATCAGATTCTTTGCATCGGCCTCGACCTGCGTGCTTTGGCTGGGGGTGGAGTTGCCCGGGTGGGCGGCGAAGGCCGACTGAATAAACCCGCCGGCGTTCTGCCCGGCGGCGAAGGCGATCGCGTCGGTGATCCAGCGGTCGGTGGCGTTCTGCTTCTCGTGCATGGCCGCATAGATCGCGGTGCCGGCCGCATCGCTCGCGGGCATCTCGGCCAAGGCGAGGAAGGCCGACTTGCGGACTTGGGCATCCGGGTCGTCCTGAAGCCCGTTACAAAGAAGAGCCGCGAAGCTGATGTTGTTGCGCGGCATCACGTCCACCGCCGCCTTGCGGACGGCAGCGGAGGGATGCTTGAGGTCCGCTTCGACCGCGGCATTTGCCTCAGCGTTGCTGCCGTCAAACCCGCCCAGGTTGTGGATCGTCCAAAGGGCGTGGATCGCCGGGGCATTCAAGCCGATCTCATCCACCGACTTGTCCGTCGCAATCTTGATCAGGGCCGGGATGATCGACTTGTCTCCCCGCTCGGTCAGTAACCGCTGTGCGTGCATCCGCCAGAGCATGTTGTCGCTCTTGAGCGCTTCGAGCAGCGTGTCGGTGCTGGCATCGTGAAGGTCGAAGGTCTTCGAGGGCTTTCCGTCGGTCCACGTGATGCGATAGACGCGTCCGTGCCGCTTGTCGCGGAGCGGCGTCTCGTACGCGCCGCCTCGGCCCGCCATCCACCCCTTGGGAATGGGGTTGTGCTGAACGATGTAGTTGTACCAGTCGATCATGTAGAGCGACCCGTCCGGCCCAACCTCGGCCGCGATCGGCGCCACCCATTCGTCGTCGGAGGCCAGCAGGTTGAAGTCGTCGCGGGCGACGAAGTCCGCGCCCTTGTGCTCGTAAATGTACTGGCCCAGCAGGTGCCCGGTCGGCTCGGCGACGAAGGCGACGCGATTCCAGTAGCTCCTGGGGAAGCTGCGGGCCGTGTACAGCGCGCTGCCCGCCCCGGCCGTGTAGGAGCCGTGGTGGTCCACCTGACGGACCTTGGTCGTGATCGGGTAGATGTGCGGCGTGTCCGCGATCGACTCGAACCGGTGCGTCGGCCAGCCGCGGAGGTTCTCGTAGTAGCGGTTGGGGATGTGGGCGTACCAGGCCGGGTCGTCGTTGGCGGTCGAGCCGATCAGGTTCCCCTCCTCAGTCCAGCCCAGGCCCCAGGTGTTGTTGGTCGTGGTGCCGAGGTATTCGAGCTTCGAGCCATCGGTCTTGAAGCGGAACGGGCCGGCGCCGAAGCGCAGGTGCTCGCCGCCCACTTCGCCATCGAACCCGGAATAGCCGACGGTGCCGTAGATCCACCCGTCAAACCCGTAGCGGAGATTGCTCGGCCCGGCGTGGGTATCCTTGGTGCCCCAACCAGTGAAGAGCACCTTCCGCTCGTCGGCGTGGCCGGTCCCCTTGGTGTCCTTCAGGAAGAGCATGTCCGGTGCCTGCGTGACGACTACGCCTCCATTGGCGAAGCACATGCTCGTGGGGATGCTCAGCTTGTCGGCGAAGACGGTGAACTTGTCGGCGACGCCGTCGCCGTTGGTGTCCTGGCAGATCGTGATCTGGTCGTGCCCCTGTCCGGGCGGCTGCATGTTATTCGGGTAATCGAACGTCTCGGCCACCCACAGCCGGCCGCGCTCGTCGAAGGCCATGCAGATCGGCTTCTTCACGTCCGGCTCGCTGGTGACGAGCGTCAGGTCGAACCCGGGCCGCACGACGATGTGCTTCGTCGAGACCTGCGGGCCCAGCGGGTCCTGCATGGTCTTGAACGGGTCGGCCGTCGTGCCCCACGCCTTGCCCGCCGGGTAGAAGGGCACGGTGGCCGGGGAATAGGTGAAGTCGCCGCTCTTGGGCTGCGGCTGCAGCGCCCAGTCGCCCGCCGCCCAGCGGATGCCGCGCTCCAGCAGGTTCACGAAATCGGAGTTCGTCCACGTCCGCTGGTCGTGCCCCCAGGCGGTGTAGAAGACCCGCCCCTTCCCCTGTGTCCGAACCCAGGTGTACGGCTCCTTGTGATCGCCCTCGACTCGATACGAGAGAACCGTGCGGTCCTTCTCGTTGTGCATTTCGTGTACGTACGTCTCGTCCCAGCTCTCGATCGGATTGAGCCCCTTCTCGATCGGATGATCCGGCTGAACGATCGTCTCCTCGAAGACGCCAGTCTTGTGGCTCTTGAACCGCGCGCCGATCAGGGCCGTGATCCTGGGCGAATTGAGGAAGCAGTACGACCCGCAGTGGATCGGCGCGAAGCCGTGGCCGCTCTCGACATAGTCGATCAGCGCCTTCTCCTGCTCCGGGGCGATCTTCAGCCAGTTCGCATAAAGAAGCAGGACGTCGTAGCGGTTGAGATTCTGCGTATTGAGGTCGTTCAGATCGTCGGTGTAGACCAGGTCGATCCCGCGGATGCCCAGTGTCGAGGCGACGTCGCGGCAGCGTTCCAGCGGAACGTGATGGTCGTCATCCCCGAGGAACAGCACCTTGAGCCGCCGCGGCTCGGGCGACGGCATGGCGTTGGCCGGCTTGGCCTCATCCGCGCCACGAGCAAACCGAGCCCAACCCGCCAGGGTGGCGGCCAGGATGAGAACGCAGGCGCAGCCAATTCGGAGCACGTTTCGCACCGCAATGCCTCCAGGCAATCCGCCGTCGCAGCGGGCTGTCGAGGGCCGGCCGCGCAAGCGACGTCGAATCAGTCAGTCACGCTCGAGCAGAGGGTCAGAAGGATTCCGCATCCTCGCGGTGGTTCGTTCGCGCGCCGCACCGCCCGCGGGAGATCCGCCATGTTTACCGGGCGTCGCGTCCCAGGTTAATGAGTTTTCGCGCAGGGGTGTTGAGAAATTACGCAGCAGGATCAACCTTCCGACACCTCGAACTCCGCCCCGATCCGAAACAGATGCTGCTTGACCATCTCACAATGCCGGACGACACAGGGCAGGCCCATCGAACCGGCCGCGCCCGGCAGGAGCAGCAGGAATCGCCTCCCCCGCGGCATCGCTTCGTGATGAGTGAGGCGGACGCCGCCGCGGGAGATGTCCTGCAGCACTACTTCCGTCTCCCCCGCGCGAGCCTCCGGATCGGTCAGGATCGTCACATGCCGCCGAACCGCCACGCGGACGCTGCGGCGAACCTCGTGGGAATCGGGCGTCGATTCAAATCGTTGGAGAATCTCGATCAATTCCTGCTGGGACAGCGCCATCGGTTACCTCGACCCGACATCCTATTCGGCCGAGGGGCGCGTGCAAACCGCGGGCGGACCGCGTGCATCAGTTCGAGAGTCGATCGGGCGGGATCAACGCGTCGATCCGCTCCTCCAACTTGCGAAAATCGATCGACGCCTTCACCCAGTAATCATTCGCCCCGCGCGCGCGCACGGCCTCGCGAAAGTCCGGGTCGCTGAGCGCGCTGAACATCACGACGGGCACGTCGGCCGTTTGAGGGTTTTCGCGGACGCGACGGAGAACCTCCAGCCCGTCGATCCCGGGCATCATCACATCCAGAATGACCAGATCCGGCCGGTGGTGCGCAATGTACTCCAAGGCCTTGCGCCCGCTATTGACGAACGCGGCCTCATGACCAATGTGTCGAAGGAGCACGGCCAGCAGCCGCCCCGTCCCGGGGTCGTCATCCACGATCAGAATACTGCCACTCAAAACAAACCACTCCCGCCGCAACAAATCGGATGATCGCACTTCCCAGCCGGCTCTGCGGCTCATCTCGCTTTCATACAGCAAGACTGATGCGAGATCAGGGTTTGCGGAATCAGACTCGGGTGAATCGGAAATGACAACCGATTAGGAGACGCCGAATCGCGAGCGGAACGCGGATTGCTCCCTTCGTCGCAAGTCGCTTGGAAACAACCGGCTATTTGGTCCCGGTCGCTTGGATCGGACCTGACGAAGCGACGTCAAAGAATTCCAGTCGCACTTTCGAGAAACTCAGTGAAGCGCGACGGCGCAGGCGCGCCAACTCGTCTCATGCGGGGACGACAACTCCGTCAAATCGCCCGTTGTTCGGGCTCAGACGACGAATGGATCAATTTGCCGGCCCGCCCCATGTGTCGGTGCGGAATGGGGAGGCGGGGAGGCCGGCCTTGTTGTAGAGGTTGCACTCGGGGTTGTTCGCCCAGGCGTATCGGACGGCAACCGGCTTGTCGACCTGGTCGCTCCAGACGACCACGCTGTCGCCCTCGATCTTCGCGTTGGCCCAAACGAACTTCCTGTCTTCACCCGCGATCGTAAAGCCTTTGAGTTCGCTGGCCGGCTGGGCCTGCGGCACGCCCGGCTGGGTGGACGGAGCCCCGGCGATCGCCAATCCACCGCCCGCGTTGTCGAACTTGATCCGCACCTTGTTCCCTTCGGCGCTCATCCCGGCGTAGGTCGGGCCGGAGTAGACGAGGTCCTGGTGAT
Organism: Tepidisphaeraceae bacterium; assembly: GCA_036495445.1. Taxonomy (GTDB): domain Bacteria; phylum Planctomycetota; class Phycisphaerae; order Tepidisphaerales; family Tepidisphaeraceae; genus DASXMX01. The sequence continues at coordinate 6,482 of DASXMX010000208.1, forward strand.
ACGCCGCGTGCAACGCGGCCAGCGCGAGCCGCTGGCCGACGTCCATCTTATCCTTCGGGTGGATGTCGTTGGACTGGCCGATGTCGATGATGACCGCCTCGCCCGTGTTCGGCAGCTTGAGCGTCAGGTGCTGCGCCTCGCGCAGGCCCGGCCATCCGCCTTCCGATTGCGTCGGCACGTTCTCCCGCGCCATGTAGTTCGCAAGCTGCACGAAGCAGAACGGGAAATCCTTCTCATCCGGGTTGGCGGCGGCCCAGTGGTTCCGCCAATCCTCGATCATCGCGGGGAAGAGCGTGCGGTAGAGGGACGGGTTGCCGGCGTTCGATTCGCCCTGGTACCAGATCGCCCCTTCAACGCCGAACGGGATGATCGGCGCGATCATGCCGTTGAACAGGACGGTCGGCGCGTTGGGGTTGTTCTCCGGAGACGTGGGCCGCCGCGGCTCGGGGTGTTTCTTTCGCGTGGCGGCATCGGCGTGGCCGTACTCCTCCTTCCACTTCTTGTCCGCCTCCTGCCACTTCGGCATCGCCTCGTTGTACTTCTCCATCGCGGCGGGAAGATTTTGCTTCTCGTGCTCGGCCGCGTTCAGCGCGCCGCTTAGCTCGGGCGACGACTTGAGCCCCTCGAGGCTCGTCCACGCCTCGGCGGGCGTGCCGCCCCAGGAGGTGTGGATCAATCCGACCGGCACGCCGAGCTTGTTGTGGATGTCGCGGGCGAAGAAGTAGCCCACCGCCGTCGTGTGCATCACCGTCTGGGGCGTGCACTCCTCCCACCGCCCCTCGCAGTCCCACAGCGGCTCAAACGACGTCTTTTTCTTGAGGTTGAAGATGCGGATCTTCGGATAATTCGCCTTGGGCTGCTCCTCCGCACGATTGTGCGCCCCGGAGAAGCTGAACTCCATATTCGACTGGCCCGATGCCACCCAGACTTCGCCCACGATGACGTTCTTCACGTCGACCGCGTTCTTCCCCGCCACCTTCAGGTCGAACGGCCCGCCGTTGTCGGGCATCGCGTGAAGCGTCGCGTGCCAATCGCCATCCTGTCCGGCGGTGGCGGTCTCTTTCTGGTCGGCCAGCGTGACGGTCACCTGCTCGCCGGGATCGGCCTTGCCCCAGATGGGGATTGCCTTGTTCGCTTGCAGGCACATGTTGTCGGAAATGATCGCCGGCAGTTTCACGTCCGCCCGCGCCGCGGCGGCGGCCAGCGCGATCACGGCAGCGGTGGTCAGCAATTTGCGCATCGTGTTTCCCTCGCTCGGTTGGATCGGATCGGAGTCGTACTATCACACAGAACAACGACCGCGGGAAAATGTTGTGGCCGCATCGCGTCGGCAGTAAAAGCTTCCGGATGCGGGCATTTCTCGTTGTCCTCCTAGTCGTGTCCTCCCTGGCGGCTGCCGCAAACGTCTACCGCGATCGCGTGGAGCCGCACTGGTTCGCGAACGAAACCCAGTTCTGGTACCGGGTCGAAACCGGCAGCAACACGCATGAGTTTGTCCGGGTCGATGCGGAGCACGGCACGCGTGCAGCCGCGTTCGATCACGCACGCCTGGCCGCCGCGCTCGCCAAGCAACTCGGTCATCCGATCGCCGCCGATCAACTCCCGATCTACAGCCTGAACTTCGATCAACTCCCGAAAACCATCACGTTTTCCGGCGAGGGCTCGCGCTGGCATCTCAATACGGCGGACTACTCGCTCCAGAGCGCGCCGGGCGCGGACGCCGAAGCCGCGCTCGCCCCCATCGACTCGCCCCACCCGAGCCGCAACGGAGGCGCGGAAACGAATCTGACTTTCGAGGATCGGACGCCGGAGCCGGTCGAGATCTACTGGCTGCCGCCCTCCGGCGAGCGCATGCATTACGCGACGCTTCAACCCAGGCAACAGTACCTGCAGCACACGTTCGCCGGGCATGTGTGGCTGGTGACCGATGAGGCGGGCCGGCGGCTGGCCGTGTTCGAGGCGCCCGAGAGCGCCGGCCTCGCGATCATCAACGGCAAGGCGTCGCCCGCCACCCGTCCTGCGGCCGCGACGCCGGCCCGATCGCGCCGGCGCAACCGCGGCGGCATGGCGGGCGTGGCGTCGCCCGATGGGAAGTGGGCCGCGGTCGTGAAGGATGGGAATCTCTTCCTGCAAGAGAAGAACGGGCCCGGAGAGTTCCTGCTTGGCGCCGACGGCAAGCCGGGCGACGCGTACTCGGGCGCGGTCTGGTGGTCACCGGATTCGCGGAGCCTCGTCGCGATGCGGGTCGAAGCCGGGCAGGAGCACAAGATCTACGAGGTAGAGTCCTCGCCGGCCGACCAGGTGCAGCCGAAGCTCCGCGCGCTCGACTACCTCAAGCCCGGCGACAAGATTGATCACCCGCGCCCGCAACTGTTTCACATCGACCCGCGACAGCACGTGCCAGTGAAGGAGGACCTGTTCCCCAACCCGTGGAGCATCGACGACGTCCGCTGGTCCGCGGACTCGTCCCGCTTCACCTTCGTCTACAACCAGCGCGGGCATCAGGCGGTTCGCGTCATCGAGGTGGACGCCCGATCGGGCGACGCTCGTGCGATTATTGACGAACACAGCGACACGTTCATCGACTACTCCGGCAAGTTCTTTTGCCACTGGTTGGGAGATGACGAGCTGATCTGGATGTCAGAGCGGGACGGCTGGAATCACCTCTGGCTCTATGATGCCCGCGCCGGCAAGGTGAAGAACCTGATCACGCCAGGCGACTGGCCCGTGCAGCGCGTCCTGCACGTGGATGCTCAGAAGCGGCAAGTCTGGTTCACCGCCGGCGGCGTTCGGCCGGGGCAGGATCCGTATTATGCCCACTTCTGTCGCGTGAACTTCGACGGGACGGGCTTCGTCGTCCTCACCGAAGGCGACGGCAATCATCGCATCGACTGGTCGCCCGGCCGACCGTTCTTCCTCGACACGTGGTCGCGCGTCGACCAGCCGCCGACCGTCGAACTGCGGAGCAGTAACACGGGAAAGCTCATCGTCCGCCTGGAGCAGGCCGATGCGGGCGAAGTCCTTTCTGAACGCCACGGCCGTTGGCCCGAGCGATTCGTCGCCAAGGGACGGGATGGGACGACCGACATCTACGGCATCCTCCTCCTGCCGCGCGATTTCGAACCGTCCCACAAATACCCGGTGGTCGAACAGGTCTATGCCGGCCCGCAGGCCTTCTACACACCCAAATCGTTCCGCCCGGACTGGGGCACGATGCAGCGGATCGCCGACAGGGGAATGATCGTCGTGCAGGCCGACGGGATGGGGACGTCGGGCCGGTCGAAGCGGTTTCACGACGTCTGCTGGAAGAACCTGAAGGACGCCGGGTTCGACGACCGGATCGCGTGGATCGAGGCGGCGGCGGCCGCGCACCCGCAGATGGACCTGTCGCGCGTCGGGATCTACGGCGGGTCGGCCGGCGGGCAGAACGCGCTGGCGGCCCTCCTGTGGCACCACGACTTCTACAAGGTCGCCGTGGCCGACTGCGGCTGCCACGACAACCGCATGGACAAGATCTGGTGGAAC
>DASXMX010000209.1:0-5541 GCA_036495445.1 Tepidisphaeraceae bacterium
CCCCGCCCATTCGACGAAAGAGGCGGAGCGGTTTGCGGTCATCGAAGTCTCGCCCGGCCTCCACGGTCGGTCCGGGCCATTGGGGCTCGCGTCGGCTTACCAGTGCAACGTCCCGCTCGGCTCCGAACTGGCCGCGACCGAGGCGTCCGCCTACGCCGGCGGCAGCGAGGATCCGCTGATCCGCGTTCGCTTCAACAACGCCGTCGATCTGAACGTGCTCAAGCCGCTGATCTCGGTCGAGCCGGCGGTGAGGTTCACGCTGCAGAATGACTATCAAGGCGTCGAACTTCACGGGCCGTTCGAGCCCGCGACGCGTTACGCGATCAAGATCGCCGCCGCGCCCAAGGGCGTCCCCCGGCAATCGCGCCCGCGGCCGGCAACGCTCAGCGTCTTCGTGCCCGATCGCAGCCCGTCGGTCCGGTTCGAACACGAGGAGGGATACCTCGGGTCGGCGGGCAACCGCACGGTGCTCGCGCACGCCGTGAACGTGACCGGCCTCAGGGCGAGCGTCACCCGGATCTACGACAACAACCTGGTCGCGTGGCGGAACCTCGGGGCATCGTTCGGCAACGTCGATCGCCCGATCGCGACGCGCGACATCCGCATCGCGCCGGTCAAGAACAAGGTGCAGGACGTGCGGCTCTCGCTCGACGACCTGCTGCCCGCAGGCGCGCCGCGCGACGGCGTCTACCTGCTCCAATTGGAGAGCAAGGCGACCACCGACAGCGACGACGGCGAACGATACGGCGGCCGGCGGCAGGACTCGGCGATGCTCACACTCTCCGACATCGGCCTGACCGCCAAGCAGGGCCGCACTGCGATCACGGTGTGGGCGACGTCGCTCCGCACGGCCGAGCCGCTGGTGGGCGTCCGCGTGCGGGTCTACTCCAACAAGAACCAGTTCCTGGGCGAAGCGAAGACCGACGCCAACGGGCTGGCGACGATCGCGCCCGCGCCGACCGCCGAGGGCGAGACGCCGAGCCTTCTGCTGGCCGACCGCCCCGATGCGCCGGTCGAGGGTACGCCGCAAGGACTTTCTCCCTCTCCCGGTAGTCCGGGGGAGGGCTTGGGAGGGGGCCGGCAGGCGATGACCAATCGGGACCCAATCGACGAATCCCCCTCCCTAACCCTCCCCCGGACTACCGGGAGAGGGAATGAGGGGAGCTCGCCCGAAACACCCCGCACCGCGCGGTCCACAGCCGCCTCCACCGGTCGCGATCTCACCTGGCTCGACCTTCGCAGCAGCAAGGTGAACTTCGGCGAATCCGATACGGCCGGCGCCCCCTACCTGCGCAAACGCCACGAGGCCTTCATCTACACCGAACGCGGCGTCTACCGGCCGGGCGAAACCGTCCACCTGCGGGCGATCGTCCGCGGGCCCGACGGCGCGACGCCGACCGGCTTCCCGGTTCGATGGCAGTTCCGCCGGCCGGACCTGCACGATTGGAAGGCGGTGCTCGGCAAGATCGACGCCGACGGCTGCGTCTCGCTCGACCTGCCGCTGCCCGACGACCTGCCGACCGGGCGGTGGAGCGTGACACTGGGACTGCCGGGGCAGAACAAGCCGGACGAGTCGTTCGGGGCGGCGTCGTTTCAGGTCGAAGACTTCATGCCGAACCGGATGCAGGTGGCGATGAAGCTGGACGGGCACGCGACGACGGGATCGGATGAATCCACCCCGCGTTTCCTGGTCAGTGACGAGCCGCTCGCGGCCGAGGTGCAGGCGGATTACCTGTTCGGCAAACCCGCAGCCGAACGGCCCGCCCAACTCGTGGCACGCATCGACCCGACGACCTTCGCCCCGCCCCAGTGGCGGGCCTGGACGTTCGGCGATGCCGCCTCCACCGCCCAGACCCTGGAGGACCTCAAGGTCACCGGCCATCGCAGCGAACTGCCGGAGCAACAGCTTGACGCGAAGGGACATGCCTCGTTCGAGCTCGATCTGGCAAGCCTGGTCGGGGGTGATGAAACGGCGCCGGCCAAACCCGTGAAGCGCCACAAGAAGGGCCGATCGTCTCCGGCCGCGACCGTCACGCCGACGCCGGGACAACCCGGCGGCCGATACGTCGGCCCGTGGCGGCTGTCAGTCGTCGCCTCGGTAACCGAGGCCGGCGGCCGGTCCGTCTCCGCCTCGACCGACGCCGAGCTCGACCCGCTGCCGTGGTACATCGGCATCAAGGCCCGCTCGGCCGGGGCGTCCATCGATACGCCGAATTCGTTCGACGTGACGCTCGTCGCGCCTGACGGAAAGATCGCGACGCAGGACGTCGCGCTCGAAGCGATGCTCTATCGCGAATCGTGGAACAACTCGCTGGCGTACGAGAACAACCGCTACGTCTACCACTCGACGCGCCTGCTCGATGCGGTGGGTGAGCCGCTCAAAGTGAACGTCGGCGGCGGCAAGGCCACGTTCGACCTCCGCCCCACCGCCTTCGGCTCCTACGTCCTGCGCGTCCGCGATCCGAAAACCGGCGGCATGACGTCGATCGCCTTCTACGCCGGGCAAGGCGCGTGGGAGGACAACATCAGCCGGGAGAACCCGGAGAAGCTCGAATTGCTTGTTCAACGGCTTCCCGATGCTGCGGCAATTGCGGCCGCGATGAAACATCTGGGATCCGGGCTGAAAGGCGAGGGTGCGCTCCTCGTGGCGCGGGCGTCTCGCCCGTGGGAGCTATCCAGCACGGGCGAGGCGCCCGTGCCACAGCAAAGCGGCTCCGTCGTTCCCGAACTCGCCGATGGGATCTCCGCATTGCGCAGCGCGCTCCAATCGCCTGCCGGCGGGAAACTCCGCGCCGGCGATGCGGCGCGGGTCGTCGTCCGCAGCCCGTTCGCGGGGCGGTTGCTGCTGAGCGTGGAGACGGACGATGTGGTCACGACGCGCGTGATCGAGATGACCGCATCACACGTGGCGGTGCCGATCGTCCTGAGCGGCGCCTGCCTGCCCAACGCCTACATCACCGCGACCGTGGTCCGCGCGATCGACCCCGACGCGGCGTGGCAGACGCACCGCGCGATCGGGACCGTTCGCGTCCCGCTCGACAACACCGATCGCAAGCTCAACGTCCACCTCGCCGCCCCGGCCGAGATCCGCCCGGCGAGGTCGCTCGGAGTCGATCTGGCGGTCACCGACGCCGCGGGCAACGCGGTGAAGGACGCGGCGGTGACGGTCGCCGCGGTGGACGAGGGGATCTGCCAGCTCACCGGCTACGGAACGCCGGACCCGTTCGCGTTCTTTACCCGCCTCCGCGGTTTGGGCGTCGAGACCGCCGACCTGTACGGGCAGCTCATGCCCGAGGTGCCCAGGGCCGAGCGAATCAGCGCGGTGGGCGGCGACAAGAGCGATTACGACCCGCGGCACGGCTCGCCCGTTTCGGCCAAGCGGGTGAAGCCGGTGGCGCTGGTGTCCGGCGTGCTGCACACGGACGCCAACGGAATCGCCCACGCGGATTTCGCCGTCCCACGATTTATCGGCAAGCTCCGGCTGATGGCGGTCGCCTCGGCCGGGCCGGCAACGGGGTCGGGGGAATCTGCGGTCCATGTCCGCTCGCCCCTGATCGTCCAGAGCAGTTGGCCGCGGTTCGCGGCGCCGGGGGACAAGTTCCTGGTTTCACTTACATTGTTCAACAACCAGGCGACCGGCGTGGAGACGACGGTCAATCTTCACGTCTCGGATGGCCCGCTGCGGTTCGGGAATAGCAACGACGCGTCGATCGGCGCGATCCGTCTGCCGGCCAACGGTCAGACGACCCAGGTCGTCGAGGTCACCGCGGGCCGCGACGCGGGCGTGAGCCATGTTTCGTTGATCGCCACGGCCGGCGGTGAGTCGTACGAGGAGGACGTCGAGATCCCCGTCCGCCCCGCCAGCCCGGAGATCCGCGTCGGCGGGTACGCCGTCGCTAGGCCCGCCAAGCCCGCGGAAATCACTCTGCCCGGCGGCATGCTCAAAGGGACGGAACACTTCCAATTACGTGTGACGCCCTGGCCTTCGCTGTCGCTTCCGCAGGGGCTCGACTACCTGGAGCGATACCCGTACGGCTGCCTCGAGCAGACGACCAGCACGCTCTTCCCGCTCGTGTATTTGAGCGACATCGGCCAACAGATCGCGCCCGGCATGTTCGAGCGGGACCGGGTGAACGAGAAGGTGAAGGCGGGGATCACGAGATTGATCGGCATGCAGACCGCGAGCGGCGGACTGGCGATGTGGCCGGCCTACCGTGAGCCGTGGCCTTGGGGGACGGTGTACGCGGCCCACTTCCTGATCGAGGCGCAGAACGCCGGGCATCCCGTGCCCGAGGAGTTCCGCAAGAGCGTGCTCGGATACGTCCACGGGCTGTTGAACGTCAGCAGCGACGAAAGCGAGATGCTCGAAACACAGACGTATGCGTGCTATGTGCTGGCGCTGGCGGGCCAGCCGGACCGTTCGGCGATGAGCCGGCTGGCGGAAATCGTGAGATCACCACGACCGGTTGGCGCGGCGATCGGCGGGCAGGCGCGGCTGCACCTGGCGGCTGCGTGGCTGGCGGCGGGACGCCGGGACTTGGCTGAGTTCCTTATCCCGCAGTCGCTGCCGCAGCCGCGCGGGGAGCGGTCGCTGTCGGGATCACTCGGGTCGCCCGTGCGGGACCGGGCGATCCTTGTGGATACGCTGCTTGCGGTGCAGCCGGATCATCCGGCGCTGCCGGAGCTTGTCCAACAACTCGCGGACGCGGGGCGAAACGGGCAGTGGCGCAGCACGCAGGACACGGCGTTCGCGGTCCTGGCGCTGGGACGATATCTCAGGCAGAGCAAGTCGGTCGCGGGGTATGACAACGCTGAGCTGAGGCTCGGCGAGTCGCGCGTTGGCGAAGCCGCAAGCGGCGAACCGCTGACGTGGGACGGGGACGGCGGTTCGGAAGGCGGCAAGCTGCGCCTGTCGATCACCGGACCGACGAACGCGAAGGCACACGTCGCGTGGCTGCAGGTGGGCGTTCCGTTGTCGCCGCCCGCGGCGGCCGACCACGGGATGAGCATCCGCCGGCGATTGCTCGACGAGCACGGCAAGCCGCTCGTTGCCAATCGGGTTCGCAGCGGCGACCTGGTGCAGGTGGAGTTGACGATCGCGAGCGCCACGCCATTGGAGCACGTGGCGATCGACGACCTGCTGCCGGCGGGATTGGAAATCGAAAACCCGCGGCTGGAAACGACCGCGGCCGACGCGGCCGACCGGCCGCGGGATGACGCGAAGCCCAACGTCTTCCAAGACGCCCGGCTCGACATGCGCGACGACCGGCTCGTGCTGATCGGCCGGCTCACCGCCAGCGGGTCGGGCACGTACGTCTACACCGCCCGCGCGATCACCCCCGGCACGTTCGCCCTGCCCCCGGCCCACGCCGAGTGCATGTACGACACCGGCACCAACAGCCTGGGCGAGACCGGCACGTTCGAAGTGCTGCCGAACGGATCGCCGAGGATCGCGAACGTGCGGGATTAGCTTCAACCCTCGATACCACCCTCCTGCTCCCTCTCCCTCCGGGAGAGGGCTGGGGTGAGGGAGAAATGCTT
>DASXMX010000210.1:0-6972 GCA_036495445.1 Tepidisphaeraceae bacterium
GCGCCGGGCGCGCGGTCCAATCGCGCGCCCGGCGCGAAACCGCAAGCGGCCGACCGGCGTCGTGAGCCGACGAAGCGTTCCTCCATGGCGATTCAGTCAAAAGCTCATCGCCTGCTTGAACTCGTGCCACCGGTCGTCGATCTGCTCACGGTTGGTCGACTGAAGCCCGGCAAGCGAGAAATCTCCAATCGTATAACTCGCGACGACTGTCCCGAACGCCAGCGCCCGCTTCAACGTGGCGGCCGAGAACGTGCCCTGCGTCGAGAGGTATCCCATCATCCCGCCGGCGAAGCTGTCGCCGGCGCCGGTGGGGTCGATCACCTTTTCCGCGGGGTAGGCGGGAAGGACGAACTCGCCGCGGTCGGAGCACATCAGGCAGCCGTGCTCGCCTTTCTTGATGACGACGAACTTGGGACCGAGCTTCAGCACCGCGCGGGCGGCCTTGATCAGGTTCTTCTCGCCGGTGAAGAGACGGGCTTCTCCATCATTGAGCACCAGGCCGTGAATCTTCGAGAGGAGCTTGCAAAGTTCCTTGTGCTCGGTCTGGATCCAGAGGTTCATCGTGTCGGCCACGATCAGCCTGGGCGACTTGAGCGACGCGAGCATCTCCTGTTGCAGCACCGGGTGCGTGTTGGCCAGGAAGACGTAGCGGCTGTCGAGGAAGTTCTGCGGGATCTTGGGGGCGCGCTCGGCCAAGACGTTTAAGTCGACGTCGACGGTGACCGCCTCGTTCATGTCCTGCACGTAGGAGCCGTGCCAGCGGAACGTTTTGCTCCCCTTGCGGACTTCGAGGCCACCGGTGTCGACATCGCGGCCCTCGAAGACGTCGAACATCGCCTTGGGGCAGTCCTCGCCCACGACGCCCACCAGTCGGACCGGCGTGAAGAACGACGCGGCATACGAAAAGTAAATCGCGGACCCGCCGATGACGTCGTCGCGCTTGCCGTGCGGGGTTTCAACTTTGTCGATGCCGATCGAGCCGGTGACGAGGAGGGACATGGGGAGATGCTCCGATTGCGTGGTGTTGGTTCATCGCTTCGTGAAACGTGATGAGTGAAACGTGACGAATGGCTGTCCTGTCACGTTTCACTCTTCACGTTTCACGGTTTCCCCGGCAACTGCCGGACCTTCACCCTCGATCCCGTCACGGTGTAGAGCCGGCCGGGGGCGAGGCGTTTGTAGCGTTCGAACAGGCGGTCGAGCGCGTCGTCCTGTTCGACGTCGCCCCCTTCGACGTTGAGCAGGACCATCGTCCGCGCGAACCGCGCCCCCTGCTCGAACGGCGCCTGGGCCAGGCCCGCGTCGGCGGTCAGGATTTCGAGCTGCGCCGTGCGGGCCGCGTCGAAAACATCCTGTACGGCCGCCTCAGGCGCAAGGCCCACGTCCGCCGGCGTGCGCGATTCCTGTTTGTGCCGCGCCAGCGCCACGGCCACCGCGGGCGTCAGATTTCCGTGCAACAGCCACCGCATGGGAGGGGCATGGTAGCGATGAGTACATGTCCGTGCCACCCGGCGCGTTTCAGGCATTCAGTTCCCGCAAGGCCCACTGCCCCTCCGAAGTCCACCGCCGCCGACGATGCGGATGGGCGGTCAGGACCAAATGGTCCACGGCGGTCGGGTGAAGCACCAGGAGTTCGAAGGAAGGAGGCGGATCCGCCACATCGCTCGTCTTGGCGAACGCATCGTCCCCGGCGGTTCGCAACCCGCCCGGGTCGGGCCAGAAGAACGTCGCGCGGGTTTCGGGCGCGAGGGAGCGCCAGAGTTCAACGCGATCGGACGACTCGGAAGATCCGCCGAGGATTTGGACCGAACCGCTGAAGCTGAAGCGGAACTGTTCGCGCGTCGCCGGGAACCAGGCGACCGCCGCGGCACGAGGGTGCATTGCGAGTTGGCGATGCTTGACGCTCCGCGCATCGCTGGCAATCCAGAGCATCCCGCGGTCATCCACCCGCCGGCAGACGACCGATCGCACCTGCGGGTCGCCCGCGTCATCCACCGTCGCAAGGGAGAGGATCATCGGCCGCCCCGCCTCCCGCTCGGCGGCCCGTAATGCTTCGAGCCAGGGGATCTCCATGGAGCCAACGATAGCGGGCGTGGCGTGCGGCGGGCAAACGCCCTAGAATTCGCTGCTCGTTTGCCAGTGGGAGGGCGAGGCTCCCGCCGAGCCGATCTTACCGAGCAAGCCTCGGCTCGGCGGGAGCCTCGCCCTCCCGTGATTGCTACTCGGAGGGATGGCCTTGGGCGCCGCCGCACCTCAACCGTATCTCGAACCGTACGTGCGCGCCGCCCGGCAATACGGGGCGGGGTTCAGCGCGCTGCTGTGGGCCAGCCCCAAGACGCAGCGGGCGCGGTTCGACGCGATCTGGCGGGCGTACGACCCGGCGGGCAAGTCGGTCCTGGACGCAGGGTGCGGGCGGGCCGATTACCTCGATTTCCTGCAGTCGCGAAACGTCGAGGTGGCCGATTACATCGGACTCGAGGCGGTCGAGACGCTGGCCGGCGCGGCCGAGGCCAAGGCGTTGCCGAACGCCCGGATCCTCCGCGCCGATTTCGTCCGCGACCCGGCCCGGCTGTTCGTCGGGGCCGACGTGATCGTCTTCAGCGGGTCGCTCAACACAATGGACGAGGGGCAGTTCTACGAAACCCTCCGGCGGGCGTACGACGCCACGGCCGAGGCGGTCGTCTTCAACTTCCTCTCGTCCTCGGCGCTGGCGGGCAAGGCGTACCTGACGTGGCATCATCGCGATCGCGTGGAGGCGTTCGCCCGACGGACCGCATCGGAAATAGTGGTTTTGGACGACTATTTACAGGGCGATTGCACGATTGCGATGAAGAAGCAGGAAGAGTGACGCTCGAATGTTCCGGCGAAGAGCACGGAAGAAACGGTCTCATGTCAGAAACGAATTTCGGTCGAATCGACGTCCACTCTCACCTGCTGCCGGGGATCGATGACGGGTGCCCAAATCTTGAGGAGTCGCTCGCCTGCGCGCGACGGATGGTGGAGGCGGGCTACACGCACAGCTTCTGCACGCCGCACATCTGGCCCAACCTGCCGCAGAACTCAGTGGAGGGAATTACCGAACGGGTTGCGGACCTCCAGCGGGAACTCGACGCCGCGGACATTCCATTGAAGGTTTACCCCGGCGGCGAATTGAACCTTCGCGCCGACCTCGTCCAACTCTCGCCCGAGCAAATCCTCACCTACGGCATGGCCCGCCGTTACTGCCTCTTCGACATCTGGGTGGACCGCCTCCCGGCGTTCTTCTGGAAGACGGTCGAGTGGCTGCAGTCGAAGGAATTGAAGGTGATCCTCGCCCATCCCGAGCGGATGCGGGCAGTGCAGGACGAGCCGGAGTTGTGCGACGAGTTCATCGACCGCGGCCTGCTCCTGCAAGGCAACCTGCAATGCCTCGGCGACCCGCCGAAGACCCGCACGCGCCAGATCGCCGAGGCGCTGCTGGCCGAGGGGCGATACTTCATGCTCGGCAGTGACCTGCACAACCTCGCCGGGCTTCCCATTCGCATGAGCGGCCTGGCCCGCGCGATCGAGTCGGTGGGAGAGGCCGAGGTCTGGCATCTCACCCGCGACAACCCGAAGCATTTGCTCCCGTAGGGGCGAACCTCGTGTTCGCCCTTCGTCTTTGTAGGGGTGAACCTTGTGTTCACCCTCTTTCGTTCCGACCGGAAAAAGACGGGCGAATACAAGATTCGCCCCTACGGGAGGGCGAACACTACAATTCGGCCAACTTCCCGTAGAGCACGGCGGCGGTGCGGGTGCCCTTGTGGAGGGCGTCGAGGTCGAACTTTTCGTTGGGCGAGTGGACGCGATCGTCGGGGAGGCCGAATCCGATCAGCAGGGTGTCGATGCCGAGCGTCGATTTAATCAGCCCGACGACGGGGATGCTGCCCCCGCCGCGGATCAGCGTCGGCGCGGTGCCGAAACCTTCCTTTAACGCGTCGGCGGCGAGCCGCATCGCCTTCCCCTCGTGCGGCACGAGCACCGGCCCGGCCAACCCGTGGCGGGCGAACTCGACCGTCACCGTCCTGGGCGCACGGTCGCGCATGGCCTGTTCGAACGCGTTGGCGATCTTCAGCGGATCCTGGTCGGGAACGAGCCGCATGGAGACCTTGGCCGACGCCGTGGACGGAATGATCGTCTTGGCGCCGTGTCCCTGGTATCCGCTGGTCAGGCCGTTGATGTCGCAGGTCGGACGGGCCCAGGAGCGCTCCAGCGTGCTGTACCCGGTCTCGCCGAACGGCGTGTCGAGCTTGAGATGCCGGAGCCATTGCGCCTCGTCGAACGGCAGCTTTCCCCATGCCCCGCGCTCGGCATCGGCAAGCGGCAACACGGCGTCGTAGAAACCGGGGATCGTCACGTGCCCGTCGCGGTCGTGCAGGGTTGCCAGCATTTCGACCAGCACGTTGGCCGGGTTCGGGATCGCGCCGCCATACAGGCCGCTGTGCGTATCGTGGTCGGCGGCAGTCACGAACACTTCGCAGTAGACCAGGCCACGCAGGCCATATGTAATCGCGGGCACGCCGCGGTCGAACTGGCTCGTGTCGCTGATCACGGCGACGTCGGCCGTCAGCTCGTCGCGATGCTCGCGGACCCACCGCTCGAGGTTCGCGCTTCCGATCTCCTCCTCCCCTTCGACGAGCATCGTGAGGTTCACCGGCAGCCCGCCGTGCTGCTGCCAGGCGGCGATCGCCTGGACGTGGGCCCAGACCTGCCCCTTGTCGTCCGCCGCTCCGCGGGCATAGATCGCCCCGTCCCGCACCGCCGGCTCGAAGGGCTTGGTCACCCACTTCTCCAACGGTTCCGGCGGCTGCACGTCGTAGTGCCCGTAGAACAACACCGTCGGCCGGCCGGGCTTATGGTCGTTCTTCGCCAGCACCACGGGATGCCCGCCCGTCTCACGGATCTGGGCTTTCAGCCCCGACTGCTTGAGTCGATCCGCCAGCCAACTCGCACAGTGCCGGACGTCCGCCGCATGATCGGGCTTGGTGCTGACGCTGGGAATGCTCAGGTATTCCTTCAGCTCCGCCAGCGAGGCTTCCTGCCGGGAGTCGATGGTCCGAAGAACGTCTTGATCCATGGGAGTCAATCCTGTGCGAACAAACGGGTGGGGCAGACATTCGTGTCTGCCCTAAAACAGCCGCAGGGACATTCCTGACCCTTCCTTCTTTTGCATTTCTTGTGGGCTCACATCACGTCCCACTTACCACCGCATTAAAATACCCCCGAACCGTCCGCGACCGCAGCGCGATCAGCACGCCGATCGGGAACGCGACGCCGAGCACGCCCAGCACGACGCCGTAAATGATCCCAATAGGCGCGAAGGACGCCGCATTGGCGCCCGCGTAGCCGGGCATGCTGCTCATGCCCGCGTAGAGCTGGTACATGAGCGTTCCCACCCCAACCCCGGCCAGGATCGCCAGCGGGATCTTCGCCCACGCGTAAATCCGCAGGAGCCGCGGCCCGATGAACGAGCCGCGCAGGACGATGACGCCAACGACGAGCAGGTAGATCGCCAACGCCGCCGAGAGAAACGCCTCGATGATCACGAGCCCCGCCACGCCCGGGTTGATGTTGAACTTCGGCATCGGCGGCGGGCCGGAGCTGATCACGTGCCCCGCCGGGCCGAGCACGAGCATGCTGCCGGTGTTGAAGTAGATCGTCACCTGCCCGCCCGGCTGGGCGAAGGCGGCCGGAACCTGGGTTCCGTTGCTAACCATCACCAACGACTGGTTCGGCTTCGACAACTCCGTTCGCAGCGATTGGATTTGGGCCGCATTGAGCGGGGTGGTGGAAGCCGCCGACTTGACCGCCGCGACGACGGAGTTCACCTGGGCCGGCGTCAATGTCGAGGAGGCTGGCGCCGCCGGGGCCGTGCCGGCACTCATTGAGAACGCAGTTGATGACTGCAAACCGCCAGTGCTCATCGAGTCCAGCCGATTCTTTGCCGAGGTCCGGACGGTGGTCGCGCCGTCGGCGGAGGTGAACACGGCATGGTCTGCGTAGACATCGACGGTCCCCTCCTCCGTCACGAACTGTGCCGGTTGGGAGCCGCCCTTGGCAAACTTGCGACTGGAGGTAATCGCCTCTCGGGTTGCCGCCCCGGTCAGGGGCGCGTCCTCGTCGCCGCCGAGGATTTCCCGGCCGTGCAAGCGGAGCATCCGGTCCAGTTCCCGGTCGTGCGGCCCGTCCAGGGCGAGCATCGACGAGACCGTGTTCACCGCCGCCCCCACTTCGCCGCCCGACAGCGGCGTGGCCGGGGCGGCCGGCGTCGCGGGCGTCGCGGCGGCCACCGGCATCGTCCGGCTCATCCGCGCGGTGACTCGCGACAGCATCAGGAACCCCCACGCGGTCATGCCGGTGCCGAGGTTCGCCATCACGCTGAGGCACCCGACGACGATCGCCATCACCCCGATCGCCGTGACAATCCCCGGCCGCCGATACGGCAGCGGCGTCGAATAGGCCAGCGCCTGCGTCGGCACCGGAATGGCCGGCGGAATCGAACCTGGGTCGAGCTGCGACATGCGACCGGGGATTGTAGAGCCGCGCGAGGGAATACAGTAGGGGCACACGGCGTGTGCCCAACCGCACCGCACGGGTTCGGTTCTTGGAAGACGGTCTGCTCCACGTAATGGGCAAATCGACAGTCGCTTGTCAGCCGTTTATTCGGGTGCTAATGTGCGAATTGACTTGGACCCGCTGAACCCACCGTCGACGCTTGCCCCGGCGCCGCTGCCCTTGCCGCCGCTGCCGCCGGCGATGGTTCCGTTTGATCCCTCGGCGGAGGAATTCCCCTACGCGCTGGACTATTACGGGACGCCTTATCTCCGAAAGCCGCCGCGGGTTTGGACCGTGTTCGTCGTGTTCGTCGTCGCGCTGGTGGCCGGGCTGGTGGCCGGCGGGATCATTCCGTTCGTCATGGTGGTCGCGCAGTTGGGCGGGCGGATCGAGAATGCC
>DASXMX010000211.1:0-2476 GCA_036495445.1 Tepidisphaeraceae bacterium
CGCTCGAGCCCATCGGGATCTCGAACACGGTGCCGTCGCCCTTGGCGTAGCCGCCGGTGGCCGTGGTCCCGAAGAGGTTGCCTGCCGCATCAAGCGTGAGCGCGGGCGGGGGGCTCAACCAGTTGCTGGCTTGGTTGAGCGAGGCGAGAGTGGTCATTGCGTTCGAGCCGTTGGCGATCTCGAACACGGTGCCAAGATTGCTGGCCCCGCCGGTAATGGTGGTCCCGTAGAGATTGCCGGTGGCGTCCAGCGTCACACCCGCGAAGGGGTTCGCGCCGCCGGGCGGGAGAAATGATGCGAGATCGGTAACCACGCTGCTGCCCTTGGCGAGTTCGAAGACCGTGCCCTGATTGTTGACCCCACCGCTTTCACTTGTGCCGAAGAAATTGCCGGCGGCATCCGGCGTCAACGCGCCGGCCGGCCCGCCACCGTTGGTGCCGTTGAACGTAGCAAGGGTCGTGATCGTGAACGATCCGGCGCCGATTTCGAACAGGGTGCCGCGTCCGTTGGCCCCACCCGTCTGGGTCGTGCCGTAGAGATCGCCGGCGCCGTCCAGGATCGGTCCGGCGGATGGGTACGACCCGTTGGTTCCGGTAAACGACGCAAGTGTGGTGACCGTATTCGAGCCGTTGGCGATCTCGAACACGCTGCCGTAACCGCCTGAGGCGATGCCGTAGAGCGCCCCGCCCTGCGACGTGGTGCCAAAGACGTTGCCCGACGCATCCACCGTGATGCTGCCGAGCGGGCTGGACCCGTTGTAGCCGTTGAAGGAGCCGAGGGTAGTGATCGCGCCTGACCCGCTTGCCATTTCAAACACCGTGCCTTGGCCGTTCACACCGCCGTTCCGGGTCGTTCCATAGAGGTTGCCGGCGGCATCGAACGTCAGCGGGCCGTTGGGGTTCGCCCCGTCGGGACCATAGAAATAGTGGAGGTCGGTAATCGCGCTCGAGCCCTTGCCAACCTCGAAGAGCGTGCCGTTCCCGCTGGCGCCGCCCGACGTTGCCCCGAAGAGATTCCCCGCCCCGTCCAGCGTCACGCCGCCATAAGCCAAGGCCCCGTTGTTTCCATTAAATTCGGCGACCGTCGTGATCGCGTTCGACCCCCTGGCGATCTCGAACACGTTACCATCCCCATACGTCCCGCCGGCCGTTGTCGTGCCGAAAAGGTTCCCCGACACATCCAGCACAACGCCCGCGAAGGGAGCCTTGCCGTTGGCCCCGTTGAATGAGGCGAGGGTCGTCAGCGCCCCGGAGTTTTGAACGACCTCGAAGACCGTGCCGGCTCCATGCGCGCCGCCCAGCGTTGCGGTCCCATAGAGATTGCCCTCGGCATCGGCCACCAGCGTCGATTGCGGTTCCATGCCGGTGGAATTGCCGCCGACATAACCCACCTGGCTGAGGGCGTAAGCCGAAAGCAGCAGGCGGCCTTCCATTCCCTCCAGATGCGACCCCGGGGTTTTTCGCCGTCGCATGAGATGCTCCTCCCAACTCGCTGGATCGCGGTGCGCATCGCTCCCGCGGCCACGGGCCGCGCGTTCAATGCAAGAGCGATGCGCCCTAATGATGCTTGGATCGGTGGAACCCCCACGACACCGCCGAGTTGCCCCTCGTCCAAGCAACTGGCGGCTTAGGTCCCCTCATTCCAAACAGCCGCAAGTATACGGGCCGGGCGGGAGCGTGCAATATAAATGCGAGCGCATAAACCGCGCGCAGAACCAACGGAAAAAACGAACGATGTCGCACGGCAGCGTGGCGCCGGGGCGGCGTAGCTGCTACAGTTGTGGCCCGTTCTTCCCGCCCGTGCCCAGCCTATACTGGATCTGGAACACGCCGGCCTCATTGTCGTCCGAGAGCCCGTCCCACAGGGTCGAACCCGTCGCCCAGTTATGAGTGTTGGTCTTGCCCTTGTCGTACTCGACCTGGAGGATGCCGGCGTCGTCGTCGCCGACCATGCCCTCCAGGGCGTAGTCGCCCACGTACGTGTACTTCACGATCACGTCGTTGGCACCCAAATTCTCGCTGGCCGTGCCGACCGTCCACTTGGACAGCGCGCCGAACACGAGCTGGTTGTTGTCGACCACGCCCAGCGCGACCTGCTCGTACCCTTGGGCGTTGAAGACCGCGGTGGCGGCGGAGCTGTCCAGGCCGAAGCCGTCCCACGTCCCGTCGGGCGTGGCCGGGTCGCCGTGCCGGCCGCTCTTGGCCAGGGCGTAGACGCTGTTGTACGCCGTCGTGCCGTTGGCGTCGGATGAGCCCGCGTGCAGGACCAGGTCGTTGTCGGACAGGTCCAGCTTGCTGGTGGCATCGATCGCGAACGTCGGGTCGGCGGTTGCCCCCAGCGTGCCGACGACCAGCACGTCGTGGTTGCTGTGCGTGCGGCCGGCCCCCACGCCGGCCATCTGTAGCTTCGCCCCGTTGCTCAGGGAGACCCCGCCGACGTGGACGTCGGTCGGGCTGGTGGCCGGCTGGATGACCAG
>DASXMX010000212.1:0-14374 GCA_036495445.1 Tepidisphaeraceae bacterium
AGGCCGACCTGTTCAGCCTCTTCGATTTCCTGCCCGAGGCAGACCGCCACTTCATCCGCAACAAGCCGGTGAAGACCAGCTTCATCCAGCGGATGCCGTTCGCGCGTAGCAAGCACCGGATGTACCTGCCGCTGATGCCGCTGGCGATCGAGCAGTTGGACGTGTCGAACTACGACCTGGTGATTTCCAGCTCCTACCTGGCCGCCAAGGGTGTGATCACCAAACCGACGCAACTCCACATCTGCTACTGTCACACGCCGGTCCGCTTCGCGTGGGACATGCAGGGGCAGTACCTGAGCCAGGGGAAGATGCTCCGCGGCCCCAAGTCGCTGGTGGCGCGTTCGATCCTGCACTACATCCGCAACTGGGACGTCCGCTCGGCCAACGGGGTGGACGTGTTTGTAACCAACTCACGGTTCGTCGGGCAGCGAGTGCGGAAGATCTACCGCCGGGAGTCGAGCGTGATCTATCCGCCGGTGAACACCAACCGCTTCACCGCCCACGCTCAAAAGGAAGACTTCTACCTGACGGCGTCGCGGCTGGTCTCGTACAAGCGGATCGATCTGATCATCGAGGCATTCAATCGGATGCCGGACAAAAAGCTGATCGTCGTGGGGGACGGCCCGGAGATGGCGCGGCTGAAGGCGATCGCCGGCCCCAACGTGCGGCTGCTGGGCCAGCAGTCGGGCGAGCGGCTGCGTCGGTACCTGCAGTTGGCTCGCGGGTTCGTGTTCGCGGCCGAGGAGGACTTCGGCATCGCGCCGGTCGAGGCACAGGCGTGCGGGACGCCCGTGCTGGCGTTCGGCCGCGGTGGGGTCCTCGAGTCGATCGTGTCGGGCACGACGGGCCTGTTCTTTGACGAGCAGACGCCGCAGAGCATCATCGCGGCGATTACGGAGTTCGAGAAGATCGAGTGGGACGCCGCCGCCATCCGGCGGCATGCCGAGAACTTCAGCGGCCGGCGGTTCCGCGACCAGCTCCGCCGCTTGGTGGAGCGGGAATGGGCGGCATTCGCCACCCGACAGGGCGGCGGTGGCGGCGCGGGCGCGCACTCGCCGGTCCACTTGGCCGACGAGCTGCTCGAAACGGTTCAAGGCGCACAACTGACCGGCGTGGACGATTCGCTCGGCGGGGCGACAGACCGTCCGGTCGTCCACTAGTTGCCACAAGTGACCTGTGCGCCTGCTAGCGGGCGGGCAGCCACTGACTCCAATGGTCCAATGACGGTTACGGCCACCATCGCCGCTTCTGCCATCGCCGACTCGCGGCCGAGTCGTGAGCCGGCGCCCGCCCGCCCGCCAGCGGGTCGGCGGTCGCTCACCGTGCTTCAACTGGGGCTCGGCTGGTTCCCCGAGCAGCCCGGCGGCTTGGACCGATATTACTACGAACTACTCCGAGCCCTGCCGAATCAAGGCGTCAATTTCCGCGGGTTGGTGGTCGGCTCCGAGGCGGTGGCCGCCTCGACGGGCGGCCGCGTCCGCGCCGTCGCCCCGAAATCGGCCACGATTTTCCGGCGCCTGCGGGCGGTCCGGTCGGCCGTGAACGAAACCGTCCGGTCGGGCGACGTGGAACTGCTGGTCTCGCATTTTGCGCTGTATGCCGCCGGCGCTTTGGGAGCGATGGGACGATTGCCCAATGTGGTCCACTTCCATGGCCCTTGGGCCGCCGAATCGCGGGCCGAAGGGGGCGGTCGGATGGCTTGCCAGGGCAAGGCAGTTTTAGAGCGGGCGGTGTACCAACGCGCCTCGCGTCTGATCTGCCTTTCCGAGGCGTTTGCCGAGATCCTCCGCCGCGACTATCGCATCGCGCCCGATCGCATCCGCGTGGTCCCCGGCGGGGTGGACGTATCCCGGTTCGACATCGCCGGGTCGCGGCCGGCGGCGCGCGAGCGACTGGGGTGGCCGGCGGGGCGGCCGATCGTCTTGTGCGTCCGGCGGCTGGTGCAGCGGATGGGGCTGACCAACCTCGTCGAGGCGGCCGCCGCGGTCCGGCGGCAGGTGCCCGACGCCCTCGTGCTGATCGCCGGCCGCGGGCCGATGTCCGACCGACTTCGCCAGCAGATCGCGCAGCTTGGCTTGAACGACATGGTAAAGCTGCTCGGGTATGTGCCCGATGCGGAACTGCCGCTGGCGTACCGGGCGGCGGACCTGACGATCGTCCCTTCGACGGCGTTGGAAGGATTCGGGCTGGTGGCGGCCGAGTCGCTGGCGGCCGGCACGCCGGCCCTGGTGACCCCGGTCGGCGGGTTGCCGGAGGTCGTGCACGGGCTGGCACCGCAGTGGGTCCTCGAAGGATCCGCGCCGGCCCAACTGGGCGAGCGAATGGTGGCAATGCTGGCCGGGCGGCTCGGCGCCGTGGCGCCCGAGGCGTGCGCCGCTTACGTTCGCCGCCATTTTGACTGGTCGATCATCGCCGCCCGCGTGCGCGAAGTGTATGCCGAAGTGCTGGGCGTTGCCCCTTGTCAGACGGTGAATGCCACATGCTGAGCTCCCAAGCCCAACACCCCTACGACGCCGAGTCGCACTCGAAGTTCACCACCCCGGTGGTGGCCGTGGCGATCACATTGTTCCTGCTCTGGTTCCTCAACACCGGCGTGAGCCAGACGGTGACCGCCGCGCTGCTGATCGGCGTCGGAGGCGTGCTGGTGTTCCTCCGGCCGACCGCCGCCATCGTCGCGACGCTCGTCTACCTGCTGTTCATGGGCGACATTCGCCGCTACGTGTCGATGCACACCGGCCTGATCTCGCAGGACCCGCTGCTGCTGGTGGGCCCCGCGATCATCAGCCTGCTGTTCACGCGGCTGGTCTTCGAGCGGCGGATCACGGTCGACACGCCGCTGGCCAGGCTCGTCGTCGCGCTGATGATCCTCATGGGGTTGGAGGTTTTCAATCCGCTCCAGGGCGGCCTCACGGTCGGCATTGCGGGCGGCCTGTTTTACATCGTGCCGCTGCTGTGGTTCTGGGCCGGCCGGTCGCTGCCCACCGAGCGCCTGACGGGCACGCTTCTCAAGGGCGTGTTCCCCCTGCTTGCGTTGGCCGCCGCACTGCTAGGGCTCTGGCAGACGTTCGTCGGGCCGCTCGCGTTCGAGGCGCAATGGATCCGCGAACAGATCGCCAACGGGTTTAATTCGATGGTGATCGACGGGGCGGTGATCCGCAACTTCTCGTACTTCACCTCGCCCGCCGAATACGCGGGGTTCCTGGGCCTGGGACTGACCTGTTGCATCGCCCCGGTACTGGTCTGGCGGTTCCGGGCCTCCTCGCTGCTGATCCCGGTGCTCGTGTGGGCGATGTTCCTGGCCTCCATTCGCAGCGCGATCGTGCTGGTCGGGCTGGCCGTCATGAGCATGTGGAGCATGATCGGCCGTGACGCCCGGCAGGTCGTCGCCCGGGCGTTCCTGGCGGTCGTCGTTGGCGGGGGCGGCATGTACTTCGGGCTGCACCGGCTGCAGGGGGCGCTCGGTGGCGACTCCAAGCTGTTGGACCACACGCTCGAAGGCCTGGTGAACCCGGGCGAATCCAGCGCCGAAGGCCACTGGTCCCTCACGCTGATCGGCGTCGCGACGGGACTCAAGAATCCCATCGGCGAGGGGCTGGGCGCCACGACCATGGCGGCCTCGAAGTTCAGCACGCACGGGGGCGGGTTCGAAAACGACGTCGCGAACATGTTCGCGTCGCTGGGCGTCTTCGGCGGGCTGCTGTACGTCGGCACCATCCTCTACGTCCTGTACCACACGTGCACGGTCTGGCGGCAACGGCGTTCCATGGTCGCCCTGATGACCCTCGGCGTCCTCCTCTCGCAAATAGGGTATTGGCTGGAAGGCGGGCACTATGCGCTGGTGGCGATCTGCTGGTTCCTGATCGGCAGCATCGACCGTGTCCGCCCGGTCGCCGAGCGGCAGGTTGCCGCGGACGAAGGCCTCGCGTGGGCGGCCGAACCGCACGCCGGCGTCGCCGCCGCGGCCCGGCGCCAGCCGCGACGGGCGCCCATCGGTGCCGCTCAGGCACCTTCGTGGCGGCCGCCGGCCGCCTCCGCGGGCGTGGGAGACGCGCAATGAACTGCTGCATCGTCGCCCACGACGTCGCCCGCAACGAGGGACAGGGCCGTATCAATTACGAACTCGTCCGACACCTGCTCGCCTGCGGCGACCGCGTAGAGATCGTTGGCGACAAGGTCGCGCCCGACCTGGTCGGCGACGGCGCCGCCAGATTCATCCGGGTCCCCGTCCGCTGCCGCAAGCCGAACCTGCTCAAGGTGCGGGCCTTCGCCACCGGCGCCAACGCCTGCGTCCGCGCCCGCCGCGCCCGGTTCGACGTGGTGATCGGCAACGGGTACGTCCTGACCGAGCCGCACGACGTGAACCTCTGCCAGTTCGTCCACGGGTGCTGGATCCAATCGCCGGTCCACGTCTCGCGGGTGCGCACCGGGCCGTACGCCTGGTATCAATACCAGTACAGCTACTGGAACGCGCGGTGGGAGAAGAAGGCGTATGCCGCGGCGCGCGTAACGGTCGCCCCCTCGAACAAGATCCGCCAGGAATTGTTGACGATCGGCCTGCCCCCCGACCGCGTCCAAGTCATCTTCAACGGCGTCGACCTGGACGAGTTCCGCCCGGGCGAGGCGAACCGCGCGGATTGGCAATTGCCCGCGGGCGTGCCGCTGGGGCTTTTCGTGGGCGACATCCGCACGCCGCGAAAGAACCTCGACACGACGCTCAAGGCGCTCGCCCAGGCGCCCGGCGTTCATCTGGCCGTCGTCGGCGCGCTGGAACGAAGCCCGTTCCCCGAGATGGCGACGCGATTGGGGATCGCCGATCGCGTCCACTTCCTGGGATTTCGCCGCGACGTTGCGCGGGTCATGCGGGCGTGCGACTTCTTCGCCTTCCCGTCGCGCTACGAGGCCGGGTCGCTGGTCCTGCTGGAGGCGATGGCGTCGGGGCTCCCGGTCCTGACCGCAACCTCCGCCGGCGGCAGCGAACTGGCCGAAGGCGATTGCGGCCTGGTGATGGATGATCCCGACGACCTGGCCTCGCTGGCGCAAGGCATGCGGGAACTGGCCGCCGACGAGTCCCTTCGCAAGCGGCAGGGGGCCACGGCCCGGCGCGTCGCCGAGCAGCACGCCTGGCGCCGCATGGCCGAGGAATATCGCGAACTGGCACAAGGTCTCGCCGCACGCCACGCGCGGCCGATTGCCGTCTGACCGAGGCACGCTCCCCTTGAACCTGCTGATCGTCAGCCATCCCTGCGCCAGCCCGATCAACCAGCACCTGTACGCCGAAGTCGAACAGGCCACGGGATGGAATCTCACGCTGGTCGTTCCGTCCAACTGGAAGAATGAATACGGGAAGGTCATCGGCGGTGGCGAGCGGTGGCCGGCCTATCGCGGGCGATTGATCCCCGTGCCGGTCCGCCGGCCCGGCAACATCATCCTCCACACCTATCGTACACGCTTCGCCGCCCTCATCCGCGAGGCCCGGCCCGACGCGATCTACGTCCATCACGAGCCGTATGCGTTGGCCACAGCCCAGGTGTATTGGGCGAATCGCCGCAGCCTGCGAAGGCCGATCGGGTGTTATTCGGCCCAGAACATCCTCAAGCGGTATCCGCCCCCGTTCCGCTGGACCGAATCGATCGTGCTCCGCCGGAGCCGATATTTCTGTCCGATTTCTGCAGAGGTGGAGCGGGTTTTCCGACAGAAGGGATATGCCGGCCCGTCGGCGGTTCTGCCGTTGGGAATTGACCCCGGCGTGTATTATAAGAGGCCCGCGGGCGAGGCATTGAAGGCCCGCCTCCGCCAGCGTCCCGACGAGGTGTTGATCGGGTACCTGGGCCGCATCGTCCAGGAAAAAGGGCTTCTGACGCTGTTGCGTGGGCTGGCCGGCGTCACGGATCTGCCGTGGCGGCTGGTCGTCGTGGGTGCGGGGCCGCTCGAAGCCGAATTCGATGCGTTGGGCCGCACGCTCGGACTGGCCGACCGGATCAGCCGGATCGGGTTCGTCCCGCACGAGCAGGCGCCGGAATACCTGTCCGCGCTTGACGTGCTCGTGCTGCCCTCCGAAACTCAGCCGAACTGGAAGGAACAGTTCGGCCGGGTCGTGATTGAGGCCCTCGCCTGCGGCGCCGCCGTGGTCGGCTCCGATTCGGGCGAGATCCCGAAGTTAATCGCCGACACCGGCGGGGGACTGGTGTTCCCCGAGCGACAGCCGCAGGAGTTGGCCGACCGGTTGGCGGCGCTGATCCGCGACCCGGCGCTGCGAACCCGGCTGGCCGAGACCGGCCGGCAGGCGGTCGAAGCCCGGTACGCGCTGCCGGCGATCGCCCGGCAGTTTGCCGGCGCCGTCGAAGCGGCGGTGGCCGCCGATGCGAGAAGCGCCGACCAACGCGCCCTCGCGCCCAGTTGAAAACGGACTTTGAATGTTATGACTGCTTCGTCCCCCGTAGCCCCCAAGCCGTTGCTGACGATCGAGCCCCGCCCCGGGTGGGTGCCGCTGAACCTGCGGGAGATCTGGCAGTTCCGCGACCTGCTGTTCAGCCTCGCCGGGCGGGACATCCGCCTGCGCTACCGGCAGACGGCCCTGGGCGTCTCGTGGGTCGTCCTGCAGCCGCTAATTGCCGGCGGGCTCTTCTCGCTGGTCTTCGGCATTCTTGCCAAGATGCCCAGCGGCGACCTGCCGTACTTCGTCCTCTCCTACACCGGTGTCCTCGCCTACAACGTCTTCAGCAACACACTCAACAAGGCCGGCATCTGCCTGGTCGGCAACGCGCAACTGGTCTCCAAGGTCTACTTCCCGCGGATGGTCCTGCCGCTGTCGACGGCGCTGTCGACACTCCTCGACTTTGCCGTCGGGCTGATCGTGCTCGCGATCCTGATGGGGGTTTATCACACCCACATCCACCTCGGTGCCGGCCTGCTGCTTGCCCCGGTGATGATCGCGATCATCCTGCTGATGGCACTGGGCGCTGGGCTGTGGGCCAGCGCGCTGACCGTCAGCTACCGCGACGTGCAATACGTGCTGCCGGTGCTCCTCCAATTCGTGATGTACGCCACGCCGGCCGGGTATAAGCTCTCGGTCGTCAAGGACGCGGCCAAGCACCATCCGCACCTGTTCACGCTTTACATGCTTAACCCGCTCTCGAGCGTGATCGAGGCGTTCCGGTGGGCGTGCCTTGGCGAAGGGGAACTGCACTGGGGCTGGATCACCTATTCGGCCGCCTGCGCGCTGGTGCTGATGCTGCTGGGCAGCATCGCCTTCCGGCGGATGGAGAGGAGGTTCGCTGATGTCATCTAACAGTGACGTCGCCCTCCGCGTTCAGAACGTCTCCAAGGCCTACCGCATCGCCCACAACGCGACCCGCGCGACCACGCTGGCCGAGGCGCTGGTTCACCGCATCAAGCGGCCGCTCCAGCCGCCGACGTATGAGACGTTCTGGGCCTTGCAGGACCTGTCGCTGGAGATCAAGCAGGGCTCCGTGGCCGGCGTGATCGGGCGCAACGGCGCGGGCAAGAGCACGTTCCTCAAGATCCTCAGCCGCATCACCGAACCGACCAGCGGCAAGATCGAGCTGTTCGGCCGCATCGGCAGCCTGCTGGAAGTCGGCACCGGCTTCCACCCCGAGCTCACCGGCCGCGAGAACATCTACCTTAACGGCCAGATCCTCGGCATGCGCAAGCGCGAAGTCGATCGCCAGTTCGACGCGATCGTCGACTTTGCCGGCGTCGAGAAGTTCCTCGACACGCCGGTGAAACGCTACTCCTCGGGCATGTACGTGCGCCTTGCGTTCGCCGTCGCGGCCCACCTCAGCAGCGAGATCCTCCTGGTCGACGAGGTGCTGGCGGTGGGGGATGCCGAGTTCCAAAAGAAGTGCCTCGGCAAGATGGGCGACGTCGCCCGCAGCGGCCGCACCGTGCTGTTCGTCAGCCACAATATGTCGGCGGTGAGCACGCTCTGCACCGAGGCGCTGGTGCTGCACAAGGGTCGCACCGCGTTTCACGGCGCCACCCAGGCCGCCATCGCCCACTACAACGAAGCTGGGTACAACACGCACGGCAGCACGTGGGAGCGCGAGCCGGACCGCAAGTCCAGCGCCCTCGTCGTGCAGGCCGTCACTGCCACGCTCAAAGGGGAACAGCCCAACCACACGCTCGCGGTTAGCGTCCGGCTCGAGTCCCGCACGGCGCACAAGCCGGCCTTCATGTCGATCGACGTGCTCGACGCCAGCGGGGCCGGCGTGGCGCAGGCGATTCCTACGCTCGACCGCTTCATCAAGGATACACCGCGGGCGCACGACCTGGAGGTCGAGATCGACCTGCCGGCCCTGATCCCCGGCCGCTACATGCTGACCCTCTGGGTCGGCAGCCACAACACCGAGATGCTCGATTTCGTGCAGGAAATCGTCGCCTTCGAAATCGAACAATCCCCCACCCCCGGCCGCACCTTCCCCCACAACCCCATGCACGGCTACGTAGTCCCCTCGAGCCGCGTGACGGTCCTGGACGCCGACCTCGCCGTCCCGGCGATCCGCTGACGGCACCGGCAAGAAGCGGATCATCATTGCTACGATATAGCGCGGAGCAAACCGGAGTCCCAAGAGGAGCCGAAGTCGCATGATCGTCGACTGCCACGTCCACATCTCCGCCTTCACGCCGCCGAATGGGACAATGTCACGGCGGTTGTCGCATAGCATCCCGTTTCGGTTCATGCGATGGCGGCTGGGGATCGAGGGGGAGGACGCGGCGGCGGATCGGCAGCTTGAGCGGACCCTTGTCGAACACATTGAGGAGACGGAGAAACTTGACGCGGCGGCGGTCCTTGCCTTTGATGCGGTTTATGACCGCGAGGGCCGGCGGGACGAAGCGCGGACGCATCTGTACGTCAGCAACGATTACGTGATCGAGCTCGCGAAGCGGCACCGCAAGGTGCTCTTTGGCGCGTCGGTGCATCCGTACCGGAAGGACGCGGTGGCCGAGATCGAGCGGTGCGTCGCGGCGGGGGCGGTGCTGCTCAAGTGGCTGCCGATCGTGCAGGATTTTGATCCGTCGGACGAGCGGTGCAACTCCGTTTACGAGGCGCTCGCGCATTACAAGCTGCCGCTGCTGTGCCACACGGGCGGCGAGAAATCATTGCCGAACCTCAACCCGCACGTGGCCGACCCGTACCTGCTCACGCCGGCCCTGCGGCGGGGCGTGACAGTGATCGCCGCCCACTGCGGCACGCGGTCGGCGCCCAATGAGACGGACTTCGTTTCCCATTTCGTCCGCCTGGCCCACGAATGCGAGAACTGCTTCGGCGACACCGCGGCCCTGGACCTGCCGACGCGGTCCTATGCGTACGCGAAGGTGCTCAACGACTCCGTCGTTCGACGGAAGCTTGTTCACGGCAGCGACTGGCCGATCCCGGCGATCCCGCCGCTGTCTCACCTGGGGCCGGCCGAGGACATCCGATTGATGCGTGAGAAGAACTGGCTGCGCCGCGACGTGCTGATCAAGGAGCGGCTGGGCCTCGACGATGCGTACTGGCATCGGGCCGCGACGCTGCTTCGGTTTCCCGCAGCATCCGGTGCAACTCCGGCAGGTCCCGCACCTCGCGCCACGGCTGATGCGTAAACGGCCGCGGCTTCCCATGACTGAGCCAGACGGTGCGGATCCCCGCCGCCAGGCCCGCCTGCACGTCGTACCACCCGTCGCCGACCATCCACGCGTCGGCGGGCGCGACGGCGAGTTTTTCGCACGCGAGCCACAGCGGCTGCGGGTGCGGCTTATAGGGCGGCTCCTCCCGCGTCACCATCACCTCGGGCTCCAGCCCGTGCCGCCGGAGGACCGTCTCCATGCTGAGCTGGCTGTTCCGCGTGATCAGCGCCGTGCGGATCCGGCGTTCGTGCAGCCACCGGAGCAACTCGCCGCAGCCTGGGTTCAGCGTCGAGTTTTCCGCGGCGTGCTCCTCGTGCCGCAGCAGCACGGCTTGGGCGTGCGCCCGCTGCGCGCCGGTCAGCTCCGCCAGCGTCTCCAGGATGGGCCGATCGCCGATGCCCATCTCCGCTTTGATCTTTGCGAAGTCCAGCATCGGCTCCGTCAGCGTGCCGTCCATGTCGAAGAGCACGGCAACGGGCAGCAGTGTGAGAGATTGATCCATTCGATCCAAGTTGCACCGGTCCTTCGACAATCGCTTGCGATCCCTACCAATGCTCCCGTTTCTCCCCGCTTGACACCCCGGCTTCGCTCGCCTCATATATCGTACGAGCGAACGAGACGCGACATGGCGGTCCCCATCCTCTCCATCTTCTCCGGCGGCGAATACCTGTCCCTTGTGGATCACGGCGCGCAATCGCTGCGCAACGGCGGGCTGGTCGTCCTCCCGACGGAGACGGTCTACGGGGCCGCGGGATTGCTGACGCACCCCGAAGCCCGCTCGCGGCTTCGGGCGCTGCGGGGCGATCACAGCGCCCGCCCGTTCACGATCCACATCGCCCAGCCGACCGATGCGTATCGATATATCGATCCGGTCAACGAATACCGCGAGCGCCTGATCAAGAAGCTCTGGCCCGGCCCGGTTGGGTTGATCTTCGACGTATCCGATGAGCGGCGCAAGGCGGTGGCCGCGGAACTCAAAGTACCCGAGCAAGAGATCTACGACGGCCCGACGATCGCCCTCCGCTGCCCCGATCATCTTGTGTTCAGCGACGTGATCGCTCAGGCTCGCGGCCCGGTCGTCCTGACGACCGCCGGCAGCGCCGCCGGCGCGGGCGACACCTGGCGGGCGGAGGAAGCGGCCAAGGAGCTCGACGGCAAGGTCGACCTGATCTTCGACGCCGGGCCGACCAAGTACTCCAAGCCTTCGACCCTCCTGCGGGTGCTCGACGGGCAATACGAGATCGTCCGCCCCGGGGTCTACGACGAGCGGATCATCGAGCGGCTGCTGCGGACGACGATCCTGTTCGTCTGCAGCGGCAACACCTGCCGCTCGCCCATGGCCGAGGCGCTGGCCCGGAACATCCTGGCGGAGAAACTCGCCGTGCCCGAGCTCGAGTTGGAACGGCGGGGCATCAGCGTCGTCTCGGCCGGCAGCTTCGCGATGCCCGGCTCGAAGGCCGCGCCCCAGGCCATCCAGGCGATGCGCGAGCAGGGCGCCGACCTCACGCACCACCGCTCGCGGCCGCTGACGGTCGAGCTGATCCACCAGGCGGACGTCATCTTTGCGATGAGCCGCAACCACGCGCAGCAGGTGACGGCGCTGGTTCCGGCGGCCAACGAAAAGGTCACCACCCTCGATCCCGCCGGCGACATCGACGACCCGGTCGGCAGCGACGTCCACGTCTACCAGGAACTGGCCGGCCAACTCCGAACGCTGATCGAGAAGCGGCTGGCGGAAAAAGTATTGAAGTAGGG
This sequence comes from Tepidisphaeraceae bacterium, assembly GCA_036495445.1. Classification (GTDB taxonomy): domain Bacteria; phylum Planctomycetota; class Phycisphaerae; order Tepidisphaerales; family Tepidisphaeraceae; genus DASXMX01. The sequence continues at coordinate 11,383 of DASXMX010000212.1, forward strand.
GCGAACCCCTGTGTTCGCCCATTTCTGTCGAGCGAGGCGAACCGCGTGTTCGCCCCCATCGGATGAGACAAACCAATGAAACTCGCGGTTGCGTGTGATCATCGAGGGTACGAGGCGAAGCGACGGCTGCTGCCGGTCCTCAAGCAGCAGGGACACGAGGTCATCGACTTCGGCTGCGAGGGGACGGTGGCGTGCGACTACCCCGACTTCGCCGCCCCGGCGGCCCGCGCGGTCGCCGACGGGCAGGCCGAGATTGGCATCCTCATGGACGGCAGCGGCATCGGTATGTCGATCGCCGCCAACAAGGTCCACAACGTCCGCGCCGCCCTCGCCCACGACGAGGTCACCGCCCGCCGGGCCCGCGAGCACAACCACTGCAACGTCCTGTGCCTCGGCACCGACCTGCTCAGCGAGGAATCCCTCCGCCAGATCGTCCAGACCTTCCTCAGCACCACCTTCGGCGAGGGCCGCCACCAACGCCGCGTGCAAAAGGTGACCGAGATCGAGCAACAAGAGCGGACGCGGAACGCCGAATGACGTAGGGGCGAACCTTGTGTTCGCCCTCTGTAGGGGTGAACCTCGTGTTCACCCTCTTTCTTTCGTTGCCGACGCGACGGGCGAATACAAGATTCGCCCCTACAAAGAGGGCGAACACGAGGTTCGTCCCTACTGCCACCGCTTCAACCCTTCCACCAGCGCCACCATCTCCGCCCGCTTCTTTTCGAACAGCGCGAACGTGACCAGGATCGCCGCCCCCAGCAGGATCCCGGCGACGTACCAGAGCCACGTCCAGTGCAGGTCCACCGAGGCGAAGTAGATCATCGTCACGATCGACAGCGCTAGGAACGACGTGCCCAGGAACAGGAATGCCCGCAAGCGGAACAGGATGCCGAGCATCACGCCGGTTACCGAGAGCCCGGCCAGCACGAGCGGCAGGGCCGGATGGTCTTTGACCCCGTTGAGGAAGATATCTGCGGTCGACGAGACGTACACGACCATCAGGCAGCAATACCGCACGAAACGCAACTGCCCGGCGGTGAGCCGGTCGCGGTTCAACTGGGCGGCGGCCAGCACCGACGCGGCCGCCGGGATCAGCCAGACTTGAGGGTGAACGAGGAACGCCAGCGCCGGCTGGCGGGCCAGCAGCGACCAGAGCCCGCCGTTGGCCGCCAGGGCGGCCAATACGCCAAACGCGAACGACCGGCGCGCTGCCGAAAGGATCGCATAGAAGGCGCCGACCGTGAACAGCAGGCCCCACAACTCCACCCGTGAAGGGGCAAGCCAGAAGGCGGCGACCGGCAGCAGCGGCAGAAACGCGCCGGAGGTGAAGAGGGGCGACGAAAGCGCGATCGTTCCTCTTCGACGGAACACCTCGCCCAATGCGACGCCACCAAACGCAAGGGCCATGACCACGAGCGGCCAATACTGTGACAACACGCCCCCGAACAGCCACGGCATCGTCACCCGCAGGTGGACGAACGCCAGCGCGAGCAGGGCCTCGGCCGCGTAGACGTACGCGCCGCGGACCGCTGCCGGAAGCGCGAGCGGGTCTCGTCGCGGACTGACAGCGAGCAGGACTCCCGCGGTCGCGCCGGCGATCAGGTTGATCAGAACGACCGCGATTGCCCAGCCGGCAAAGTGGGCCGATCCACCGCTCACGCGAAGGGCGACCTCAAGGCCGATCGTCAGGAGCAAGCTCGCCACCCATCCAAAGGTGAGCGAGCCGAACGCGTGGCGAGCCACCGCGGGCCAGAGCGAGCCTTCCCGCTCCCGGGCCGCGATGAATCCGCAGGCAAGGAGGGAGATTCCAAGCACCGAAACGAGCACCGCCGCTCGCGTCAGCCACTCCGCCCCCGGCGGCAGCCATGCCCAGCCCCAGGCCACCGCACTGATTCGGAGCAGGGCGAAGATTATCCGGCGGAGGTCAACGCGCTCGGTCCCGCGGGCCAGAAGCATCAACCCGCCGAGGCCGATAATCGTAACGGTCGCCGCGGCGAGCCTCGGCGCCATTCCCGTGATCGTGAAATCGGTGGCGAACGTCAGGGCGATTGACACCGTTGCCAGCAGGACGCTGGCCGGCGCGAGCCAGTCGATTTGATTCTCGCGTCGCATCGGCGGCATGCCAAGCGAACCGGCGACGCGTATCAACCCATGGCGGCACGCGTACAGCACTCCCGTCGCGAGGACGTACGCCGCGGCGGTAATCGCGCCGCCCGCATGGAGGGGCTGATGGAAATAGTGGACGGCGTGCAGCGCGACGGCCAAGGCCGCGAGTCCCAGCACGTAGACCTCCGGCAGCGCGAACGGCGCCGCCGCGTCCCACAACATCGCGGCCGAGAGGACGATCGTGGATCCCAGTGCCGCCCAAGTGAGCAGCGCGGAGGCGCCCGCGCGGTGCCCGGTGACATCGCCCGTTACGAGGATGCATGTCGTGGCAAGCACGCCGATCAGCGAGACGGTCGCCGCGAAGCGGTGGAAGGGGAGCCGGGCGACGCGTGCCGGTTCGAGGGGCCGCCGGGTGAACAGGTTCAGATGCAGAACTAGCGTCGCAAGGCCGCAGAGCGCCAGCACGGCGATGTTCGCAGACGTCACATCGAATATCGGCGTTGCGCTGCCCGGCGCGATCCGGTCGGCGAACCAGAACGTGGCCGCCAGATTCAGCAGCAATCCGCCCGCGTACAGCAGCCGCGGCGCCACCAGCCAGCAGGCGAGGGCGGCCCAGAGGATGCTGATCGTCGCGGTCGTTCCTACGGACCACCAGGGCCGCGACGGGTCGCCGGCCATCGCGCGGGCCGACAGCAGGACGGCCAGCGCGCTGGCGATCCCGGTCCATCGCATGACCGCCGGCTGGAGCAACTCGCCTGCGACGTAAACGGCAGACGTGACCGGGCCGCCCGCCACGCGGTCGTGCCGTTCGTACTGCAATGCTACAGGTGCCGACGACAGCGCCGGCGCGGCATCGGGCCGCAGGTCGTTCGGGAGGGCGAGGCTC
>DASXMX010000213.1:0-1759 GCA_036495445.1 Tepidisphaeraceae bacterium
AGCCTCGCCCTCCCTGATCACGAGTGTTGCGGTCCGATAAACCGCCTCGTCCGGGTAAGCGGGTCGCGCCCGAATCAGTACCGATCGCGGTCGTAGTCGTGATAGTAATGGACGTCGTGGCCGTGATCGTCATTATCACGATGCTGATAATAGCCTGGTTCGTTATAGGCGGCGTGTTCGTAGTCGTCGTGGTGCTCGTGGCCGCAGCCGAGCCCGACGGTGCCATAAGCGACGCCCAAGGCCGCCACCAATATCCATTTGCCGAAAAGAATGCCTCGCATAGAAACCTCCTATAACCGGGGACGAAGGCAAACGTCGTGCCCTCGTCTGGATAAATGGGAAGCAATAAATAAAAACGCACCGCAAAGAACTGGCATGAGCGGTTGTGCCGACAGTGCCGATTCAGGCGGCCGCCCCGCATGCCGATCATCAGGGGGAGAGGTACTCCGGAGCGCCGGAACCACGATTAATGGCACAACGCCGGATCCTGATCGCCGACGACGAAAGCTACGTGACGCAGATTCTTAACTTGAATCTGCAGCGTCGTGGCTACGCCGTTTTCGTGGCCGGCGACGGGGGCACCGCATACGACCTCGCCCTTGCCCATGTGCCGGACTTGGTGATCTCCGACTGTCAGATGCCGATCCTCGATGGCCTGGCGCTGTGCATGCGGCTCAAGTCCACCGCGAAGACCGCCCACGTGCCGGTGCTCTTGTTGACGGCTCGCGGGCACACGATCGAGCCGGACGATCTGGCCCGCACGAACATCCGTGCGGTGGTGCCCAAGCCGTTCAGCATGCGGGAGTTGTTCCCCAAGATCGAGCGGGCGCTGCTCGTCGCGCCCGCCGAGGAGCGGAAGGTCGGATAGAGGGAGCCACAGCGATTGGGATCGATTGGGAACAACGCGGAAGCCGAACCGCAGGCGTTCGCCGCACGGTGTGCGGAGTCGGGACTGCTGGTCTGGCGGTGCATGGCCGACGGGTCGGTGCTGCTGGCGCCGCGCCTGCCGGCCGCGATCTACTCGCTGGCGGCGTCGTCCTGCCTGGGCGCCTTGATCGCCGAGAAATTCGCCACCGGCGGCGACGGGCAATCGCGCGACCTGGAACTGTATCCCGGCTGCTGGATCGCCTGCGCGCTCGACCCATCCACGCCGGGTGGGACGTTCTGGGTGATGTTGATCCCCACCGAGGCGGGGCTGACCAGCCCGACGTTCGAGGCGATCTGCCAGTCGGCCGGCCTGTCGGTTGCCAGCGCCGCCGAGGCGCTGCGGCCGTTCGTCAAGTACACGCCAGCGCAGAAAGACCAGGCCGTCGCCGCCTTCATCCACTTTCACGAATCGCAGGCCGTCCGTCGCGAGGACGAGGCGATGATCAGCCAGTTCACCTGGAAGCTGTCGCAAGCGTACGAGGAGCTGAGCCTCTTCTTTCGCCTCGCCAGTTCGCTGAACACCAACGCCGATCCCGTTGAGACGATCCAGGGGGTGTGCGACGAGTTGCAGCAGATCCTGCCGTTCGGGTGGGTTGCGGCGAGCTTCGTGCGGGGGGCGGCGCGCGTGCCGGGGCTGGACGGGCGGACGATCAGCGCCGGATTGCTGCCCTGCATGCCGGGGATGCTGGCCCAGGCGGTGAAGGGTGCGTGCCAGGCGGAGTCGCACGAGCAGTGGGTGAAGATCCACAATCCCCCGAAGACCGCGTTGGCCAACCTGGCTGGCGGGCAGGTGATCGCCGAGCCCGTCTCCTACGGCTCTGAACCGATCGGC
>DASXMX010000214.1:0-18520 GCA_036495445.1 Tepidisphaeraceae bacterium
CTACTCAACCGGCAGCAGCCTCCCAACCGGCGGCCCCGACACCCCGTCCAGCCGAGTTGCACCCATCAACCCGGCCGGCCGTCGGCGCGATCCGCTCGCCGTTCGAGACGATCAGCATGAGCATCCAGGAACTGCGTACCACGCTTCGCGTCCCGCTGGGGCGGCCGGTCGTAGCCGCCCGCGCGACGTGGGATCCGACCGCAAAAGGCCATCCGAACGAACTCCTGCTGATCGTCACTGTTCACGCAAGCAAATAGTGATTCGTCACGACGACAGGGAGTCGGAACGGGACATTTCTGTTCACGATGCTTACCCCCCGAACGCCGCGTCGAGCGTGCGGGCGAGTTGGTCGACGTCGACCGGCTTGGTGAGGTGGGCGGCGAACCCGACGGCCCGGGAGTTGGCCACGTCATGCTCCATGCCGTAGCCGCTGAGGGCGATCGCGCCGCGGGGGAATTGGGAGCCGATCTCCCGGACCAGGTCCAGGCCGGTGCCGTCCGGCAGGCCCAGGTCGCTGAGGAGCAGGTCGAACCGCCCCCCGCCGGCCACGGCGGCTCGGGCGGCCGAACAGGTCGCCGCGGTTTTGACTTCGTACCCGTGGTGCCGCAGCACGTGCGCGAGCGCCCGGCTGGTGTCGGGATGGTCCTCGACCAGCAATAGACGTCGGACGGCAGCCGGCGCTTCGAGCGTCGCCCGGGCGGGCGCGGGGCCGGGCGATTGTCCGACCGTGGCGGCCGACGCGGGCGCCGCGACCCGCGGCAGGCGGACGGTGAAGCGGGCGCCGGTGCCCGGCCCGTCGCTGGCGACGTTGATCGAACCGCCGTGCTGCGTGACGATGGCCCGCGCGATCGCCAGGCCCAGGCCCAGCCCGCCGAAATGCCGCGTCACGCACGAGCCGCCCTGTTCGAACGCGTTGAAGATGCGCGGCAGCACGTCGGCCGCGATGCCCGCGCCGGTGTCCTCGACGTCGATCCGCACCAGGCCCAGGTCGGCTCCGTTCGCCGTCGCCGTCGCCGCTGCCGTGCCGGGCTCGGCGCAGCCTTCCAGCCGGAGGCACACGCGCACCTCGCCGCCAGCCGGCGTGAACTTCACGCCATTGTTGAGAAGATTCCACAGGACCTGCCGGAACCGCGCCCCGTCGGCGCACACCCACGCGGCCGACGCACCGGAATCGACCGACAGGCGAATCCCCCGCATCTCGGCGGCACCGCGGCAGATCCCCGCAACGTCCTCGAGCACGGCCCGGACGTCGAGAGTCTCTGGCTTCAGCGGCAGCTTCCCGCGGACGATGCGCGAGAGGTCCAGCAGGTCGTCGATCAACCGGGCTTCCAGTTCGATGTTGCGGCGGATCATCCCCAGTTCACCGCGAACGCCCGCGGCGAGGGACGGGTCCGCCTCGAGCGTGCTGGCGGCCACGAGGGCCGGCGTGAGCGGCGTGCGGAGCTCGTGGCTGAGCACCGCGAGGAACTGGTCCTTGGCCCCGCTGGCCATCTCCGCCGACTCCTTGGCCGCCCGAAGGGCGTCCATCGCCCGGCGGCGGGTGGCGTCCAGGGAGCTGACCAGCACCGTGATGAACACAAACGTCCCGACCTGCACCAGGTCCTGCCATCCGCGCAGCGGCGAGACGAACGACGGGAGCAGGAACACGTCGATCGCGGCGATCGCCAGGCCCGTCGCGGCCAGGCCCGGGCCGATCCCGCCGAACCAGGCGGCCACGATCACGGCGGCGTAGAACGGGGCGAACGGGTTGCGGCTGAAGACCGGCTCCCACAAGCCCAGCGTCGTCGCCAGCGCCGCCGCCACCAGCAACGCCGCGACGCAATACTCCGCAGCCATCCGCCCGAGGGTGCGCCCGCTCGCCCGCGCGACCGAAGGTGCGGCCGCAACATCGTTGGGCCCGCGGCGTCCGCGCCGTCGTCCGGCCGCCTGCCCGGTCGGGCGCACCGTCGGCCGCGGGCTCGGCCCCGCCGGGAGGTCGGACTGGATCGTTGTCGTGCGCATTCGTTCGTCCATGATACGCGCGCGCGGGCCAGCGATTGCCCTTTGCGCGCCGGTTAAAACCACCAATAAGCCCCGGCCACCCGGTAGGTGGCCATCACATCCAGGATCGGCTGAGTGCCCAGGTCACCGCCGGCCGGGTGGCCGGCGACCCAGTCCACGCTGCCGTCGCAGCGCGCCACGTGCTGCCCGCGCGAGGCGCCCGAGGCATAGGTGAGCGGCGCCGGCCCGCCCAGGGCGGACTGTTCGGGATGCGCCAACCGCCAGTATCCGCCCGTCGGCTGGGAGACGAAGACTTCGTCGGCCCACAACGTCGCCCGGCCCGGCGGGTTGCGGCTGGGCGCGACGCGGCCGGCGGCATGGCTCAGCAGCAAGCCGACGCTGGACATCGTTGACGTCACCGTCGTCGTTACCGTCGACAGCACACTGCCGGCCGCGCCAGGATCGCCCAGGCCGCCCACGTACGTGAATCCGGTCAGGTAGAACTCGCCCGGTGCGTCGGGCAGGAACGGGCCGCGCCCGCTCGTGGCGGCCTCGAGCTCCGGGCACTGCACCCCCGGCGGCAACTCGTCGGCAGCGAGCGAGCTTGTGAGCTGCGGGATTCGCAGATCGGGGGCCAAGTCATTTAACAGGCGCACCTGCACGTTGTCCGGCACCACCGCGCCCGTCCCCGGCAGCAGCGGCGGGAGCGACAGCAGCGTGACCGGCGCCGTGTTCCGCAACGGGGCCGGGTACGTGTGGTTCTCGGAAAGGTAAAGATTGGCAGCCAACGCCAGGTCGCGCAGGCGGCTGGCGCAAACCGTGTCCATCGACGCCTGCCGGACCCGCGCGATCACCGGCAGCATGAACGTGAGCAGCACGGCGAGGATGCAGAGGCAGACCAGCAGGTCGAGCACCGTGAACCCTGCTCGTCCTGTGGATTTGGGGCTAACGCCCCGCCGAATTGAGTGCGTCGTGATTGACACTTCGCCCGCGTTCGCCGCGTCCTTGCGGCACCCGCTAAAGTAAAGCCCATAAGCGAACTGATCGCAAGGGCGCCGCAAGCCTTTGATGAGAAAACCTCCGCACCCATCAGAGCGGTCCCGGTTATTCCGAAGTGCGTGATAAATCGTGGCGTCACGCCCCGCTCTGATGAGTTCAGACGAGGCGCCGGTTGCAAACGTCGCCTATCGGCAACACAATTCCGGTCCGACTCATTTGAAGGAGGAACATCGATGGGAATTCGGATTTCTCGCAGGTTGGCGATGACGTTCGCCGGGGCGGTCATGCTTGGGCTTCTCGGCGCTGCGCCGGACGGCAATGACGGCGCGGCCAACCCGCCGCCGGACAAGGACGGGTTCGTGAGCCTGTTCGACGGCAAGACGCTGGACGGGTGGAAGATCGGCAAGAACGCCGACTCGTGGAAGGTCGAGGACGGGCACATCGTCGTTCACGGCCCCGGCCCGGCCCACCTGTTCTACGTCGGCCCCGTTCACAACCACGACTGGAAGAATTTCCATCTGCGGGCCGAGGTGAAGACGTTCCCGCACGCCAACTCCGGGATCTACTTTCATACGAAGTACCAGGAGGAGGGCTGGCCCGACCAGGGGTTCGAAGCGCAGGTGAACTGCACCCATACCGACTGGAAGAAGACTGGCAGTCTGTACGACATCAAGAACATCCGCGACCCGCACCAGAAGGACGGCGAGTGGTTCGTCTACGACATCATCGTGAAAGGGAACCACGTCGACCTGAAGATCAATGGCGAGACGGTCTGCGACTGGACCGAGCCGGAAGGCTTCAAACCGCCGAAGAGCCACCCGGGCCGGTTCCTGCAACACGGCACCTTCGCACTGCAGGGGCATGATCCGGGGAGCGAGGTTTGGTTCCGGAATATCGTGGTCAAGCCGTTGGATGAATAGACAAGCGTAGTGGGGGAAAACGTAAAGACGTAAAACGCAATAAGATCTTCTTACGTTTTACGTCTTTACGTTTTGCGCATCACATTTCACGGATGGGGCATGGCGACGTAAATCAGCACGCCAAGGAGCGAGGCGAGGAAGACCGCGGCCACGGCGAGGAAGCGGCCGCTGTAGCAGCGGCGCGTCGGGGAGGCGGCCAGGCAGATGCCGACGCCGGCCGCGACGAGGGAGCCGATCGAGCCGGTGAGCCCGAGCCATGCGAACGCATCGTTGGACGAGTGCATGTAGCCGGAGAACGCGGCGTAGGCGCAGGCGAGCAGAAACAATCCGATCGTCAGCAGCGCCACGGCGATGCCGCCGTCCGACTGAGTGTCTTCCATTTGGGGCATCAGGTCGTCAGCAAATTCGAACGTGCCGGCGGAATCGACCTGGAATTCATCGGCCGGCGGCGTAAAGGTCTGCTCGACGAAGGGCTCATGATGCGCGTAAGCGCGGCGCGTTCGCGTAACGTTGGACGACGAAGCTGGATGTCCGAGCGAGCCGTGCGGGCGCAGCTGGCTAATCTCCTGCCACTGCCGCCGTTGCGTGTGCCGACGCGTAATGCGGTGATAAATGCGTGTAAATCGTGACCGGCGGGGCCTCATGTCGCTACTCCCTTAACAGCCATTTCGCCGGGGCCGAATCACCCGGGCTCAAACGCCCAGCCGCAAACAACATGCCTCCGACACCGCTTAGCCCGGCGGGATTCGCACTTCCTCGGGATCCGTGGAGTGAAGAGCAGGTTTGATGCGAATGAAATTTCTTACGGGAACGGTTCGATACTCAAGCAGACCGATCCCGCGGCCGCCGAGCTCGTGACACACTGGCCGGACCCGAGCCCAGTGGGACGAACGAGTGCCCATCCACCCGCGGGAGGGTTGTCCGTACCGAGTTCTGCTGTACACCGGCGGGCTTTAAGGTGTATTGGGCACATTGGCCGCGCCGCCCGAATTCTTGGCGAACTCGGCCAACCCCTTGATGAACTGCTCCGGCGTGATGACGGTGAGGACCATGGAGTTGCTCTCGCCATGGGCGGCGAAACGGATCATCTGGCCGCGGGCCAGATCCATCAGTTGCTTCCGCTGATCGGGCTTCATATTGGCGAGGGGCGAGTCGGGCTGTTTTTCGACCGCCTCCAATACGCGCTGCACGTCAACCTGGCCCGTGGCCAGCCCGCTCATCGGGCCGCCCGGCGGTTGGCCTGCCAGACTCGCCACGGAGCGCCCCGGGTCGTCGCTGAATGTGAAAAGTGCGGTGCTTCCCTGCTGGGCACCGTCGATGTACGCGACGACTTTGCCGCCATCGCTCATCTGGAGGCGCGTCACATCAAGCCCGGCCGCATCGGCGTAATGGCTGAGCTGAACCTCCGAACGCGTCGGCGGTTTGTCGAGCAACGCCGAACTCGCGTTGAACTGCTCCGCAAGCTGGCTCAATCGCTCGTCCAGGCGGCCTTTGAAGTGCTGCTCGACGAGGTAGAGCACGCCTCCCTTGCCCTGCGGAACGAATCCGGCGGAGATCGCCTGGCCGCCGAGGAACACGTCTGCTGCCGAGCGAACTGTCCGGCTGACTTGCGGTTCGATTTCAGGCGTCGCGTGCGGGTACGAGGTGGCCAGGACGCCGTGCACAAACGTCTTGAGGCCGTCGTCGAAATTCGGAATGGCGTCGATCGGAGACGCGGCGAAGTCGATCCGCACGGCCGCCTCCCGCGGCAGGGCGGGCTTCTGAAACGTGCCACCGGGCGGAACTTTCGCGGGAGCGATGGCGCACCGCAACTGCAGGTCGCGGGCGGCTTCGCCGAGCGTGAGGTCAACGCGGTCGAGGTTCCGCATGAACTTGATCGCCAGTTCCTGCCCCTGTCGTTCGGATTCGGAGTTGGGGGCGGAGGAGGCGACAATGTTGTCGAAGAAAGCCTTGAATTGCTCGGGGTCGACGTCGCGCAGCGCTTTGACGTCGAAGATCATCCTGGCCTCGGTCGACGCGGCGCCGGGCGCCGCCTCGCCCGCGACGGCCTTGCCATACAGGTCGGTCAGTTCCGCCTCGCGCACGGCCGCGACGGCTGGCGCAGTAGTGCCGAAGAGCAATTCGCCGGTCGTCCGCCGGAAGGCCGCCCCGTTCATCTCCACGACCCCCGGGTTCCCCTCCTTCGGCTTGGCTCCCGCATCCGTGAACGCCTTGAGCGGTGCCGCGCCGGGTTGAACGGGAAGGACAAAGACAACTCCCTGCCCCTTGGACACGACCCACCCCTGCCGCCCGTAGAAAATGATGCCGATGGGCCTGTCCTGATCCAGCCCGCCCTGCCCGAGGAACGGGAACTGTTTTTCGATCCCCGCCGCGGTGAGGAACGGCGGCAAGTCGACGCCGATCTTTTTGGCCAGGTTCGACAGCCGATTCAGCGACGCCACCGAAACAGAACCGATCTCCGCCGGGGCGGCGTTCGCCCCCGCCTCGTCTGCTCCCGAGGCGGCGCACGCGGTTAGCGTCGGCAGCGCGACCAGAGACGTGACCAGGAGCAGCAGGTGCCACGGCGCTCGGCGATTCAGGCTTCGCATGCGATCCTCCTTGTCGATTCCTTGCGTCAAGGATACGCCGGTGCGACGGAGAACAGAAGCAAAATCTGCCCAAGTTCGGTGTGGCACAGCAGGAGGATGCCGCGGGGCGGCGTGATGCCGAAAGCCGCCGCCGCCTCGGTCATGCAATGTTGCCGCCGGTCGAGCCACGTCTTGAGCCGGTTCAATCCGCCAATCTCGTGCAGCGTGCAGCCCCTGGAGATTTCGGACGATTGTCCGCGGTTCCTCGCGGTTCAGGCACCGTGATTTGCTCGCCGCGATTCGGTTACAATCCCGCCCCGCCGGCCGAGGTGGCCGCGTTTGGGCGATTGCGAAAGGAACACCGGACATGAAATACGGGATCAACCTGCTGCTGTGGGGCGCGAACATCAACGAGGCGCATTACCCCCTGCTGGAGAAGATCAAGTCATGGGGCTTCGACGGAGTCGAGATCCCGACCTTCTCCCCCGATCCACAGCGATATAAGACGCTTGGCAAGAAGCTCAAGGAAATCGGCCTGGAATGCACGACGTGCGTGATCGTCTCAAAGGAGACCAACCCGCTCGACCCCAGCCCCGCCGTCCGGCAGGCGGCGGTGGATTTCCTCAAGCAGATGATCGACCATAACGTGGCGGTCGGCTCGAAGCTGATGATGGGCCCGTACAGCTCGCCGGTCGGCGGCCTCGTGGGCCGCGGGCGGACGGACGACGAGTGGAAGCGGGCCGTCGAGGTCTTCCAGAAGGTCGCGCCGTACGCTCAGCAGGCGAACATGCCGATGGCCCTCGAATACCTCAACCGGTTCGAGCACTACTTCATCAACGACACCGCGACTGCCGCGCGGTTCGTCGACGAAGTCGATCACCCGTTCTTCAAGCTCCACTACGACACGTTCCACTCCAACATCGAGGAGAAGGGAATCGCCGACTCGGTCCGCGCCGGCGGGAAGCGCATCATCCACGTCCACATTTCCGAGAACGACCGATCGACGCCGGGCGAGGGGCACGTACGATGGGACGAGTCGTTCCAGACGCTGGCGGAGATCGGGTACGACGGTTATCTGATGATCGAGGCGTTCGGCGCGGCGCTGCCCGAGATCGCGGGCGCGACCTGCATCTGGCGCAGCATGTTCCCCAACGAGGAATACCTGGCGAAAAACGGGCTGGCGTTCATGAAAAAGAATGTGGCAAAGTATTGGAAGAAGTGAATGCACGCGGCGCTGTTGAGACCCTCGAACATCGCCCCAAATCCGATGATTCGCCACGTTTCGCTCTGCTTCGCGTTGTTGCTTTCCCTCTGTTCCCCCGGTTTGCGCGCGGATGATTGGCCTCAGTGGTTTGGCCCGAAGCGTGACGGGATCTATCGGGAAACCGGTTTGCCGGATCGATTTCCGCGAGAGGGCCTGAAGATCCTCTGGCGCGCCCCGGTGGGAGGCGGGTATGCCGGCCCGGCCGTATCCGATCGTCGCGTGTACGTCACAGACTTTGTCGCCTCCTCGGGTGCCGGTCGTCCCAGTAATCCCTTCGACCGCTCCACTCAGCCCGGCGTCGAACGGGTCCTATGCTTTGACGAATCCACGGGCAAGCTGCTCTGGAGCGACTCGTACGCGGTCGGCTACACGATGTCCTACTCCGCCGGCCCTCGCGCCACGCCGGCAGCGGATGCAGATCACGTCTATACCCTCGGCGGCGAGGGTGACCTGCGTTGCGCCGATCGAATCTCCGGGAAACTCGTCTGGTCAAAGCGATTCACGAACGACCGGAATCCGACACCCATGTGGGGATTCGATTCCCACCCGCTCGTGGACAACGGCAAGGTCATCTGCCTCACCGGCGGCTCGGACCCGCAGCACGGTCATGGCGTGGTCACCGCGTTCGACACCCGGACGGGCGACGTCGTCTGGACCGCCCTGGCGGCCAAGGAGCCCGGCTACGCGTCGCCGATCATCGTCACCTCGGGCGGCGTCCGGCAGCTCATCGCGTGGGACCCCATTTCCATCAACGGCCTCGATCCGCAAACCGGAACGGTCTATTGGTCGATCCCGTTTGGCCCGGCCAAGATGGGCATGACGATCGCCACGCCGCGGTTTCGCCACGATCCGGAAATGGGCGACCTGCTGCTATTCTCGACGCAGTACGATGGCTCAACACTCGTGAGATTCGAGGGGAACCCGCCCAAGGCATCGGTCGTCTGGAAGCGTGCTGGGAAGAACGACCGAAAGACGGATGCGATCCACGCCGTTTTCTCGCCGCCAGTTTTGCGCGACGGCCACATCTACGGCGTCGATTCGTACGGCCAACTGCGCTGCCTCGACCTCAAAACGGGCGACCGCCTCTGGTCGACCTTTGATGCGACCACCTACGACGCGGGGGAACAGAAGTGGGCCACGGCCTTCCTCTTCCCCGTCGGCGACGCAGGCGACCGATATCTGCTGGCCAACGAGCACGGCGACCTCATCCTCGCCACGCTCAACCCGCAGGGTTACCACGAGATCAGTCGAAGCCACGTGCTCGACCCGACCAACCGCGACCCCGGCCGCCCCGTCCTCTGGTCCTGCCCGGCCCTGGCCAACGGTCGGATCTTCTGGCGGAACGACCGGGAGATCGTCTGCGCCTCGTTGAACGGCCGATGAGGATGACAAGGATCAGTCGTCGCTTCGTGCCGCCATGGGAGGCATTGCTCGGGCCTTGCCCCGCGCCCTAAACGCCAGCAGCAGCATCAGAATGCCAAAGAGCAGGATCAACAGTCCCCACCAGAGATTGATGTTGATTCCCAGTGAGCTGCGATAGGGATCGTGCAGGGTGACCAGGCCGTAGATGGTCAGCACGCCGCCCAGCAGGGCGAACATCCCGCCCATGGGGAGCCGCACGTCGAGTTCCATTGTCGTTCCTCCGCTCGCGCCAGGCTACCAGAAGATCGCGATCAGCACCGACATCGCCACGAGGATCAGGATGCCAAGGAAGCCGGGGCGGGCGTACCAGTGCGGGTGCTCGTCCTCGATCCGCGGCGTCAGGGAATAGACGAGCCCGCGAAGTTCCTCGTCCGACTTGGTCCTCGTGGTCAGCAGCGAGATCAGGATGGTCATGCCGAAGCAGATGCCGAAGGCCCAGATGGCGGTGACGAACGCCTGGGCCATTTCGCTCGGATAAACGTGGAACGTGTGCCCAAGCCAGCCGCCCTTGACGCCCGGCGTGCCGCCGATGGGAAGCGTCAGGCCGTGATGAAGGGCCGCGGCGACCGTCCCGGAGAGCAGGCCCCAGAACGCCCCATGGCCCGTCGCCCGCTTCCAGAACATGCCCAGCAGGAACGTCGCAAACAGCGGCGCGTTCACGAACCCGAAGACGAGCTGCAACAGGTCCATGATGTTGTTGAATCTCGACGCCAGGTACGCGGCGGCCATGCTGATGGCGATGCCGAAGAACGTCGCGAACTGACCCATCCGCAGGTAATGCCGGTCGCTGCGGCCCGGCACGATGTAGCTCTGGTAGATGTCGTAGGTCCAGACGGTGTTGAAGGCCGTGACGTTCCCCGCCATGCCCGACATGAACGACGCCATCAGCGCGGTGAGGCCAAGGCCGAGCATCCCCTGCGGGAAGTAGTAGCCGAGGAGCGCCGGCGTGGCCATGTTGAAGTTGGGCGTGCCGTCCGGGTTGGGCGGGATTCTGAATCCGCCGCCGCCACCATGGGTCGCGCTCCAGGTGAGGGCCATGGCAATCATGCCGGGCAGGATCACGATGAACGGAAAGAACATCTTCGGGACTGCCGCAATGAGCGGCGTCCGCCGGGCGGCGCTCATCGATTTTGCCGCCAGGGCCCGCTGGATCACCAGGAAGTCCGTACACCAGTAGCCGAACGACAGCACGAAGAACAATCCCACGCCGATGCTGAACCAATCCACGCCCATCGGGTTCGCCTGCGGGTTGGCCATATGGCTGCCCACCGTCGTCCACGTGCCCGACGCGTAGCCGCTTCCCGCCGCCACCTCGTTAAGCCTTTGCACCAGCCCGTGCCAACCGCCCACGTTTCTCAACCCAAGCAGGGAAAGGGGAAGGAACCCGAGGACGATCAGGAAGAACTGGAGGACTTCGTTGTAGATCGCGGCCGTCAGCCCGCCGAGGAACGTGTACGCCAACACGATCGCGGCCGAAAGCGTCAGGCTGAAATGGAAGTTCCACCCGAGCAGGATCTGGAGCAGCGCCGCCAGCGCGTACATCGACGCGCCCGAAGAAAAGATCGTCATGACCGCGAACGAGCAGGCGTTGAGCGCGCGGGTCTTTTCGTCGAAGCGAAGCTTGAGGAATTCCGGCACCGAGCGGGCACGGGAGCCGTAATAGAACGGGATCATGAAGACGCCGACGAACACCATCGCCGGCACCGCGCCGAGCCAGTAGAAGTGGCTGGTCATCATCCCGTACTTGGCGCCGCTGGCGCCCATGCCGATCAGCTCCTGCGCCCCGAGGTTGGCGGAGATGAACGCCAGCCCCGAGACCCAGGCCGGCACCGACCGCCCCGCGAGCAGGAAATCCTCGCCCGTTCGGACGAACCGCTTGAGCAGCACGCCCACCCCGAGGACGAAGGCGAAATAGATCGCCAGGATGACGTAATCGACGTTCCCGAGATGGAGCGACTGAGCGTCGGCGAGGTAGTGCATAGGGCGTTTGGCTCCGCGTCACGGGGCCGGAGGAGTGACGGTCCGACCCGCCATGTGGCGGCGAATCGTACAGGACGCGACGGGCCCTGCAAAGCGGCAATCCATGACTCATCGCGGGCGACAGGCATTTCTTCTCTGTGTTCGCTGTGCCCCCGGTGATCTCTGTGATTGCATTTGCCAGCGACACGCCGGCGATATGAGGGCGCCCCATGCCAGGCGGTCCGTGCAATGCAGCCTTATCCGACGACAAGGTTGTCGCGGTGAACCACCTCGTCGTACGCGGCGTCGCCGAGCAGGGCGCGGACCTCGGCGGTCTTCTTGCCTCGGATCCGCTCGACGTCGGCGGCCGAGTAGTTGCACAGCCCGCGCGCGACCGGCGAGCCGTCGGCGCCGCTGATCGTGACGACGTCGCCGCGGGCGAAGTGCCCTTCCACCCGCGTCACGCCCGCCGGCAGGAGGCTCTTGTGCTTCTCGACCAGCGCCCGCACCGCGCCGT
The DNA here is from genome assembly GCA_036495445.1 of Tepidisphaeraceae bacterium. Taxonomy (GTDB): domain Bacteria; phylum Planctomycetota; class Phycisphaerae; order Tepidisphaerales; family Tepidisphaeraceae; genus DASXMX01. The sequence goes on from DASXMX010000214.1 coordinate 11,629, forward strand.
CGTCGACGTGGATCGTCCCCGCCGGGCGGACGCTGCCGATCCAGCGGACGCGGGACGAGAGCTTCTTGCCGGCCGGGGCGAAGAGCGTCCCCAGTTCCTCGCCGTCCAGCAGCCGGGGAAGGATGTTGTCGGCGCGCCCGTCGGCGACGATCATCGCCTCGCCCGACTCGGTCACCATGCGGGCCGCCTCAAGCTTGGAGTTGAACCCGCCCTTGCCCAGCGCGCTCTTCTCGGCCCGGACCAGGTCGCGGGCGTCGTCCACCCGCTCGACCATCCGCACGGGCTTGCCGTCGGCGTCGAGGATGCCGTCGACGACGCTCAGCAGCACGAGCAAATCCGCCCGCAGCGCGTGCGTGACGAGGGCGGCAAGGATGTCGTTATCGCCGAAGCTGATGCGGGTCAGCTCGTCCGTACTGATCGTGTCGTTCTCGTTGATGATCGGCACCGCGCCCAGTTCATGGATCGCGGCGATCGTGTTGCGAAGGTTCAGATATCGGGTGCGGTCGTCGACGTCCTCGCGGGTGAGCAGGATCTGGGCGACGGGGAGCTTGTGCGGCGCGAACGCGGCGCCCCACGCGTCCATCAGACGCCGCTGCCCTACCGCCGCCACGGCCTGTAGCTGGCCCAGGTCTGTCGGCCGCTTGGGCAGTCCCAGTTCGCGGACGCCCGCGCCGATCGCACCGGAGCTGACGACCGTCACGCGGATGCCGCGCTCGCGCAGCGCCGCCACCTGGTGCGCGATGGAGCCGAGGAACGCGGCGTCGGGCCCGTTGCGGTCCGACAACACCTGCGTCCCCAGCTTAATCACCGCCGCCCGCACGGCGGCGACGTACTGCTTGCGTGGCTGCTCCGGGTTCATGCGAGGCGGGGTAGTGTATCCGCAGACACCGGAATGGAAACGGGCGTGACGGTAATCGCGAATAACGAACGGGCGGGAAATGGAGCACGATCCCCAGCGCGAACCGGAGGATGACGGCTCCCGGCCGCCGGGTGGCGAAACGCCAAAATCGCGCCGCCGGGCCGCCCAGCAGGCGGGCGGGCGGGCGGGCCCGAGATCGGCGTGCGTCTATAGCCGCGCGCATACATCAGGCGTCACGCGCCGCGCGTTGCCCGCGGCTGGCCGCCGCGGCGTTTCCATTGGATGCCGGCCGCGGTGCGGGCGACGGTGAAGCTGCCGAAAAGGCGAACGGCCGCGCCGTAGAGGGCCGGATGTTCCCGGCGAACCGCCGAGTCGGAAAGCGGTTTGCCCGCGCGATGCGAGTTCTTGAGCCCGCGGATCACGTCATCCTTGCTCCAACTCCGCCGCTCGCGCACCTTGTCCGGGTCGAGCTTGGCAGCGCGGAGCGCGTCGTCGTAGCTGGAGAAGTGCCGCACCGCGGCGGCGTGCAGGCCGGGGTCCTCCCGCTGGATCGCCCCGCTGTTGAGCGGCTCGTGGCTACGGAACCGCTGACGAAGTTCCGACGTGATCGTCTCCTTCGTCCACTTGCGGTAGCGGTTCACCTCGTCGGCGTCCAGGCCCGCCGCGTGCAGCGCGCGGTCCCAGCTCCCGAACAGCCGGGGCTGCAACGACGCGAACGCGGCCTTGGCCAGCTCGTCGCCGCGGGCGGTCACCGCCGACCAGTGCAGATCCTCGCCGGAGCGCTTGGCCTGCTTGATCAGGTTGATGATCGCCGCCTTGTTCCATCGCGGCCGGCGGGTGACCTCGGCGTAGTCGATGCCGGCCTTCTCCACCGCCTTGCGGTACGACCCGAAGTGGTACGCCGCCGCCGAGACCAGCGACTGCTGCTTGCGGGCCAACGCGTTATACGACAGATCTGCGCCGCCGCGGTGGAGCTTGCGGAGGGCGCGAACGATTTCGTCTTTGTCCCAAATCATGCGAATCTTTTGGAAGAGATTACTTCCAATTGCCCGGATATTCAACGATCAAAATAAATCGGCCGCCTCAGCGCGGCGATTGTTCGTCCCAAATGAGGCGGACCATTTCTTCGATAATTTGCGGCAGCGTGCAGCTCAATCGCCATTTCGGATAATGCCTCTGGAACTTGCTCAGATCCGAATAATAGCAAATGTGGTCGCCAACCCGATTCGCCTCATCGTACCTGAGTTGGGGCCGCTTGCGGTTAAATTCCGCGATCAGGTCGATGCATTCGATGAGGCTGGCTGCATTCGTCCGGCCGCCGCCAAGGTTGTAAACCTCACCGGGCCGGGGGGCCTGGGCAAAATGCCAGAAGGCGTTGATTACGTCCCGGCTATGGATCTGGTCGCGAACCTGCTTTCCCTTATACCCGAAAATCGTGTAACGCCCCTCGCGCAACGCCACCGAAACAAGATAATTCAGAAACCCGTGCAGTTCCACCCCCGCCTGGTGTGGGCCGGTGAGGCAGCCACCACGGAACACGCCCGTTTTCAGCCCGAAATAGCGGCCGTATTCCTGCGCCATCACGTCGCTGGCCAGTTTCGAGGCGCCAAAAAGCGAATGCAGTGACTGGTCGACCGAGAAATCCTCCGGAATCCCATTGGCATAACGCGGATCGTCATAATCCCACCGCGTCGGCATCTCCTTCATCCGGATGCGATTTGGCCCGTCGCCATAAACCTTATTCGAGCTCATGTGGATGAACACGGCGTCGGGCCGGTGCCGGCGGCAGCTTTCTAATAAATTCAGCGTGCCGACGGCATTCACGTCGAAGTCGTCCAGCGGGCGCTGAGCCGCCAAATCATGGCTCGGCTGGGCCGCGGCATGAATGATGAGCCCGAAATCGTTCGCCTTGAACAAGGTCTCAATGGCCGCGCGGTCGCGAATATCCACCGGCTGAAAGGTGAATTGTGTGCAGCGAGCCTCCAGCCGCTGGCGGTTCCAATTCGTGTCCCCCTTGGGCCCGAAGAATTCCCGCCGCATGTTGTTGTCGATCCCGGTCACGCGGAACCCCAGCGCGTCGAAAAAGACGACCTCCTCCGACCCGACCAGTCCGCTGCTGCCTGTGACCAGAACGTGCATTTCTCGTACTTTCCCGTGTCACGAGGCGACGGCGCTCTCCTCGCTGTGAGCCTTTGCCCGATCGACAACCCTCGCAGGATCCAGTCGCTCGAACAACGCATCGAACCGCGGCAATGTCCGATCGTCGCAATACGCCTGTTCGAACGCCTCCCGCGCCCGGCTCCGCAGCCGCTCGTGCTTGTCCCGGTCCTGCAAAAGCGTTCGGAGGAACGCCGCCGCCGCATCGGCGTCGCCCGGCCGCAGGCTCGCGCCGCAGCCGAATCGCTCGATGGCCTCGTCCACGTTGCTCTTGCGGGGACCGATGTACAGGATCGGCAGGCCCATGGCCAGATTCGAATGCAGCTTGCTGGGGCTCATGACGCCGGCGGCATATTCTTCCAGTGTAATCAGCGCACACCCCGCCACCGCCATCACGGCCGGCGTCTGCTCCTTTGCGACGTATTCATGCAAGATGATGTTCGACAGCCCGCGCCGGATTGCTTGATCCGCGATCCACCGCCGCATCGCCCCGCCGCCAACGAAGAGAAAGACGATCGGCTCCTCCCGCAGTCGCTCGGCCGCCTCGATGGTCGTCGCAAACTCGTGCCCATACCCTGCGTTCCCCAAGTACAGAACGACGAACTTCCCGTTGAGGCGCTCGGCGACAGGATCGTCCCACTTCGGATCGTTCCGATCGTTCGGAAAAAACCTGGCCCGTTCCCAATTCGGGATCAAGTCGACCGGCAGTTCGCGATGGGTGGGCGCGTATTGCGAAAGGAGCAACCCCTGCATTGCCGTGTCGAGGCAGACCAGGTGATCAATCCGCCGGAAGATCGCCCGGTTCAGCGCCCGCATCACCCGGCTGGCGAGGCTGCCAGCTCGGATCATGCCTGTGCGCTCCGCTGCCTCCGGATAACAGTCCATGTTCCACAGCACCAGCCGGGTTCGTGGTCGCTGCAGTTTCTGCAGCATGCCCGCCAGCACAATGTAAGGCGGCGTCGTCAGGCAAACGATCACGTCCTGCCTCGGCAATAGCGCCGCCCGTGCCATCGCCACAATGTAAAACGTGACCCAGTCGATCAATCGGCTGAGGAGACTTCGGCTCCCAAGCTGCGCCGTCCAAACGCGAACGACGCGAACGCCGCGGTCCTCCGCGCCGCCCACCGCCTTCACGTACCCGCCCCGCCCGCAGAGGACGGTGACCCGGTCGCCCATCGCCGCGCGGTGTTCCGCGAGCGAAGCGCACAAGTGTGCCGTCGGGCTCAGGTCGGGGGCGTAGAACTGGTTGATAAGGGTCAGCCGCAAGTCGTGGCGGATTATGGGCCGCCGCCCGGCGTGGTCAAGCGATCGGGCACGCCGGGTTTTGGCAGGACAATTGACCGGGACGTACGACACGGTGGGATTCCACACGGTCGCGCCGCGGGTTGCCTGGTGAGCGACCGCGGCCAATGGTGGAGCGATCTGGCCTTTTCAGGGCCACGCTGCCAAGCATGGGAACCGCAACCGTCAATCTTGCGCCGCACCAAGAGCGTGCAGCCGCGTACAGCCCCTGGCACGTCGCCCAGCAGCAGCGCCTGCACGGCGGTGCGGGACTCCTCCGGAACGTGGCACAGAACAACCAACGCCACCCACAACGCGTTCCTTAGTGTCATCGCGAATCCTGCCTGGAAATGAAACCCTGCCAGACAAGACGGGGCGGCGACCATCCTACCGGGCGATCGCGCGGGCAACCAACCACACGGGCGATACTGGACGTTCGGTCAGTTAGCAGGCGTCTTCCCTGTCTCCCGCTCAACGGTCAGCGCGAACTCCTTCGAAACGGGCGTGCCGTCGGCGTGGTAATCGCGAACTTCGATCGTCACGGGATAGTTACCGACACGGCGGGCGGCGCCGGTGAGTTCCCCGGTGTAGCGGTTCAAGGTCAGCCCAGGCGGCATCGCGCCGCCGGCGACGCGCCAGTCATAGAACGGGATGCCGCCTGTGGCGTGGAATTGGGCGCGAAAGGCCTTGCCGGCGGTGGCGGCGGGCAATGGGTCGGCCGACAGGGTCAGCGGCAGGACCGGCGCGGTCGCCCGCAACTTGTAGCCCACCGCCTGCGCCGCCAGCAGGTCGAACTTGGTGATCAGCCAGCGACCATACGGCGTGTTGCCGTGGTACTCGTTGCCGAACGCGCCGTGGAGGCTCGCCGGGTCGACGATCCCGTCGAAATGGTCGTGCTCGTCGGTCTTCGGGTCGGATCCGAAGTACGCGCGGAGGGTGTCGCTGGTCATCACGGCGGATCGGTGAAAGTCCTTGTTCGTCGGATTGAAGAACAGCGCGTGCCCGCTCTCGTGATGGACGATGGAGTATAGGTCGTTGGGCACGTCGCCGAGGTTCGTCGCCCGCCACCACTCGTCGTCGCGGAACGGCCTCGCCCAGCCGAGCGTGTTGTAGTTGCCGTCGATCTGCACCTCCACGCCGCCCGAGCGGTGCAGCGGCAGCCGGTGCCCGTCGGCGTCCTCCTGCGGGTTGCCCGCGGACGACGGCTCGCCGCCGGAGCGATGCTCCGGCCCCTGGATCCCATAGGTGTAAAGCAGCATCCCCGTGTACGGCTCGGGATTGATCACCCAGCGCCCGTGCTTGAACCCGTCGCGATCAAAGATCCAGGTCTTTTCGCTTCCCGCGGCGACGGGCCGCTCGTGCAGGTCGGCAAGGTAATACGCCCAATCCACGATCGCCTGCTGGAACGTGTCGCGGTGGGCCGGGTCCTTGTAGAAGCTCGTCTTGTCCTGTGAATAGTCCACCTTGATCGGATAAACCGGCTCCGCGTCGTGCGATTCAACCGCGAGTTCGTGCACCGCGAGCATCCCCCGCCACCCGCGCCCCCGCGCATCGGACATCACGACTGCCAGCTTGCGCTCGGCGTTCTGCTTCTTGCGCGCCGGGAAGATCGCGATGTACACCGCCGCCGGCTTGCCATCGACGATCGTGACCTCCTTCCGCGGCCCCTCCGCGCCGGCCGTGCTCGGCAAATCGAAGTAGAGCCGAGGATCGTCCGCCCCCATCGTCACCTTCACCGGCAGCATCGCCCCCGGCGGCGGCGCGACGAAGAACTCGATCGCCGGATTCGCCATGTACCCCTCCCAATCCGGCACCACCAACCCGTTCACACTCGCGTCCCGCCCGAACACGTCCTCGACGTTCGCGCCCCGGGTGGCGACCGCCGCGCAAAGGGTGATCACAGCGCCGGCAAGCACCGAGCCCCAAACAGGGCGGGATAAGATGCGCCCATTATTCGAGTTGAGGGACGCTGCAAAGTCGGATCGCTGCAGGAATTGACCCCACATAGATCATCTCCGCCGCTATCCTATGTGCTCGCATGTTTCATGCAACCTGATGCCAGTCGCCTCGCCGGTTTGGGATGATCCCGTCCGCTGAAGCGGGCCCCACGCGCTAAGCTCTGTCCCGCGGTTTTCGATTCATGATGGCTGGTCAGGATCGCCCGGAGACCCCGCCCGAGCCGCTGATGTGGGTGTTCACGGAGGGATGCCCCATGTATTCGATGTCGCCGCTGCCGCTGACGTGGGCGTCGAGGTGGTCGCTGACGTTGACGACCACGTGGCCGCTGCCGCTGATGTGAACGTCGCCGGTCGCGCCGGGGCAGGCGGTGCCGTCGAAATCGCCGGATCCGGAGATCTCAACCTTCTGGCTCGCGGCCCGGCCCGAGGCGGCGACGTTGCCCGAGCCGCTGATGGCGACCTCCAGCCGATCCGTCGACAGGGAATCCAGCTTTGCGTCCACGGAGCCGGACAGGCGCACCGCTTTCAAATCCCTGGCAGTGACGGTGTATTCGATGGGCGCGTGCGTCTGGAGCGAGACGTTGTTGCGGAATCCCAGATGAAGCGCGTTCCCTTCCACGGTCGATGTGATGTACGG
>DASXMX010000215.1:0-10107 GCA_036495445.1 Tepidisphaeraceae bacterium
GCCCGGTCACCGTTTCGATCACCGCCGGGAAGTGGTTCCCCTCGTTGCACCACATCGAGCGCACGAGCGCGATCTCGTCGATCACGCTTCCGACGTGCGGGAACCAGTCGGACACGGGAATGCCGGATTTGCCGTAGCGCGTGAAGGTTCGGTGGCAGGGAATGACCGGCCGCTTGATGTTGGCCACGTTGTCACCAAACGCGGTGACGTCGATCATCTTCCCGGCGTATTTGTTGCCCTTGGGGTCGAACGTATCGATGTGGCTCACCCCGCCGCACATGAACAGGAAGATGACGGACTTGGCCCGCGGGACGAAGTCCGATGCGAGCGACACGTTCTGGATTTCGCCTGCCTGCGCCCAGAGCGCGCCCATCGCCAGGCCAAAGAAGCCGCCGCCTGCCTGGTGGAGGAACCGCCGTCGGGAAATGCGGCCACACGGATAAAGGCTCTTGCTGCTCATCGTCGCGCTACCGAACGTAGATAAACTCATCCAGGTTGAACATCACCCAGGCGAAATCCTTCAATCGGTTCGGATCATCGCCCAGGTACGCCAGCGAGCGTTTGATTTCCGATTGCGACGGCTCGCGCGACAGCGTGAAGCGGTAAGCCAAATCGACCGCCTTGGCCAGGTCGCCGCCGGACTCGGTCTTGAGCCGCTCGGCGAACTTGTTCGATGCCCGATCGATCTCGGCGCTGTTCATCATAAACAGTCCCTGCGGCGCGGTGACCGTCTGCAATCGAAGCGGGCAGGGTACCCGGCCATCATCGACGTCAAACGCCTGGAGAAAAACCGGCATCACGTCGCGGCTGGTCGAGAACCCCCGAATCATGTACGCCGCCCGGCGGTTCGCGCTCGCGGCCGAAGCGGATGCCATGCCCGGGGCGCCGCCAACCCCACCGCCTCCGCGGCGGCGGCCGCCGCCGCCCACGTCAAATGAAGGCCCGCCCACGGAAAGGTCGAGCGTGCCCGCGGCGGCGAGGATCGAATCCCAGATCGGCTCGGCCTCGAGCCGTTCCAGACGGAAGTGCCACAAGCATGCGTCGGCCGGGTCGGCCGAGTTGGCCGCCACGTCGGCGGCGTCGGTCGACGAACGAAGCTTGTAAACGTCGGACGTGACGATGAGCCGGTTGATCTGCTTCATGCTGAAGCCGCGATCGACGAATTCCGATGCCAGCCAGTCCAGCAGCTTCGGGTTGCTCGGCGGGCCGCTGAGCTTTCCGAAGTCGCTCGCGTTCTTCTGCAGCCCCTCGCCGAAATGCCATTGCCAAAGCCGGTTCACCGCGACGCGGGCGAACATCGGGTTTTGCGGCGCGGTGAGCCAATCCGAGAACGCCTCGACGCGGCCGTCGCGGAAGTCGATCTGCTTTGGCGCGAAGGGCCAGCCCGGCTCGACCGGTTTATCCAGTTCGGGCCGAAGCGGGTCGCCGCTGGTCAGAATGTACGACGTCTGCGCCTCGCGCCGGGGATCGACTTCCACGGTCCAGAATACGGGAATGCCCGCCCCGGCCCCACGACGACCGCCGCCCGCGGCTGCGGCGCCGCCATCAAGCTGCGTTAACTGCCGCTGAAGCCCCTGGTACTTCGCGCGAACCGCCGGCGGCATGGCCTCGGCGACCTTGTCCGAATCCAGCCGGACGATCGGGTAGTAATCATCGGCCAGCTTCTGCTCGGCAATAGTTCGCTCCTTCTCCGGCTTGAGGATCACCGCCTGCGCTTCCGGCGGCAGCATCGCGACCCGCTCGGCGAACAGTTTCTTCTTGTATGGCGCGGACAGCTCTTCGAGCGGCTGCTGAATCGCCGCCCGGCGCTTCTCGGCCTCGTCCGCGGCCTTGCCGCTGGCGAAGATTTCCGCCGGCGTCCCGAGCCAGACCTTCCGCACGGTCAACGGGTCGAACAACGCCTTCATCGAATAGAAGTCGCGCTCGGAGATCGGGTCGAACTTGTGATTGTGGCATTTCGCGCAGCCGACCGTCAGCCCCATGAAGGCGGTCGAGACCGTGTCCACGGCGCTGATCGCCAGTTCCTGCCCGTCCTTGCCGTCCCGCAGCACCTGGCCGCGCGCCAGGAGGCCCAGCGCGAACATATCGTCGGGCCGCGGTTCGACCCGCGAACGGTATCCGGTCGCCGACATCTGCGTGCGTTCGGTGGTTCGATAGCCGGTCAGTTGGCCGCGCACGAACTGGTCGTACGGCAGGTCCTCGTTGAGCGCGCGAATCACCCAGTCGCGCCAGAGGTAAATCCCCGGAGCCGCGATCATGCGCTCGTCGGCATCGGCGTACCGGAGCACGTCCAGCCAGTGCCGGCCGTATCGGACGCCGTGCTGCTCGCTGGCGAGCAACCGATCGACGACTTTCTCGTACGCATCGGTCGACGTGTCCTTGAGGAACGCGTCCTGCTCCGCCACAGTGGGTGGGATCCCAATCAGGTCGAGATACACCCGCCGCAGCAATGTCGCCTTGTCCGCCGGGGGCACGGGCTTCAAATGCTTTTCCCGGTATTGCTCGGCGACGAAGGCGTCGATCGGGTTGGTTGATGGGGTGACGCCCGATGGGACCTCGGGCCGGATCAGCGGAGTAAGGATGTAGAGGCCCGCCGGCTTCTCGCCCGTCGCGCCACCGAGCGCAACCGCGCCGCCGAGAAGGATCACGCAGGAAATCCATCCCAAGACTCGGATCACCGCCATCGCCTCCAGATCCCTCGACATTCGACAAAAGTGAGCGAGCGATTGCTCGCCCGCTTTCAATACTTTCGATACGGGTGAGGCGTTGGCCTGTTCGGAAGGGCTTACTTCCCAGTGCAAACCCCGGCGACCACCATTTCGATCACGCGCCGCAGCCCGTCGTCGGTGCCGATCGGCCCGTCGCTGAACTGGCTTCGGGCCGCCGGCTTCCAGTGGTCGCGCGAGCCGTCGTAGGGGTAATCCTGCGGGATGCCGGTCCGCTTGGGGTCGTATTGCGGGTCGTCGCCGGCCATCTTGTAAATGATCAGATCCAGCGACGGGATGATGCAGATGCCGAAGCCGCCCGCGCCGGACTTGAAGAACGCGTCCCGCGGCGCCCCGGCCACGTGCCCGTCCGCATTGATCTCGAACATCAGGCTGAACGGCGCGTGCTTTTGATAGGGGCTCGGCTTCCCGCATGCCTCGACGTACTCGGCCGGGACCGGTTGCCGGTCGTTCCAGCGGCCCTTGTGCAGCAGCAGATACTCGAAGCGGAGGACGTCGGTGGGCCTGACGGCGATGTCGCCGCCGCCCGGCGTGTGGGGGAGCGTCGTATCGCCGCGGTGCGTCCCGTAGCCCCACTTGCCCCAGCCCAGCGGCTTGGCGAGTTTCTCGTCGATGTACTGCTGCATCTCCATGCCCACAACGTGGCGCAGCACGATTGACGCCACGTGAGGCGACACCGACGCGTACGAGTACCCGCCCTCCGGCTCCGTCCAAAGCGGCGTTCGCAGGGCGGCCATGTCCTGATCCAGGTCGCGGTTGCGTGGCATCGCCGAAAGTCTGACCGACGGTTCGAAGTTCACGAACCCCGGGTTTGTCCCTTCGCCGTGCAGCCCCGCGGCCATCGAGAGCAACTGGCCCAGCGTGATATCCGCCTTCCGCGGATCGTCCAGCGGGAGCGATTCGGGCAGGTACTTCTCATTGAACACCTTCGTATCCAGCCCGTTGGGGAGGCGGTCGTGCTGCTCGTGCAGCATGATGCCGCAGGCGATGCTGGTGAACGCCTTGCCGACCGAGGCCATGGTGGGGACCGCCTCGCGATTGCCCCGGCCGTAGTACTTTTCGTAGACGAGGTAGCCGTGCCGGACGACCAGCAACCCGCCGTGCTGGCTGCTGCGCGACGCGTACTCAAACGCGTAGTCGAGCTTCCCCACGTCCATCCCGGCGGCCTGGCGCAATTGTGTCGAATCCGCCAGCGTGCGCCACCCGCCCTGCGCATCGGGCGGCGGAAAATACTCCTCCGCCCGCCCGACGGCGACGCACAGCCACATACCGATCACCAACGCAAGAACGCGGCAGCAAGTGGGCATAGTTCTCCATGAGAGTTCGCGAACGGCCTCGGCCAAACCTTGTACCCGCCGCTTTCGGATTTGTGGTGCGGCACCAGTACGACGCGGTCTACACCGAACTGCTCGACGCCGGGCGGCGGAGCGTGGTTAAATGGGGACGTGAGCCGCGGGCGCGGCGCACCTGCTCCACTTTGGGGATTCCATCATGCTCGACTGGAAATCACTTCTCACCCGCTGGTCGCGGGAACTCATGAAGACCGACCTGGCCCAGCAACTCGATCCCGCACCCGAATCGCCCGATTGGCTCGGCTTTGCCCCGGCCACTGACGACGAGATCGCAGATTTGGAGAATCGCCTCGGCGTCATCCTGCCGCCGTCGTACAAGGCGTTTCTGCGGACCAGCAACGGATGGCGACGGACGACCTATGCCATCGGTCGGGTTCGGCCGGCAACAGAGGTGAACTGGTTTCGGGTGGAGCACGAGCGCTGGGCGGACCTCTACACTGAGCATGGCTCGTCCCTCGCGGACGAAGAGTATTATGACTACCCGGATGGCGCCGCGCTCGGTCATCGCGCCGAGCACATGCAGTCACTGATCCAGATCTCGGATTTGGACGACGGCGTGTATCTTTTGAATCCTGAGGCGGTCACTCCCGATGGCGATTGGGAGGCGTGGTTTTTTGCGAACTCGGTTCCAGGGGCCGAGCGTCATCCCTCTTTCGCGCATCTGATGCTGCACGAATACAAGACGTTCGCAAACGCGGAAGGAATGTCGGCATCGGGTGACCCACTGCCGGACCTCCCAACGTCCGCGCCCGACGTGCCGCGCGTTCCGGCGGAACGGGTCCGAAGGAACCTGGCGAAGGCGCCGTCGTTTGAGTCCCTGATTGAGCAGATGCGAGCTGCGGAGGCGAAGGCGCGAGCCCAGGCGGTGCGGACGTTCTTTGGGAAACTGAAAGGCCGGCCGCAAGGCGAACGGCGTCCGGATTTGGTTCAACCGCTGACGGCCTTGTTCTATTCGAGTCACGATCCATATGTCCGCGCGGTTTGTGTGCACGCAATCATCGAATTCGCAGATGACAGCACGTCCCCCGAGCCGCTGTTCGACGCACTCTCCGATCCCGATCGTGACGTCGTTATCTCCGGGATCTACGCACTCCACTACTTTCCGGATTCCCGGGCATTGCCGCCGCAGCCGTTGCGCTGGCATGCTGCGGCCCGCCAGGCCTCGACGTGCTCCTGGAGGCGTCCAAGCATGTAGATGCCCGGATTCGTCTGGCGGCGGCAATGGGTTTGGATACCGCTGAGGGTGCCGTCGCCACCGCGCGGCTCGACGAGATGGAGAATGATCCTGATCCCCAGGTGCGCAAGCGAGCGAAGGTTCGAATGGGAAACCCCTTCGGGGAATGATTCCAAGGAAGGGTCTACTCCCGTGCGCGCGCTGCCATGAGGAAAATGGGGGATGCGATCACGGACCGCACTGGACAAGCTGACCTCGCCCGCCGCCCGAGACGCGCCTCCCCACCGCTTTCACGGCTCTGACAAAACCGTGAAAGCGGGGGGCTGAGACACGCGGTCGTGATCAGTCACGACGAACGGAGAACGCACACGATGCCTTTCGGATCGTGTTCGCCTTCGGGCGTCGGGACGCGCGACCGGTTAAAGGCCGAGGCCGACGGAACCCGATCCGCCGGTGCCGCCGGCTTGCAGGGAAAGTTGGCCGGCGATTCCGTTGAGCAGGCTGGTCACGTCGCCAATCAGGCCGTTGAGTTGCGTCGAGGTGAGCCCGGCGAGCAGGGTGTGGGTCGAGGTGACGACACCGCCCGTGGTCGAGGTGACCTGGCCGATCAACCCGTTGAGGACGCCGGTGACGTCGCCGGCGACGGAGTTGATCTCCGAGGTCAGGTTCCCGAGGAGCCCGCCGAGGAGCCCGCCGGCGGAGGTTCCGCTGACGGGGCCGGTGACGTTGCCGAGGATGCCGCTGAGCAGGTTGGTGGCGTCGTTGAGCAAGGTGCCGAGCTGGCCTGAGGTCAGGCCGCCGCCAAGCAGGCCTCCCAGGATTCCGGTGAGCGACGAGCCGCCCGGGAGTTGCGCGAGGACGCCATTGAGCACGCCCGTCACGCTGTTCAGGACCGTTCCGACCTGGGTGGACGTGAGGCCCGAAAGGAGGTTGGTGGGCAGCTTGCCGAGGACGCCGTTAACGACGCCGGTGACCCCGCCGAGGACGGAGCCGAGTTGCGCCGAGCCCAGGCCGCCCAGCAGCCCGCCCAGCGACGTTCCGCCTACGTTGACCGTCGCGGAGAACGAGTTGCCGTTGATCGTTCCCGAAGCAACGAGCTTGCCGTTCTGGAACGTGATGCTGGTTACCGCCGCGACGGAGGCCGTCGAGGCTTGCGCCGACACCGCGGCCGTGCTGGGCGATGCGGCGAGATGGCCGCCGAGCGCCAAGACCGGCGACGCCGAGAGCAGCGTGCGGCCTTCCAGGTTCTCGATCATCGTGGCGGGTTGGCGATCCGACGAATTCAATCCGTTGTGAGATCGCCGAGAGGTGCGGAACAGATTGGCACAAATATAAGACATCGCAATCTCCTGTACTGAAAAACTGCGCGTGTTTGCGCGAAACAAACAATTCCTTCCGCGATGGCGCGGGCGCCGGAACCTGCCATGGCTCCCGCGCGGGCCCGCGCCGTCACCCCTGAACTGACCCGATTTGCTCCCGGTTCACCTCCCGGTGGAGTTCAAAGGTATCAACGACCCGCGCCCGTCAGCCGCGTCTTCCCTGTGCCCATGGGACTCCAACCAATTTGCCCGGGCCTTGCCGCGGATCGGGACGGAACGAAAGTGCGGGACTGTACTGACCGTCCCGCCCCGGCGAAGCGCTCAAAACCAGCAGGATTGGAATTTCTTTTTCAGGCGAATCCTCCCCTGGCAGGTTGAACAAGTCGTGGGCCGTCGAAACAAACATGAGGTCGTCGGGCCCGCAATATGCATGGACGGCCATGGATGGCGTGCGCATTAGATGCGGCTCATGGTGTCGCGGTTGTAGTGACGTTCCGCGGCTTCGATAAATGACCTGGGTGTCGCCCGCGGCCGGGCGGTGGTCTGCGGGGTGGGGATGGGGATGTACCTGTACAACCTGTGCCGGCTCGACCGCGTCCGCCAGATCATCGCCATCGACATCGACGCGGACGTGATCGAACTGCTGCGGCGGGCGACGGATTTCGCGAGTTGGCCGGGGCGCGAGAAGATCCGCTTCGTCCACGCCGACGCCCGGAAGGCGCCGGCCGAGCAGATCGGGCCGGAGCCGGTGGATCATCTTTACGTCGACATCTGGCCCGATCTCGGGACCGCCGAAGCGGTGGTCGCGACGCGGCAGATCCAGTCGAACGTCCATGCCACGCAGGTGGGGTATTGGGGCCAGGAGATCGACTTCGGCCACTGGCATTCCGCCCGCAAGGGAACCCGTCGTCCCAACGCATTGGACGGCGCGGCGTTCGCCCGCCACTGCCGCCTGCCGCTGGGGCAATTGCCGCAGTCGTACCTCGAGGCCGCCTGCGTGGCGCGGAACCTGTTCGTCGCAAAGGCGAAGGAAGATGCCATCGCGCCGCAAAGCAGCTCGCCATCCATTGCGCCGCGCCAGCGGTTCCGCACCGTTTAGCCGTCCCCGCTTGCGGGGCGTGTCCGGACGCGCCCCGCAAGCCGGGACGGCTAAACGGCAGGGAGTGCCGCGCACGCGATGAAAGATGTTGTTGCGGGGCGTTCCTGCGTTCCCGCGCGGTCAGCGTTTAGTTGGGGCAACGGTCGTTGAATGTCCAGGCGCGCGTCCGTCGGATGGCACGGGGGCGGCTCGCGGGGTGGATGAGCGCGGGACGTCGGTCGGGTGGCTGTCACGGGATGGCGGATTTGTGTTGACGACAATTGTCGTCAGAGGTAGGTTGCCTGTCATCATGCCGGCCGCTCCGATTGGCGACGCGGAACTGGAGGTCCTGCGATACATCCAGGATCACCACCCGGTCACCGTCGCCGCAGTCGCAGCCCACTTCGGCCGCACCAGGGGGCACGTGCGGACGACCACGCTCAACGTGATGCGGCGGCTGCTGGCCAAGCGGTACCTGACGCGGCGGAAGGTGAACGGCGTCCATCGCTACTCGCCGCGGCACAGCAAGCCGGAGCTGCTGCGGGGGCTGGTGCGCGAGTTCGTCGAGCGGGCACTGGGCGGGTCGCTGTCGCCGTTCGTCGCGTACTTGGCAGAGGACGCCAAGCTCACCGAGGCGGACCGCGCGGAACTGAAGAAGCTGATCGAGTCGCTGGAGCCGCGGCGCAGGGAGGGACGCGATGGATGAGCTGGCTCGCATCCTGGAAGCCATCGATGGGCAGTGGTTGCTCGCGGCGCTGCTCCGCGCGTCTGTTCAAGGCGGCGCCGCGCTGGCGATCGTGTGGCTGCTCTGCCGGGTGTTGCCGAAGCTGCCGCCCGCCTGGAAATGCTGGCTGCTGCGGCTGGCGTACCTGAAGCTGCTCGTCGCATTTTGTGGGCCGACGCCGATTGACCTGCCGCTGCTCCGGCCCGAGCCGCCCAACGAGTTGCGCCGCACCGTGGCAGTCGAGCCGGTCGATCATGCGCCGATCCTCGCCGCCCGGCCGGCGGACGCGCCTGTCGGGTGGCGTATACGCCTCGACGATGCGTTGCTGGCACTGTGGATCGCCGGGGCGGGCATCTCGACCGTTGTTGTGGCAGTCCGGTGGCGCGCCGCGGTGCGGCTTCGCCGGCGCAGCGTGCCGCTCGCGGATTCGGATCTGTTGCGCCGTTATCGGCAGGTGGCCGCGACGTTCGGCGTCCGGCGTCCGCCGCCACTGCTGACTTCCGATTTCGCGACTGGCCCGTTGCTGGTGAGCCTCGCCCGGCCCGCGATCGTGCTGCCGGCACGGCTCATCGGGACCGACCCGGCCCGGCTTCGCCTGATGCTCGCCCACGAGTTGGCCCACCACCGGCGGCACGATCTGCCGTGGGGCTTGCTGCCGATGGCCGCGCGGATCGGGTTCTGGTTTCACCCGATCGTCTGGCTGGCCGAGCGGGAATGGTGGCTGGCGCGGGAGAGCGCCAGCGACGCGCTGGCGCTGCGCGCGACCGGCGGGTCGCCCGCCGAGTACGGGTGGGCGCTGCTCGAGGCCGCCACATGGGCCGGCCGCGCCGCCAGTCGCTTCGCGACCGCCGGCGTGATCGAATCCAAATCGACTTTGAAGAGGAGGCTTTCGGCCATGCAATGTTTACCCCTCGCCTCGCGGCGTCGATGGGCCGTGATTGGCTCGGCCCTCACCCTCGCCTCGGCCCTCGCACTCGTGCCCATACGGCTCACGGCGCAGCAGCCGGCCGCTCATGCCGATACGGGCGGCTCTCATTCGGGGGAGGCGGCCGCCACCGGCGGCGCGCCGGCGACGGCGTCGCCGGAATGGCATGGCGCGCTCACGCTCCCGGGCACGGTCGAGGGCCGTACGGCGGCGATCCGGCCCGCGATTGACGGCGTCATCAGCGCCGTCAAGTGCGACATCGGGCAATCGGTCAAACAAGGCGCCCCGCTCTTCGAACTCGACAACCGCGTGGCCGCCGCACAGTTGGCCGCCGCGGAGGCCCAGATGCAGAACGCCAAAGCCACGGTGCAGCAGGCGAACGCGGGCGTGAATAAGGGGGTCGTTGATGCGGGCGAGCTGCGCAAAGCCCAGGCCCAGTTGGAAGTCGCCGAGGCCGAACTCCAAGTCCGCCAGGCCGCCCTCAATCAGTCCCGGATCGTCGCCCCATTTGGCGGTGTCATCGCCCGACGCGACGCCAACGTCGGCGACGTCGTCAAACGCGGCGACGCACTGGCCACCCTCGTGCAGCTCGACCCGCTCAGCGTGTCGGTCTCCGTCCCGCAGTCGGCGTATCCGAATCTGGAAGTCGGGCAGGCGGCCCGGATCCGCGCCGACGTCTTGGGGACGCGATCCGCGACGGGAACGGTGTCGTTCATCTCCCCGCAACTCGATCCGGCCACCGGCACGGGAACGGTGAAGGTGGCCGTGGGCAACCCGGATGGCAAGCTAAAGCCCGGAATGTTCGTGAC
>DASXMX010000216.1:0-4718 GCA_036495445.1 Tepidisphaeraceae bacterium
CTCGGCTTCGAGGCCGTTCGCAGCGCGGTCCTGGCAGTTTCCGTCTTCGAGTCCTTCGGCAGCCTTTCCTAGCGGCGGGCGCCGCACTTCAGCCGCGACGAGTTCTGGAAGCATTGCGTCGCGACCGCTTGCTGCGCCGAGCTGATGGCCGCCACGATCGCCGAGCGGGAAGGGCGGCACGCGCCCGGCGTCCCCGACCCGTCCGAAGCCTTCATCTGCGGCCTGCTCCACGACCTGGGCAAGATTGCCCTCGAAACCATTCTCCCCAAGAGCTTCACCCGCGTGGTCGAGGCGGCCGACCTGCTCCGCGGCAACATCGCCGACGTCGAGCGGACGGTCATCGGCCTCGATCACATGGTCATCGGCAAGCGGCTGGCCGAGCGGTGGAACCTGCCGGCGGTCGTCCGCGACTGCATCTGGCTCCACGGGCAATTGCCCCAGGCGCTGCCCACGACGGTCCGCCATCCGCGCATGGTCAACCTGATCACGCTGGCCGACCTGCTCGTCCGTGAACAACACCTGGGCTACAGCGGCAACTACACGTTCACCGCCTCGAAGCAGGGCCTGCTCGATGCGGTCGGGCTGACCGCCCAGCAGATTGACGACGTCCTCAAACGCCTCGTCGCCCAGATCGAGCCGCGGGCGCGGGCGCTGGGACTCGGGCAGACCAGTTCCGGCGAGCTCTATCAGCAGGCGCTGGCCCGAGCGAATCACGAGTTGGGACGAATCAGCGGCCAACTCGCCGCGAAGAATCGACGCCTTTCAGTGCGGGCGAAGTTCTTCGAGGCTCTCAGCGGATTTCAAAGCGGGCTGCGGCCCGATGCGCCGCCGCAGGTTGTGCTGCACGCGATCGCCCAGACCGCGATCGGCGTGCTGGGCGCGCCGGCCGTCGCCGTCTTTTCGCTGCCGCCCACCCAAGGGTTTGCCGAGGCGGTCGTCTGCGATCAGACCGGCGCGGTGATCGAGAATTCGTTGGTCGATCTTCCTTCGGCGCCGATGGAAGGGTCGCCTCTCACCTGCTCGATTGATAATGCGAAGCCGCAAGCGGCGAATCGCCCCGCGAAACCCGCGCCGGGCGACGGGCCGGTTCTGGCCGCGAGCGAAGACCTCGAATGGTTCGTCGCCGCCGTCTCGCCACGCCTCTCGCATGACCAGCGGTTCTGGATCTGCCTCGAAGCCGATGGCCAATGCATCGGCGGGGTCATCTGGGGCGGCGAGCGCGGCGAATCCCAGCGGCTCAGCCCACAGGTGCAGGAACTCTCCGTCATCGCCAGCGGCTGGAGCCTCGCCCTCCGCACCGCCCAGATCCGCGACGAAGCGCGGAACCTGGCCGAACAACTGGCCGAATCCAACCGCCGCCTGCAGAACGCCCAGGCCGAGATCCTGCGCAGCCGCACGATGATCACGGTGGGGGAGATGGCCGCCGGGGCGGCCCATGAGATGAACAACCCGCTGGCCGTAATCAGCGGCCGATCACAACTGCTGGCCAGTCAATTATCCGACCCAAAGCTGGCCGCCTCCGCAAAACTGATCCACGAACAATCGCACCGGCTCAGCGCGATCATCACGGAGCTCATGGACTTCGCCAGGCCCGTACCGCCCGCCCCACGGTCCAGCGACCTTGCCGAAATTGTCGCCCGTGCCGTCCAGGACGCCAAGGCGGGCGGCGATCCGGCCGATAGGCAGATTGAGGTCACGATGGGCGACGTTCCGCCGGTCCAGGTGGACGCCGGGCAGGTTGCCAGCGCGATTGAGGAAGTGGTCGAAAACGCGCTCCACGCGACCGATCCGAAGACCGGCATCGTCGAGCTTCACGCGGCCTACGACCCGTACTCGGCCCGCGTGGTGGTGACCGTCAGCGACAACGGCGCCGGCATGGACGAGCATACGGTCAAGCGCGCCTTCGACCCGTTCTTCAGCGCCAAGGCCGCCGGCCGCCGGCGCGGGCTGGGATTGGCCAAGGCGCTGCGATGGATCGAAGCGAGCGGTGGATCGATCCGCATCGAGAGCCTGCTCGGCCAGGGAACGCGAGCCATCATCCTGCTCCCCTCCGCCCCCGCACCGGCCAAGGCCGACGCCCCGGCGGCGAAGCAGCGGAAGGCCGCGAACGAGTGAGTGTGAGATTTGCGATTTGCGATTGCCGATTTGCGATTGAAAGCGGAGAAACCAGACGCATCTCCCAATCACAAATCGCAAACCGGCAATCGCAAATCCCCTGAGGGAAGGAATACGTCACATGGTCCCCGTGTCGAGCCAAGGCAAATCCCGGTCGGCCCATCTGCCCCGCGTGTTGGTGGTGGAGGATGAGCCGGGCCTGATCGAGTTGATCGGCGACGTGGTCCGCGCGCAGGTCGACTGCCGGATCGTCGCCGCCTCGACCCTCGCTCAGGCGCGGAGCATCCTCTCCACGCACGCCGTCGAAGTGCTCGTCACCGACGTGCACCTCCCCGACGGCGACGGCATGTCGCTGCTCCCTGAGCTCCGCGAGCATCAGCCCAACGCCAGCGCGATCGTCATCACCGGCAGCCCCAGCATGGACCGCGCCATCACAGCGATCCGCGGCGGGGCGATCGACTTCGTCACCAAGCCGTTCTCCAACGCCCAGCTTGTCGAACGTGTCCGCAGCGCGATCGAACGCCACTCGCACAACGTCAAGCGAGAACAGCGGATCGACCGCCTCCGTCAGGCCGTCAAGCGGCTCAACGACTCGCGCAAGCTGATCAGCAAGAAGGTCGACCTGCTCTGCAACGACCTGGTCAACGCCTACGGCGAGCTCTCCCAGCAACTCGACGAGATGCGGACGCAGGACGGGTTCCGCAAGTTCATCGCCGATTCGAAGGACCTCGAACAACTCCTCTGCCACTCGATGGACTGGCTGCTGCGGGAGATCGGCTACGCCAACGTCGCGGTCTTCCTCGCCTCCGACGACGGCGTCTTCCAGCTCGGCGCCTATATGAAGTACACCGTCGCCGGCGAGACCCAACTCACCGACGCCCTCCGCCGGGTGGTCGTCCCCATGGCGGTGAAGGACGCGATCGTCCACTTCCCCAGCAAGACGCTGGGCGACCGCCTCACCCCGCAGGAAATGAAGCACCTGAAGGGCAGCGACGTGCTGGCCGTCAACTGCACGTACCTCGGCGAGTCCCTCGCCTCGATCGTCTTTTTCCGCGACGAAACGGGCGGCTTCAAGGATGCCGACGTCGACCTGCTCAAGCAGATCGCCCCAATTTTCGCCGTCGAGCTTGCCAGCGTCGTCCGCGAGGCCCAGGGCGACGAGGACGACGAAGCCCCGTTCTGCGAAACCGACACCGAGGTCGAAGACCACGCCAAGAAGCCCAAAAAACGCCCCCAAAAGAAAGACCCCGCCGACTGGTGGAAAAACGGCGAAGACCCGCCGTTCTAGGCAAGTGCTGAGGACTCAGTCCTCCGCACTTTCCTCGTAAACTTCCCCGCCATTCATAGCGTATAATCTCTTGATCGGACCCCCTCGAGGAGCCGATAATGAGTCATGTACGGATTGCTTCTGCGGTTCGCGTGATTGAGGGCACTTTTGGTTAAACCGATAAGCAACCCCCGGGGATCACTGCCGGCCCGACGCATGCCCGCGGCGCCCGTCGATGTTCTGACGGACCCAAGACGGGAAGCGGACGACCGGATCGACAGGAGAACCCTCCTGATCGGTGCATCACCCACTTTTTTACAAAGGGTTTGACTGAACCGCCTTCACACGGTCCGCGCGGATCCATCCGTATTAAGCCAAGGCACGACCCTCCGAGGTCGTGCCTTTTGCTTTTCCCCGGTTCCCTCTCCCCCTCCGCCGGACTGGTCACTTCAGTGACCAGTTTCCCCTCTTTCCGCGCCGACAGCCTCGCTGACCCCGCTTTCCGCCCCAAAAACGGGCATTCTCACCCCGAAAGTGCGTTCCCTGTTGATTAAGCTTTTTCGAGTACCTCATAAAGATCGGAATGCTATACTTCCCCCGCACCTGACCGTTGGAGGAACGCGATGCACGTCTGGACTAACGAGCAGTCCGCGGACCCAGTCTCGCCCCAGCAGCAGCAACCCCTCCAAACCCTCGACCAGTGGGAGGAGTTCCTGACCGACCGCTACCCCGAGCCGGCGGCCTCCGACGTCGGGGTCGCTGCCCCGGCTCAGGAACCCCCCAAGACTCATCGCAAGTTCCGCGATTATCGGGCCGAGGCACGCCCCAGCGTCAAGGAGTTCTACCGCCTCAACCACACCAACCAGACGCTCGAGTTCGTCCTCTCCCGCAAGCGGCGGTTCCTCAAGCACGACCGCCGCCGCATGACCGTCTGGGAGGCGATGGAGTTCCTCGACACGCTGGTGGACGACAGCGACCCCGACACCGATCTGTCCCAGATCGAGCACCTGATGCAGACCGCCGAGGCCATCCGCCGCGACGGCCACCCTCGCTGGTTCATCCTCACCGGCCTGATTCACGACCTCGGCAAGATACTCTGCCTCTGGGGCGAGCCGCAGTGGGCGGTGGTGGGGGATACCTTCCCGGTAGGCTGCGCCTACTCCGACAAGGTCGTCTTCCCCGAGTTCTTCCCCAACAACCCCGACTACCTGATCCCCGCCTACCAAACCTCCTGCGGCATCTTCGAGCCCGCCGGCGGCTTGGACAAAGTCCACCTCTCCTGGGGCCACGACGAATACCTCTACAACGTCGTGAAGGATAATCTGCCCCCCGAGGC
>DASXMX010000217.1:0-4232 GCA_036495445.1 Tepidisphaeraceae bacterium
AGACACGGGCATGAGTACATGCCCATGCCACCCAGAATTGGAAGCGTTCCATGGCCTTGCTCGTTACCGATCCCTGGCTTGAAGCTCGGCTTAAAGCCGAGCGCCGGCAGGCGGGGTCCAACGGCCACGATGAAGTCTGGGACGGCCTTTACGTAATGCCTCCCCTGCCGGACGACACGCATCAGGAGATTCAAGGCATACTGATGTGGATGTTTCGCGACATGCTTGGCTGGGACACCGATGCCAGCATCACGCCGGGAGTGAACGTCAGCGATCGGCGAGAGGACTGGGCGTTCGATTACCGCGCGCCTGATGTCACCGTGTATTTGGCGGACAATCCTGCAGAAAACTGCGGAACTCATCGGCGAGGCGGAGCCGATTTTCTGGCCGAGATTCTGACGCCGGGCGATCGGTCCCGGGAAAAGCTGCCGTTCTACGGCAAGCGCGGCGTGCGGGAAGCCTTGTACATCGACCGCGGCCCGTGGGGCTTGGAACTCTACGGGCCGGGCGAACCTGGGAAAAGTTTGCGGCTCATAGCGAATGCCGCGGTGGACGGTCCTCCCATCGCGAGCCGCGTGTTTCCGCTCGCATTCAAACTGATCGCGGGCGATCCCCGGCCGCAGATCGAGGCGACACGAACTACAGCCGTTCCCAACACGCCCGGCGCGCGGAACCGTTGGTTGATCTGAAACACACTGACGAGATCCCCGTTGCGGCCGGGCGGCGGTCTCTGGATAATCCCGCCTCCCCGTTTTGGCGGATGCGGAATCCTCTAACGACACTTTGAAGGAGTTCATCGATGAAGATGCTTCGTATGCTTGGTCTTTCCATCGGTCTGGCGGTCGCCGGGCTGACGGCGGCCGCGGCGCAGGCGGCGGCCGTGCCCGTCACCGTCAACTGCACCAGCCTGATCGACGTCCAGTCCTACAACGTGGGCGAAGACGCCAAAGACACGGCCTATTTGCTTGTGAGCGGCAATGCCGACGGCAAGCCGATCGACGAGCGCGTGCCCAAGAGCGGCACCTGGACGGTCGGCCAGAAGCAGACGCCGGTGGACGCCAAGCACCCGGTCGAACTGTGGAAGGGAGACCTCAACGACGGCCAGTACGTCCTGCTGACCGTCACCCTGCTTCAGGGCAAGGGGGATGACGCGCTGAATAAGAAGTACCTGGGCGCACTGGCCGCCGCCGAGCAAAAATTGCCCGGCTGGAACGGCAACACGCTCAAGTCCGCCGACGACCTGAAGAAGCTCGCCGAGGCCAAGATCAAGGCCGACCAGTCGGTCGTCAGCAAGATCAAGGAGTACTACTCCCGCGCCAAGGGCACCGACCACTTCGGCGGGCAGTTCACCCTCATCGTCTGGAACAACAACGGCAAGATCGTGAAGCGGGTCGACCCCGTCGGCCTCACCTTCGGCGAGCACTACGGCAACGACATCAAGGTCTACACGAAGCTCAAGAACACCCGCAATAACGTCCTGATGAAGAACGAACAGGGCGAGTGGGAAGAGCAGCAGCTCGAGCCGATCAGCGACGACCAGACCGAGGTGCGCGTGAAGGAGCTCGAGACCGAGTACATCAAGCAGGACAAGGGCAGCCCGCTGCGGCACACGACTGACTACCTCGTCGGCGTGACCGTCACCGCCGGCGGCAAGCCGCTCACCTGGAACACCGAGGGCGAGGTCACCGGCATCGACGCCATCCACACGTACTGGCAGTTCGCCGATTAACCATCGGTCGCAAACGCGAAACGAGGGAGGGCGAGGCTCCCGCCGAGCCGTGGTTTTCGGGCAAAGCCCGGCTCGGCAGGAGCCTCGCCCTCCCTCTCGTTTTCAGCCCTTCAACGCTTCCGCCATCCGATCGGCGGTGATCTCCAACTTGAGTGGGTTCTCATAATCCTGTGCGGCGATGGCGCGTCGCACGCGCCGGACCATCGCCTCGCGCAAGTCCTCGCCGGCCTGCAGGCGCCGCAGCATGCTCGCCACCAGCGCCCGATCCTCCGGCGCAACCGACGCGCGGCCGCCGACCGATCCTTCTTGTTTGCGTTCGCTCATGTCCCTCTCGTTCTCCGCGTCCTCGCACCCGACGGATGATTGCACGCCACCCATTGCCGCGTGCGTCGCGTTCGGGGTGGGATGGGCATGTACTCATGCCCGTGCTGTCGGGACAAGAGTACTTGTCCGTGCCACCCGGAACAGCAGGAAGACACGGGCATGCGTACATGCCCATGCACCGAGTCCGGATGTCGGAGCCGCCGGCATCGGTCTGGCCCTGCCGGCGATCAGTGGTATCGCGACTCCAACTCGTTGAGCCGCTGGAAGAGCTCGCGGACGACCCGGCGATAGATGCCGAACTCCTGCTCGGCGGTCAGGTCATCCTGTCGCCGCGTCGAGCCGACGAGGATCGCCTCGAGCACGTCCGCCATCCGGGGCACGACCAGCGGCTCGTCGGGCGGCGCGTCCTGTTCGAAGTCGGGCCGCCAGGAGATCGTCGCGCGAAAGTCGGCGCCGCCCGTGCGGTACTCCTTCCATCCCTCCAACCTCTCGCGGCGGTTCGGCCGCATCATCTTCAGCACGGCCCTCACGTCCTCTTCGAACAACTGGTCTTCGACGAATCGATCGACGGTAATCTCGGCAGCGGCAGCATGCGGCAACACGTTCGAAACCCTCCGTGGGAAGTAGCGATTTCCGCGCGGGAACATACCCCGCGCGCGTCGCGATCACACCTCGGCAAGTCCCCCGCGGGTCGGCTCCTTAACACACTTCAAATCGGCGTGACACGGCCCATCTCTCCAGAGCGACAAACACGATTCGGGCGCGACACGATGTCGCCGCACATACCGCCCGGAGATTCCCGAGAAACCGCGCACAAATGGGGCGCAACACTTTCCCCTGCCGGTCAGATTGGCAATGGCACATGAGAGCGGTGGGTCCGCTCCTCGAATCATCACGTTCTACGTTCTACGTTCTACGGTTTACGTCTTTCCGTTTTACGTTTTCCCCACCCCGCCCCTGTTTCGGCCGCAACGCATCCCCCTATAATCTGCAACGCTCAAAACCCGAAAGGACTTCTGCCATGTCACTGCAATCGTTGATCGCAACGGGAACCAAGGTCTGGCTCGACGGCGTCGAGCCGAACGACGTGAAGAAGAACCGCGCGCTGGGGATCACCGGCGCGACGTCCAACCCGATCATCATTTCGGACATCATCAAGACCGGCGCGTTCGACGATCGGATCACCGAATACGTCGAGCAGGGCCTGGACGACGAGGCGATCGCCTGGCGGCTGGACGACGACCTGGTGAAATCGGCCCAGCAGGTCTTCCTGCCGGTGTGGGAGCAAACGAAGGGGAACGACGGGTACGTCAGCTTCGAGCTCGACCCACTGCTCGAGGACGAGCAGAAGCCGATCCCCCACGCCGAGCGCGTCCGGCGGTACATCGAGCTGGGCAAGAAATGGTCGGCCGGGCACAAGAACCGGATGATCAAGGTGCCCGCGACGCCCGCGGGCCTTGACGCCCTGGAGGAATTGGCCGCCAGCGGAGTCACCCTCAACGTGACGCTGGTCTTTTCCGAGCGACAGTACGAGATCGCCCGCGAGAACGTCTGGCGCGGCGCCCGGCGCCGCAAGAACGGGCTGGACCTGTTCAAGAGCGTCTACAGCATCTTCGTCTCACGGGTGGACGTGTATACCGAAAAGCACGTGCCGGACCTGAGCCCCGCCGCCCAGGGGCAGGTGGGCATTGTCAACGTGAAGCGGATCTGGCGGAGCAACCAGGCGTGGTGGAAGGACAAGGGGCTGAAGCTGCAGCAGGAGATCGTTTTCGCCAGCACCGGGACCAAGAAGCCGACCGACCCGCCCGACAAGTACGTTGCCGCGCTGGCCGGGAGCGACATCCAGACCAACCCCCCGGCGACGAACGAGGCGGTGCAGAAGCTCAACAAGCAATACACCCGGCAGATCGACCAGATGCCGCCGGACGCGGTACTCAAGGAAATCGATCAGAAGGTGGATGTGGCGAAGATGGAACAGGTGCTGATGGAGGAGGGGACGAAGAAGTTCTCTGACCCGCAGCACGCCTTATTGAAGCTGATCGGTGAAAAACGCGCTCAACTGGCGCCGGCGAAATAAACCCGACCCGTCCTCTTCCTTATGCCGCTTGTCGGCTTCGCGAACGAGGGGACGTTCTTCGTCAGGATCCTTCCGGAGGATGTCCCCTCGTTCGCGAAGCCG
>DASXMX010000218.1:0-7058 GCA_036495445.1 Tepidisphaeraceae bacterium
ACGGTGAACGTGTCCGTCTTCGACGGCGTTCAGTTCGTCGACGTCGTCGGCACCAGCAAAGGCAAGGGGACGGCGGGCGTTATGAAGCGGCACCACTTTGGTGGCCAGCCCGCCTCGCACGGCACCGAGCGCAAGCATCGCTCGCCCGGTTCGCTCGCTTCCCGCGCCACGTGGCGCGGCCAGTCGGGTAAACCCAAGAAGGGTGTCCGCATGGCCGGGCATATGGGCGTCGACACCGTCACCACGCGGAACCACCCGCTGGTCAAGATCGACGCTGCAAACAACCTGCTTCTGATCAAAGGAGCGCTGCCCGGACCGAACGGCGCGCTCCTGTTCATTCGGAAGGCCGTCACGGCGAAGGTGAAGGCGGAAACGAAATAAGTAGGCAGAGGGCAGAAGGCAGAAGGCAGAAATGCCCTGTTCTGCCTACCGCCTGCTGCTTACTGCCTACCTGAGGCAGAACTATGATCGAAGTGCCCGTATTCAACCAGGCCGGCCAGAAGGTCGACACGATGCAGATCGACGAGCAAAAGCTCGGCGGCGAGGTGCGGACCAACCTGCTCAAGCAGGCCATCGTGATGTACCACGCCAATCAGCGGCAAGGCACCGTCCGCACGCTGGCCCGCGGCGAGGTCGCCGGCTCGACCCGCAAGATGTTCCGCCAGAAGGGCACCGGCAACGCCCGGACCGGCGGCATCCGCAACCCGATCAAGAATGGCGGCGGCCACGCCAAGCAGAAGCGGCCCAAGGACTGGCGCCAGGCGATGCCCAAGAAGGCCCGCCGGCTCGCGCGCAACAGCGCGATCCTCTCCAAGATCCAGAGCCAGGAGATCCGTGTCATCGACCAGATCGCCCTCGAGCAGCCGAAGACCAAGGTCGTCGCCCAGATGTTCAAGGCCCTCGGGATCGACCGCAGCGTGCTGGTCGCCCTCGACGGCCACGACCAGCTCATCGAGCGGTCGGCCCGGAACATCGACCGCACGACGCTGACCACGGTGGCCCAGCTCAACGCCTGGGACATTCTGCGGAATCGGACGCTTCTGCTGACGCGGACCGGGCTGCAACAGATTCTCGCGTGACCCGCGTGACCGCAAGGAATTGACGCCATGGACTATACGAACGTCATCATCAAGCCGCTGGTCACGGAAAAGAGCACCCACCAGCAGCAGACCCGCAACGCCTACGCGTTCCAGGTCGCGACTTGGGCCAACAAGCCCCAGATCCGCCAGGCGGTGGAGAAGGTCTACAACGTGAAGGTGCTCGACGTGCGGACGATGAACCGCAAGGGCAAGCCCCGCCGGTCGCGGTTCAAGATGGCCAAGACCAGCAACTGGAAGCGCGCCATCGTCGTGCTGGACGAAAACTCGCGGATCGAATTGTTTTAGGCCGCGGACAATTAGCCCCCCGCATGCGGGGGTTATGTGGAAGTCAACCATGCCGATTAAGTTCTACAACCCGACCTCCCCAGGCCGTCGTCAGGGCAGCGTCGTGGACTACAAGGCCGTGCTCACGAAGTTCGAGCCCGAGAAGTCGCTGACGGTGGGCAAGCGCCGCGCGAACGGCCGCAACCACCACGGCGTCATCACCGCCAAGCACCGCGGCGGCGGGAACAAGAAGCTCTACCGCATCATCGACTTCAAGCGGCAGCGTGACGGCGTCCCCGCTACCGTCCGGGCGATCGAGTACGACCCGAACCGTTCGGTTTTCATTGCCCTCCTCCAATATAACGACGGCCAGAAGGCCTACATCCTCTGCCCCAACGGGCTGAAGGTCGGCCAGACGCTTGTGAGCGGCCCAGATGCGCCGCCGGATCTCGGCAATTGCCTGCCGCTGGCGAACATTCCGAGCGGCCTGGAAATCCACAACATCGAGATGAACCCCGGGCAGGGCGGCAAGCTGGTCCGCTCGGCCGGCGGCGTCGCCCGTCTCTCCGCCAAGGAAGGCGAGTGGTCCGTCATCATCCTGCCGTCCGGCGAAATGCGCCGGGTGAAGAGCAAGTGCCGGGCGACCATCGGCCAGCTCGGCAACCTGGACTGGATCAACGTCAGCATCGGCAAAGCTGGCCGCTCGCGGCACATGGGCATCCGCCCGCACACCCGGGCCAAGGCCATGAACCCGATCGACCACCCGCTGGGCGGTGGCGAAGGCCGCTCGAACGGCGGCCGGCACCCCGTCTCCAAGACCGGCGTGCCCGCCAAGGGCGGCATCACCCGCAGCCCGCGGAAGAACAGCGAGAAACTCATTCTCCGCCGCCGCAAGTTCGGCCCGTTCCAGCAGCGGCCGCAGACGGTGAATGTGTAAGGAAGAGAGTTGTGGGTTGAAGGTTGTTGGTAAGCGAACAACCCACCACCAATAACGGACAACAAGCAACTGGTACAACAATGAGCCGCAGCGCGAAAAAAGGCCCGTACGTCGACGAGAAGCTGTACCGCAAGGTCGCCAAGCTGAACGAGAACCGTGCCAAGCAGGCGATCCGCACGTGGGCGCGGGCGTGCACGATCATCCCGGAGTTCGTGGGCCACACGTTCGAGGTCCACAACGGGAACAAATTCATCCGCGTGTTCGTGCAGGAGGACATGGTCGGGCACAAGCTCGGCGAGTTCTCCCCGACGCGGACGTTCCGAGGCCACAGCGGCCGCAAGGCGGCCACCCCGGGCGCACCGGCCTAACTAAGTGAATAGGACCTCCCGCACTGAACGGGAGCCCGGCGACTTCGTCGCGGGATGAGTCCGGAGACGATCATGGCAGCAACAGAAGAAGTCGAAGACCGCGAGATCTACAAGGCGAGCCATCGCTATGCCCGGATCTCCCCGCGCAAGGCGCGGTTGCTCATGGACCTGGTCCGGGGCCGCGACGTGGACGACGCGATCAACCTGCTGCGCTTCTCCAAGCAGCGGGCCAGCGGGATGATCGAGAAGGTGATCCGGTCGGCCGTCGCCAACGCCAACGAGCGCCCGACCCCGCCGCGGAACACGCTCTACATCGCGAAGGCCTGGGTCGATCCGGGCCCGGTGATCAAGCGGTTCCAGCCTAAGGACCGCGGCAAGGCGTATCCGATCAAGAAGCGGACGAGCCATCTGGTGGTGGCCCTGGACCAGCGCGACGAATAACGAGATTCATCATGGGTCAAAAGGTCAATCCAACCGGGTTTCGGGTCGGCATCACGGAGGACTGGAAGTCCCGCTGGTACGCGCCGAAGGCGGCGTACGGGAACTTCTTGGTCGAGGACCAGAGGGTCCGCCGGTACATCGACCGCAAGCTGAACCGCCGCCCGCCCTTCGCGGCCGTGGCGGAGATCAATATCGAGCGGACCCGCGAAGAGGTCACGATCACGCTCCGCACCGCCCGGCCGGGCCTGGTGATCGGTCCGAAGGGCGCCGAGGTGGACAAGCTCCGCGAGGAACTGGAGGACCTGATTGGCCGCAAGGTCGCGCCGATCAAGGTGATCGAGATCAAGAACCCGGACCTGAACTCCCAGCTCGTCGCCGAGGCGATCGCCGAGCAGCTCAAGAAGCGGGCCAGCTTCCGCCGCGTGCTCAAGCAGCAGATGGAGAGCACGATGCAGGCCGGCGCCAAGGGGATCAAGATCAGCGTGAGCGGCCGGCTCGGTGGGGCGGAAATCGCCCGCCAAGAAAAGGCCGGCCAGGGATCCGTTCCCCTGACCACCCTGCAGGCCGACGTGAACTACGGTTACGCGATCGCCTACACCACCTTCGGCACCATCGGCGTCAAGGTGTGGATCTATCGCGGCATGTACGGTGAAGAAGTGCAGGATACCGACGTGCGTCCGGGCGGTGGCCCGCGCCGCGGGCGCCGCTAATGCACCAACCGGGTGCGTTAGGCGCGGCTTGGTCACTTCAGTGACCATGGCCTGAAACGATTTGAGATCTGAGATTTGAGATTCGAACAGGTGTCCCATGGCAATGATGCCCAAGCGGGTGAAGTTCCGCAAAAGCCAGCGCGGGAAGATGAAAGGCAACGCGACCCGCGGCAACACGGTCGCCTTCGGTGACTACGGCCTGCAGTCGTTGGAAGCCTCGTGGGTCACGGCCCGGCAGATCGAGGCCGGCCGCGTCGCCGCGATGCACTTCCTCCGCCGCGAGGGTCGCGTCTTCATCCGCATCTTCCCGCACAAGCCCGTCTCCGGCAAACCGCTGGAAACGCGCATGGGTAAGGGCAAGGGCGAGCCGGAATTCTGGTGCGCGGTTGTGAAGCCCGGCACCGTGATGTTCGAGATCACCGGCGTCGACGAGCCGACGGCCAAGAAGGCGCTGGCCCGCGTCGCCCACAAGATGCCGGTTCAGACCCGGTTCGTCACCCGCCGCCACGCGGTGGCCTGATATAGAGCCCCCCGCATGCGGGGGGTGAGGTGAAGTGCCATGAAGATGAAAGAGATCAAGGACAAGCAAACCGAGCACTTGACGCACGAGTTGGCCGAGAAGCAGAAGCACCTGTTCGATCTCCGCAGCCAGGCCGTCACGGAGAAGCTCGAAGACCCGAGCCAGCTCGGGAAGACCAGGAAGGACATTGCCCGGATCAAGACGGTGATCCGCCAGCGGCAACTGGAACAGCAGAAGACCCAGGCGAAACAGGCATAACGATATGGCCGAGCAACAGCAGACCCCGAAGACTGCCGAGCGTTCCCAGCTGCGGACGATCCGCGGCGTGGTCGCCAGCGACAAGGGCAACAAGACGATCAAGGTGGTCGTCGAGTACCAGACCCGCCACCCGAAGTACGGCAAGTACCTCAAGCGGCGGACGGTGCTGCACGCCCACGACGAAACCAACGACGCGAAGGAAGGCGACACGGTCGAGATCGCCGAGTGCCGCCCGCTGAGCAAGACCAAGCACCACCGGTTGCTGCGGGTCGTCGAGCGGGCCCCCGAGAAGGCCGTCACCGTCTCGGCCGAAGAGGTCATGACGGGCAAGGCGCCGGAAGCGCGATAGCCGCGGAGTACCACGCATTTTCGATTTGCAATTTGCGATTTGCGATTGGATCGGCGGTTTGCGGTGGTTGAATCGCAAATCGGCAATCGCAAATCGAAAATGGAGCGTAGCGATGATTCAGCAACAAACGTATCTCGACATCGCCGACAACACCGGCGCGAAGCAGGCGATGTGCATCAAGGTGCTTCGCGGGTCGAGCAGCAAGGGCAAGTTCAAGCGCAAGGTGGCGCACGTCGGCGACGTGATCATCTGCGCCGTGAAGAAGGCGATGCCCGGCGGCGACGTGAAGCAGGGCGAGATCATCCGGTGCGTCGTGGTCCGCACGAAACAGCCGACGCAGCGGCCCGACGGCAGCTACGTCCGCTTCGACCACAATGCGGCGGTCGTGATCGACAAGGAAAACAACCCGCGCGGCACCCGCATCTTCGGCGCCGTCGCCCGCGAACTCCGCGACAAGAACTTCATGAAGATCGTCTCGCTGGCGAGCGAAGTGGTGTGAGGATTCAGAGAGTTGATTGTTGTGTGTTGTGGGTCGTGAGTTGACTCGACTGTCACCGGCCGTTGCAACCAACAACGTTCAACCAGCAACCAACAACGATCGAGTACCATGGCACGACACATTAAGCGAGGCGACACGGTGATCGTCATTACCGGGTCCGACAAGGGTCGGACGGGCAAGGTGCTCCGCGTCCTGCCGGACAAGAACCGGGTGGTGGTGGAAGGCGTAAACCGGGTCTGGAAGCACGTCCGCCCCAGCCAGCGCACGCCGCAGGGCGGGCGGATTCAAAAGGACGCGCCGATCCACATCAGCAACGTCCAACCGCTGAACCCCAACACCGGCAAGGGCACGCGGGTGCGGTTCGAGAACCGCAGCGGTGAAAAGCACCGCGTCGCCATCGCCGGCGGCACCGACCTGGGCCGCCTCGGCAAGGCGGGCCGCTAACGAATCCTCCGGCGCGGCTTGGTCACTTCAGTGACCATGAACTGACGTGCCCACGAGATGAGAGAACGCGAGGCCTACAATGGCTGAAGACAAACAGAAGAAAGAAAAGAAGCCCCCGCAGCAGCAGGGTGGCGCCAAGGGCGAGAAGCGGGCCAAGAAGCCCGCCGCTGCCGAGCAGCAGGTTGACAGGGCCGACGACCAGCCCCAACAACCCGCTCCGCCCGCACGGCTCGCGAATGCCTACCGCGAGCAGATCGCCCCGGCGCTGATGCAGCGGTTCAACTACACGAACAAGATGCAGGTGCCCAAACTGGAGAAGATCGTCATCTCCATGGGCTTGGGCAAGGCCGTCACGAGTGGCGAGAAGGGCAAGCTCGAGCAGGCCGAGAAGGAACTGACGGTCATCGCCGGCCAGAAGCCGGTCCGCTGCAAGGCCAAGAAGAGCGTCGCGAACTTCAAGGTGCGCGAGGGCCAGGAGACCGGGCTGAAGGTCACGCTCCGCGGGAACCGGATGTACGAGTTCCTCGACCGGATGATCACGCTGGCGATCCCCCGCGTGAAAGACTTCCGCGGGCTGAACCCCAACGGGTTCGACAAGGCGGGGAACTATAACTTCGGGTTCACCGAGCAGACCGTCTTCCCCGAAGTGGACGCCGCCGCCGTGACGTTCCAGCAGGGGATGAACATCACGATGGTGACGACCGCCCCCACGCCCAACGAGGGGCGCGAGTTGCTCAAGGCGTTCGGGTTCCCATTCCGCACGGACGAAAAGCAATAGGAAGTGCTGAGGACTGAGGGCTGAGCAAAGCCCGGCACGAACTCAGTCCTCAGCACTCCGTCCTCAGCACTAAGGATTGATATGGCAACGAAGGCCTGGATTAGCAAGCAGAAGCGTCGCGAGGCGCTGGTGAAGAAGTACGCCGACCGGCGCCGACAGCTGAAGAAGGAAAAGAATTACGCCGCGCTCGCGAACCTGCCGCGGGACTCGAGCCCGACCCGTTCGCACAACCGCTGTCAGTTGACCGGCCGGTCCCGCGCCGTGCTGCGAAAGTTCAAGGTCTCCCGCATCATGCTCCGCGAACTCGCCTTGGCCGGAAAGATCCCGGGGCTGCGGAAGGCAAGTTGGTAGGGTAGAGAGTTGCCAGTTGTTAGTTGCCAGTTGCCAGTG
>DASXMX010000219.1:0-14919 GCA_036495445.1 Tepidisphaeraceae bacterium
AGAAGGGAGCGATTCAGGGAGCGGGCCTGTTTCCGTTTGCCATCAGCATCGTGCTGTTCAGCCTGTTCATCGACCGGATCGGCTACGGCAAGATCATGATCTTCGCGTGGCTCGGCCACGTATGCGGGACGATCCTGATGATCTTCTCGAAGAACTTCGAGATGCTCTATGCCGGCACGCTGATCCTCGCGCTGGCCAACGGCGCGATCGAAGCGGTCGTGAACCCGGTCACTGCCACGCTCTTCCCGACCAAGAAGACCCATTACCTGAATATCCTGCACGCCGGCTGGCCGGGTGGACTGGTGCTCGCAGGAATCATCGCCATTGCAATGGGGCACCTCGACTGGCGTTGGAAGTGCGCGCTGGTCCTGATCCCGACCGTGATCTACGGCGTGCTGTTGCTCGGGCAGCGCTTCCCCGTGCAGGAGCGCGTGGCCGCGGGCGTTTCCTATCGGGACATGATGCGGGAATTCGGTGCCGCGGGCTGCCTGATCCTCACCTACTTCCTGGTCCAGGCGCTGCTCACCGTCGCGTCGGTCTTCCTCCCGCCGCACGTCGTGGCTTCGACCGGCTTCGAGCACCTGTCCACCTGGCTGCCGCCGGTGATCGCAGTGCTGACGGCGCTCCCGTTCTGGGCGGCGTACCGCAGCTTCGGCCGGCCCATGTTCGTGTTCATGCTCCTGATCATGATCCTGCTGGCGACCACCGAACTGGGCGTGGATAGCTGGGTGACGGACCTCATGACGCCTGTGTTCGGCGCGCACGCGGGGTGGATCCTCGTTTATACCTCCGCGATCATGTTCGTGCTGCGTTTCTTTGCCGGCCCGCTCATTCATAAGATCAACCCGCTGGGGCTGTTGCTGGTCGGATCGGCAACGGCGTGCATCGGCCTGGTTTCGCTTTCCTTCGCGGGCGGAGCCGTGGCGCTGGTGTTCGTGGCCGCTACTCTCTATGGCTGCGGCAAGAGCTACTTCTGGCCGACGACGCTGGGCATCGTCTCCGAGCAGTTCCCCAAGGGCGGCGCGCTCACGCTCAACGCAATGGGCGGTATGGGAATGATCGCGGTTGGCGTGCTTGGCGGCCCCATGCTGGGCGCATTTCTCGACCACAACGTCGATCGCCAGCTTCAGCGAACTGACCCGGTGGTGCACAGCATGGTCGTGAACCCGCAACCGGTGACGGCATACGGGATGACGCACTACACGATTGACGAAACGAAGGTGGAAGCGCTCCCCAAGGCACAGCAGGCCGAAATCCAGGACGTCCTTGCGAAAGTGAAACAAGGCTCCCTCCGGTATATCGCAATCCTTCCGGCCACCATGTTCGTCTGCTACCTGATGCTCGTCTTCTACTTCCTGTCGAAAGGCGGCTACAAGGTCCAGCACCTGATGTCAGGAGAGGAAGCCAGCGGAGGTGTCGCGGGACCCGTTCAGGCGTAAGCTCCGTAAGGTCTTCCATCGCCCCGAAAGCATGGGTGTGACGGAATCCGGGCGTCGAGAAGAGGGCGACACGATCGGTGTCGCCCTCGTTCTTGATCCGGCGACCCGCCACGACGCCAGCGGGACTCTCCTGCCCGAGTAGATGTCGCCGAACGCAGAGGGCGGCCGGACATCCGGCCGCCCTTGCCCATTTTCGAACTCGTGCAGGGGTCGCCTACTTCCCTTCCAACGTCTTCAACTTGATGTCCTTGAATTGCACCGTCATCACGAACCCGTGATGCAGTTGCAGCGCCAGCAGGCCTTCCTTCAGGGCGTGGGGGCTGTTGTCGGTCAGGTCGGTCATCAGGCGGCCGTTGATCGTGTAGGTGATGTGATTCCCGTCGGCGACGAGGACGACGTCGTTCCAGTCGTTCTGCTTGATCGCGTCCTTGAGCGCTGCCTTCGATTCGCCCAGCGGCGAGTTCTCCCGGACGTTCTCGGCGGTCCAGACCGTCTTCTCGCCCCGGTTGCTCATCGTGATGCCGCGGCCGGCGATCTTGTGCTCGTCGTAGATCGTGCCGTCGTACCCGCGTTTCGCGTCGCAGTCGGCCTGATACCCGCCGACCGAAACGTTCTTCTCGTCATACAGCTTCGAGCGGAACTGCATCCCGGAGTTGCCGTCCGGCGTGACGAACTTGTACTTGTAGTGCAACTCGAAATTGCCGACCGGCTTGTCGCAGATCAGGAACGTCTGCGGGGCCGGGTGTTCCTTGGTTTCTTTGCCGGTAATCGCGCCGTCCTCGACACTCCAGAACTCGCTCAGCCCGTGCCAGCCGTTGAGGGTCTGGCCATCGAACAGGCTGACGAACCCCTTGGCGTCGGGCTGGGCGGACGACGCCGCCGGCTTGTCCGCCCCCATCACGAATGCCGCCAGGCCGAGCGCCAACAGGGCCTTGAGCGAAGCGCGTTTCCTCATCGTGTTCTCCTTCTCGCTTGGGAATGTGAATGGACTCGCACCGGAAGATACCATCCGCGGCGTGGCTTGTTAGTCGAACAAAAAACGGGTGCGCCGCCAAGACGCCAAGGACGCCAAGAGGATAACAAGAGACGCGGGGACACGGGGACGCGGAGACGCGGCGAAGGAGTTTGGGCTTCCCCGCTTCCCCGCTTCCCCGCGTCCCCGCGTCGTCTTTCCCTCCGTTGGCGTCTTGGCCGCGCATCGACGGCTGGCGGTGGCCGGACGTTTTCGTTAACTTCCTCGCAATTCTTGGAGGGGCCGCGCGGAGACGGCCCGTCGGGCGGGGTCGATCCCCCGCATCCGATCGTTCCCTCACCATTACCTGCCGTACGCATGACCACTACAACGCCCGAAACCGTAGACAGTGCCGGAAAACGCTTCTGGTGGCAGCACCTCACCGCGTACCACTGGTTCGTCTTCATCGTCGCCTCCGCCGCCTGGTTCTTCGACTGCCTCGACCAGCGGATCTTTTCCCTGGCGCGAATCCCCGCCCTGGCCAGCCTCATGCACCAGGCGAAGGGGGCCGTGGACGTGCAGTCGAACGGGAAGATCGTCACCGCCTGCTTTCTGATCGGGTGGGGCATCGGCGGGCTGACGTTCGGGTCGCTGGGGGACAAGTTCGGGCGGTCGCGCATGCTGGCCGTCTCGATCCTCACCTATGCGTCGTTCACCAGCCTCTGCTTTTTCGCAGCCACCTGGCAACAGTTCGCGGCGTTCCGCTTCCTCACCGGGCTGGGGATCGGCGGGGTGTTCGGCCTCGCCGTGGCGCTCATCGCCGAGACCGTCCCCACGATCGCCCGGCCCCACGCGCTGGGCCTGCTGCAGGTGTTGAGCACGTTCGGGAACCTGACCTCGGCGCTGGTGAACTTTGAGATCGGCACGCATTTCCCGCCGGACCGGGCCTGGCGATGGATGTTCCTGGCAGGGGCGGCGCCGGCGCTGCTGGTGATCGTCGCCACGCGCTTCGTCCGCGAGCCGGAGCGCTGGCTGGAACTGAAGCGGGCCGGGCTGCTGCCCAAGGGCGGGCCCTTCGCCCCGTACCGGCAGCTCTTCGGCGACCCGCGCTGGCGGCGGAACGTCGTCGTCGGCGCGCTGATCGCGTCGACCGGCGTCGTCGGCCTCTGGGCCATCGGCGAGTACGCCACCGACCTCCAGGCCAACATCTTCGGCCGCTACTACCGCGCCCAAGGCGTGGCGGACGTCAACGCGCAGGTCGAGCGGGCGCGGACGATCGCCTTCGTCCTCAACCAGTTGGGGGCGGGCCTGGGCATGTGGCTGTTCACCAAGATCGCCGCGACCGCGGGCCGGCGGCCGGCGTTCCTCCTGGGCTTCTCCTCCGCCCTGGTGGTGACGGTGCTCGTCTACTGGAAGATGAATACACCGACGGATGCCTATTGGATGATGACGCTGATGGGCGTGGCCCAACTCAGTGTCTTCGCCGGCTTCTCGATCTACCTGCCGGAGCTGTTCGGCAGCAGCGTGCGGAGCACCGGCACGTCGTTCTGCTACAACCTGGGCCGCTTCGCGGCGGCGGGGGGCAGCTTCTTCTCGTTCATCCTCTCCGCCCACGTGTTCGCCCGCTTCGCCCACGGCGACCGCACCTCGCCCCTGCCCCTGCGATATTCGGCAATGACCATGTGCGCCATCTTCCTGATCGGCCTGGCGACCCTGCCATTCGCGCCGGAAACCAAGGGCCAGCCGCTGCCGGAGTAAGGGGGAGGAAGTGCTGGGTGCTGAGCACTCAGCACTAAACTTGATTTGCCGGGAAGAACCCGGCATGCTCGGGGTACCCAGTGTCGGGCGGCGGCCGCCGGGCCGCGCGCAGGCCAGGGAACCCTTAAACGGAAGGAAGAAGACCCTATGGTTCGCACTCGTCGTATGACCGGGACGTTGCGGGGCGTGGTGTTGGCGGCGGTGGCCGGGCTGGGGCTGGCCGCGTTCGCGGGCTCGGCCACGGCGGCCGACCAGCCGACCGTCAGCTACAGCAAGGACATCCAGCCGATCTTCAAGGCCTCGTGCATCAAGTGCCACAGCCTCGACAACCCGCGGCACAAGGCCGCCGCCGGGTTCCGACTGGACAACCGGGACATGGCCCTCAAGGGCGGCGACAACGCCCACGAGAAGGACATCATCCCCGGCAACGCCAAGGAGAGCGTGCTCGTGCAATTGCTGCACGGCTCGGTCACCGTCGAGGGAGAAGACATCGAGTCGATGCCCAAGAAAAAGAAGGGCGAGTCCTTCAAGCCGCTCCCGGAAAAGCAGGTCGAATTGATCAAGGCGTGGATCGACCAGGGCGCCAAGTGGTCCGGCTGATCGCGGGAGTGCCTCTTCAGTTGAGAAACAATCCGGGCCGGGAGTCGATCGACTCCCGGCCCGGTTGCATTCTCCCGGACCGAGATCGCCGCACGCTCGTCTGCTTCGACATGCCGCGTTATCCGCTTGGCCAGGATGAGGGGCGGGGCTAGAGTGTAATAGCCATGGACATGACCACGATCGTACTGGACGACCGGCGCTTTAAGGCTGCGGCAAAGAAGGCGGAGGAGTTGGGCACAACACCGGAGGAGTTCATCAACTCATTGATCGATGCCGCAACCCTCACCTTTGATGAGATCCTCGCGCCCGTCCGCGAGGCGTTTGCCGCGAGCGGCGCTACGGAGGAGGATCTTGACGACGCAATCGCGGAGGCCCGCGAGGCGTTCCGCAAGCAATCATCGGGAGATGTAAAATCATGACGGATGCGGCCCGTCCTCGCATCGTCTTTGATTGCAACGTTTTGGTCCAGGCGGCCTCGAACGCGAACGGCCCATCGGGCCGCTGTCTTGAACTTATCGAGCACAGCGTGGTGGAGGTGTACGTCAGCCGGGCGACCCTAAAGGAACTTCGCGCAGTCCTGGCTTATCCCAGTGTGCGGGAGAAACTGCCGGGTTTGGACGACCAGCGGATCGAGGCTTTTGTGCAGCGGTTTGCTTTTCGCGCGACGCTGATCCGTGATGTGCCGCACGTGTTTGACTATCCCCGAGCGCGCCAAGACGAACCATACATCGATTTGGCCGCCGCCGTGGAGGCCACGCATCTCGTCAGCCGTGATCGTGACTTGCTTGACCTGGCCACCGATCACTCGCTGATCGGCAAGGAGTTCCGCCAGCGTTTCCCCCGCATTTCAGTTCTTGATCCGGTGGCATTTCTCAATGTCAACAGCAAGTAACGGATCCCAAGAACGCGCCCGTTCGGATCTTGATGGACCGCCGCAACTGCGGGATGGTAATATGAGAGTCCGTGAAGCCCATCACTTCGGCAGCCTCGGACCGCCGGACCCCGCTCTTCATTATTGCGCTTTTTGGGCTCGTTCTGTCGCGAGCCGCGCTGCTGTGCGCCGCCGATCATTTCCTCACCATCGGCGGCGGGAGTTCGGCGGCGAATAACCAGGTCTCGCTGGAGAAGAACGTCCTGTATCTGCAGCGGTTCCTGGCCGACCGGGGGTTGGGGGACGTGCCGCACGAGATCCTGTTCAGCGACGGGGCCGGCGGCGCCCGCGACCTGCAGTACATCCCGGCGGCTAAGCCGCCGCGGGTGAATGAACTACTGGCGGAACTCTTCCACCAGGAGCGCGGGGTCGACGAACAATACCGCGCGCACGCGATCGCTCACCTGTGGGGCGCCTCGGGCCGGCAGAGCATCGGGCGGTGGTTCGATACGGTTGGTGTGAAGCTGCACGAGGGCGATCGCCTCTTCATCTACTACACCGGCCACGGCAGCCGCGGGAAGGGGGGCCATAACACGGCGCTGGCGATGTGGCGCGAGGCGGACATGCCGGTGAGCGAGTTCGCGAGGCTGCTCGACCGCCTGCCGCCGAAGGTTTCGGTCGTCCTCGTGATGGTGCAGTGTTTCGGCGGCGGGTTCGCGGACGTGATCTTCAACGATGCAGACGTGTCCAAGGGCCTGTCGCCGCGGAACCGCTGCGGGTTCTTCGCCACGACGCCTGACCGCGTCGCGGCGGGGTGTACGCCGGATGTCGACGAGGAGAACTACCGCGAGTACAGCACGTACTTCTGGGCCGCCCTCTACGGCCGCACTCGCGGCGGCGACGTCGTCCCGCCGCCCGATTACGACGGCGACGGCCGCATCTCGCTGGCCGAGGCACACGCGTACGCAATGGTGGCCAGCGACACGATCGACCTCTCGATGAAAACGTCGGACGTCTTCCTGCGCCGATTCAGCAAAGCGAAGACAATTGCCGGTCCGGCGGAACTGATCGACGCCGACAGCGGCTTCCAAACCCTGCTCGACCGCGCCGAGCCGCCCGAACGCGCGACGCTTGATGGGCTTTCCAAGCGGCTGGATCTCGACGGCTTCAATCGCACGCAAGCCGCCCGCACGATCGCCGCGGGCATCGCCGAGCGGCGCCGGGCATTGGGTGACGAGCAGCGTCGGCTCCGCCAGTCGCATGACCGCGCGTGCAACGCTCTGGCGGCAATGGTGCGAACCCGCTGGCCCGAGTTGACCAATTTGCTGAATCCCGCCGCCGTCAAACTGCTGGCCGAACAGGGAGACACGATCGTTCGCGCGATCGAGGCCGCGCCCGTCTATCCCGAACTGCGCCGCCAACACGACCGACTCGATGCGATCGATGTCGAAGATTCGGACCTCGAACGCAAGTGGGTCAAGTGTCAGCGGTTCATCCGCACCGCCGAGCACGTCGCCCTGGCGGCCAACCTGGCGTTGGTTGCTCCGCCGGATGTGCGGTCGCGGTACGAAACCCTCCGCACGGCAGAGGGCGGCACGTTGGCAGACCCTTCTCACTAACTCTTCGATTGGACAGGCGTTTGAGATTCAGGCGCCGCCTCGGAGTCGAGGGGACCACATCTTTCTGTTGTTCTGGCCGCCTGTTTGCTTCCCATCGGCCGCCGCGTCAATTATGTTTCGCGGTCCGCTTGGGGGTGCGCCTGCGCGCACCCGAACGGGGAACCGACCTAGGAATTCATGGAGGCGTTTCATGGCTCTGCCGTTCTGTCCCGCGGATCATGTTCGTATCGAACGGCTGCGGCGGCGAATGGTGGGGGTGCTGTTGGCAGGGGTTGCGGCACTGGTCCTGGCGAACCATACGCAGGCGGCGGCCGCGCCCGCTGCACCCCAGCAGGATCCGGGCAAGCAACTCATCCAGTTCCTCGAGCGCGAGGCCGATTGGTATCGGCAGATCAGCACGTTTGCTCACGGCGCGGTCGCGCCCGAGGAAGTGCTCCTGCAGGAGGCGGTGGCCACCAACGCGCAGCAGGCAATTCAGCAGAGCTTTGTCTTTGCCGAGAAAGAGGCGATCGCGCTCTCCGCGGAGGCGGGGAACGGGGCGGCGCCAGGCGGCGCGGCGAACAGTCAAGCCGATCGGCTTTCCAAGCTCCTGGCGACCGCCACGCAACGCGTCTCCGATTTCCGGTCCCAGCTCGATGCGATCGACCAGCAGATGAAGACGGCGTCGGCCACGTCGCGGCCGGTGCTCGAGGGACGGCGCGAGAAGCTCGTGTCGGAACTGAACCTCGCATTGGCTCGTCAGGACGTGTTGCAACGTCTGGCCGACTTCGCATCGGAGGGAACCGGCGGGACGCTGCTTCACCAGGTGGAGGAGCTGCGGAGCACCGTACCGGACGCGCAAGGCGGTGACGAGACAACCGCGAACGCGTCGCCCGCCGCTACGCAACCCGCTGCCACCGCCGCGGCGGCGGCCGCTGCCACGACGGCCGACTCGCCGATGCGCCTCTCGTCCATGGGGGTGCTCGGATTGGTCGAGGAGCTGTTCACGCTCTCCCGCAAGGCGGCCGATCTCAAGGGGCTGGCGGAGCGAACGGATGCCGCCCAACGGGCGCTCGACGGGATGCGAAAGCCGCTGAGCGCAGAACTGCTCGACGCGATCCATCAGGCCGACGCGCTCGCCGCGCAGAAGGATTCGGACGACCCCAGTGTGCTGGCGGCCCAGCGCAGCAAGTTGGACGCGCTGACCGAGCGGTTCAGCCACCTGTCGGCCGCCGCCGTTCCCCTTCGCAAGGCGATCACGTATCTCGACACCACGCATAGCTCACTGCTGCAATGGCGCCAGACTGTGGAATCGCAGTACTGGCGGGCGTTGCGGTACCTGATCACCCGGGCCGGCATCATGGCGGGACTGATCCTGCTGGTGCTGGTGGTCTCGCAGATCTGGCGGCGGGCGACGTTCCGCTACGTGACGGATGTCCGCCGACGCCGGCAGTTCCTTTTCGTACGCCGCCTCGTGGTGGGCGGCATCGTCTTCATCATCCTGATCGCCGGGTTCGTCACCGAATTCGGGTCGCTGGCCACCTACGCCGGCCTGCTGACGGCCGGCATCGCGGTTGCCTTGCAGAGCGTGATCCTCTCGGGCGTTTCCCACTTTTTCTTCATGGGCCGCTACGGCGTCCGCGTGGGCGACCGCGTCACGATCAGCGGCATCACCGGCGACGTGATCGACATCGGCATCTTCCGCATGTACATGATGGAACTGAACGGCGAGCCCAACAACCTGCAGCCCACCGGCCGCATCGTCGTCTTCTCCAACTCGGTTTTGTTCCAGCCTAACGCGTTCTACAAGCAGATCCCCGGGGCCGAGTACAACTGGCACGAGCTGGGCCTCACGCTCTCGCCCGACAGCGACTACCACCTGGCCGAAACGAAGCTGATGGGGGCGGTCGAATCGGTCTACAACGAGTACAAAGACCGGATCGAGCAGCAGCACGATCAGGCGCGCAACCTGCTGCACGTGCAACTGGCGACGCCGAAGATGCAGGGCCGGTTCCGGTTCGTCGATTCCGGACTGGAGTTCGTCGTCCGCTACCCGGTGGAGATGCGTCGCGCCGCGGAGATCGACGACAAGATCACCCGCGCCCTGCTCGACACGATCGAGCGGGAGCCGAACTTGAAGCTGGTCGCCACCGGCACGCCCAAGATCCAGCCGGCGAACGGAACGCCGCATTGAGCAAATGTGGCGCGCTTCCCGTGACATGGGTTTTCAACCCGTGCAATTGGAAACCTGCGTCATGGGGCGACCGCGAAGCTGTTAGGCGGTGCGTGCAGTTCCCGGCGGTCGGAAAAGTGGACGGTGATCGGCTGGTCGGAATTGTTGTACGCCGCATAGGTGCGCTTCCCGCCTTTTCGAAAAACGGTGTAAAGCGGTGTGTCGGCCGTGACGGTCGCGTCAACGCTCCCGGCCTGCTGCAACGTGGTCAGCCAGTGATACAGGTTCGCGCGGGAGTTCCCGCCCTCCGGTCGCCTCCGGCCGGCGTCCCGCTCGTACTGTTGCATCGCATCGTCCGGGTCGCTGAGCGCGCGATACATCCAAATCAGATCGGCCCATTGCCGCCAGTGCCCCCCGCCGGTTTCCTTGACTAACGCCTCGTAATTCCGCCGGGCGCCGTCAATGTCGAGCCCGAGGTAGAGCGACCCGCCGTGAATGGGCATGTAATTGATCGCGTGCCGCGGCTCGTACGCCGCCGAGAACCACGTGCCCGTCGCGCCCTTTCCACCCCAGATCATCGCCAGCCACGGCGGGATGGATGCATTCCCAAGCATCTCAAAGTCGGCGGGGCTCACGTTAAGCCAGTATTCGCGCGCGGCGGTCGATTCGGTCGTGTAGAGCCAGATGCCCCAGTCGCGCAGCGCGTCGTCATGCGTCGCGGCGCCCCAGAGGATCAGGCCGTACCAGGCGTTGACCGCTTCGGACGAGGATTCCTGGTTGTTCCCGTCGGGGTAGCCCGCGTTGCCCGAGGCCCAGGAGTGGCCGGCGTACGGATCGAAACACCGCAGGCAGGGGAACATCGGGTCGTTGCGGTCCGGATCGGCGATGTCGCGGATCAGCAGCTTAGCCATCCCGCCGAACCGGGCATCCGATGCCCACGCCGGATCGCGCCGCGCAATCTCGGCGGCGGCGCGGAGGAAGTAGCCGTAGTGGAAGTGGTGGTCGTTCAACGCGCCGTCGCTGCCGTAGCCGGCGGGATACCCGATGAGCGTGCCCCAGCGGGCGTCGTAATAAAACAGCCGACTCGGCTTCCCGCCACCCTCCGGTCCCGCGGCGGTGAACCACGATTCCAGGCGCTGGCGGATGCGGGCGCGAAGCGAATCGGCCCACGACGTCAGCCCGTACTGTTCCGCGATCGGGATCTGGTCCGCATAACGCCCGAGTCGCTTGCCGTCGTCGTACGTGTTGCGGACGTCGGCGTCGCCGCTGGAAAGCTCGTCATCCAGAAACGCCGTGACTTTCGACGGGTCGCCGCCCACCCGCGGCAGCGCCGGAAGCACGCCGGGGTAGGTGAGCGTCGTCGTGAACGACGAGCCCTCGATCAGCTTCATCGTTCCCCGCACCGACCAATACGTGCCGGGCAGGAACGTCGCCGAAGTGTGCCGCCACTGGTGCGGGTAGAGGGCGAGGACGGTGCCGGCCGCGTCGCCTTCGTAGGCATGCGTCGTAAGCGCGAACTTGCAGGTGACGGTCGACGACTTCGGGTCATAGTGCGGCGTCGCACGCGTGTCGGTCACCTGCGCGTACGCGTAACGCTTGAACAGCGCGAGCGTCCGCTCATCCCCGACCGGCAGCAGCGCGAGTGAGAAATAAGGCTTGCCGCCGGCCTGGTTCACCCATTCCTTCGTGCCGAGCCCCCGCCAGGCGGACCCGGTCGGGCCGAAAAGGGCGTACGGC
Organism: Tepidisphaeraceae bacterium; assembly: GCA_036495445.1. Taxonomy (GTDB): domain Bacteria; phylum Planctomycetota; class Phycisphaerae; order Tepidisphaerales; family Tepidisphaeraceae; genus DASXMX01. The sequence continues at coordinate 11,129 of DASXMX010000219.1, forward strand.
TTGCCGTGCACCGTGATGCCCAGGACGGCCGACCGGTCATCCCCGGACCAGATGCGTGGGACCTCCGGGAACGTGAGCCGTGGCAGTCCGCCGTCGCACAGCGCATAGACGAACGGCGAGCCGTGGCCATATGAGATGGTCAGGCGCGCGTTCGGTGCAGCGAATCGCGCGCGGACGAACCAGTCGCTGAACCCGTCCACGCGTGCGTCCTGGAACTCGTCTGCCGTGGACAGCCCCAGGAGCAGGTCCTCACTTCCTTCTGCGGACATCGACCCGAGAATGTCGCGGCCGTGGACGGTGATGTTCGGACCCGGGTAGTCGATACGGAGCCCGCGAGCGACCGCCTGCACGGCCAGTGGATGCGGGTACTGCGGCGCCGAATGTTTCAGCCAAGCAAGCGAGCTCCACCACCGGTTCGTCGGCATCTTGCCGCGAACGTTTTCGGTCGCGTAGATCACCTGTGGCGAGGTCTGTCCGCCGATCGGCGGGGCCGTCGCGTAGCTCCCCTGGCCCACGCGGCGGATGTCTTCCCCGCACCCCATCGCCGCGGAATAGAGGAGAATAATTGTTGCGGCAAATACCGTCGTCCCAGAATTTCGCATGAAGGTCGCCCGTCGCGCGGTTGCCCGGAGCCATTCTGAGTGGCGGCAACAGACGGTGTCAAATCCATCCGGCACGATGCGCGCCCCCTTATGGTTGACGCCTGCCCAACCAAACCCTATATTCCTTCACCGTGTTGGGCGATTGGCGCAGCTGGCTAGCGCGCCAGCATGACACGCTGGAGGTCACAGGTTCGAGCCCTGTATCGCCCACTGCTGTAGGTCCTGCCGAGCGTTGAGAATAACGCACCCGCCCGTGTGAGGCGGCGCGGCCCTGAATGCTGAGGAAAAACCGTACGATACGGTTTTCGCCTTCAGGAGCCCCGCCATGCCGAAACTCGCCGAAGACCGGGTTCCCGCCTATTCCCGTCACCGCGCCAGCGGCCAAGCCGTCGTCACCATTGACAACCGCGACATTTACCTCGGCAAATGGAACACCCTCGAAAGCCGGCAGAAGTACAACCGGATCATCGGGGAGTGGCAGGCCAACGGCCGGCGCCTGCCCGTGCCCGAGCGGGACGTGCTCGTCGTCGAGATCATCGACCGATTCGCCCAACACGCGCAGGTCTACTACCGCACGCCCGATGGCACGCCGACGGGCGAGTGGAAAAACTTCCGCCTCGTGCTGCACCAGCTCCGCCTCGTGTACGGCAAGACGCCCGCGGTCGACTTCGGCCCGCTGGCACTCAAGGCCCTGCGCAACCGCCTCCTGGCCGAACACGAAATCGAGGACCGCAAGACAAAGAAGCGGTCCAAGGTGCCGGGCTGGTCGCGCACGTTCACCAACCGGCAAATCTCCCGCGTCAAGCACGTGTTCAAATGGGCACTGGGGGAGCAGATGATCCCCGCGGCGGTGCATCAGGCGATGCTGGCGGTGGAGGGGATTCGGCAGGGGCGGAGCGAGGCCCGGGAAACCGAGCCCGTCAAGCCCGTGGCCGAGGAGCACGTGCGGGCCGTGTTCCCGTTCGTCAGCCGACAGGTCCGGGCGATGCTCGAGCTGCAACTGCTCACCGGCGCCCGCGGGGGCGAGTTGTTCGGGATGCGGGCGGTCGACATCGACCGGAGCGCCCCGGTGTGGGTCTACCGCCCGGCCCAGCATAAGACGCTTCACCACGGCCACACGCGGGAGATCCGCCTCGGCAAGCGCGCCCAGGCGATCGTTACAGAGTTCCTCACCCCCAATTTGACGGCGTTCCTCTTCTCCCCGATTGACGGCGAGCGTGAACGGCGCGAGAAGGCGCACCGTCGGCGGGTCGATCAGCAGACGACGCCCCTCTCGTGCGGCAACGTGCCGGGCAGCAACCGCACGGCCCATCCCAAGCGGGCGCCTAAGGCGCAGTACACGAAGGACAGCTATGCGCGGGCCGTGGCGCGGGCGATCGTCCGGGCCAACATATGGCTCAAAGGCGGGTGGGTCTGCGGCAATGAAGACGTCCTGATCCCGCACTTTCACCCGCACCAAATCCGGCACACCGCCGGGACGCGGCTGCGGGAGGAATACGGGCTGGAGGCGGCCCAGGTCATCCTCGGGCACCGCACGCTCAAGGTGACCGAGCTTTACGCGGAGAAAAATGTGAAGCTGGCCGAGCGGATCGTCGCCGAGGTGGGGTGATCATCGCCGCAAAATTTGCGGTAGGCCCGTTCGTCACTGGAAGAAATTCCAGTGAGACCTGTCCCAAATTGAGACAACCCGCACGCCAAATTTTGGCGTGGAACCCCACATTGTGTGCAAGTCCGCCCGTATCTGGAATCGGAGATTCGAGGCGGGGATGATCCATGAGTCGGCTGAGGGGTGAGACGCGCCAGCGTTGCGCGGAATCAGATTCGGGGCTTGTGGTGGGGCTTCGCGGGAGGCGGAAGCGGCGGCGGTAATTCCGATGCGTGCGCGCGGATGTAATCCTCAATCGCCCGGTCGACCATCTCCGATCGGTTCCGGCCCGCCGCGTCCCCGAGCAGGTCGAGGCGGTCGAGGTTCTGACCGTTCACGCGCACGCTGATTTGCACCTTCCGGAATTTCTTCGCCACAGCAACCATATTCGGATCGTCTCCCATGGCCGCCCGGATTTTACGACAAAGCCACCCCAATTGCATCACATTAGGTTGGCTTTGTCGGACAAATGTAATACACTGCGGGCCGTCGGGTGGAAAGCGGTTCCGCCCCAAAACACGGGAAGCCCGGTCGGGAACGCTCGCCAAAGTGACCCCGACCGGGCTACTTGGAGGCTTATTATGCTTCCCCAGTCTCGGTTCGTCAACACTTTTCCCACACCCCCGCCCCTGCGCCTGTCGACCGACCCGCCGGCCGAGTCCTACCGCGAGCGCGTCGGCGCCCTCTTCGCCGAGCTGCATCGCGGTCTGCTCTGGTGGGCGTTCGTGCGGACGGAGGATTGGCACATGGCCGAGGACGCCGTAGCCAACACGTACCTCCGCCTGCTGGAAAGCTCCGACATCGAAATCGCGAACGTCCGCGCCTTTGTCTTCGGCGTCTGTCGCGGGCAGATCCGCAACCTGATCGCGAACCGATTTAACCAGCGCACCCGCCGGTCCGCGGACTTCCGCGATGCGAGGCACGAGCCCGTAGCCGTGTCGCGGGGCGAGCGGCCGGAATCCGTCGCGCAGCACCGCGAGCTGGTCGGGCTCGTGAACGCCGCAATCTCCGATCTGCCCCCGCGCCTTCAGGACGTTCGCGTGAAGGTCTTCGATGGCATCGAGCGGGGCGAGGCCGGCAAAACCTTGGGATGCAGTGAGCGGGAGGCGCAGTATCGCCTCTGGCGCGGGCTGAACAAACTTCAGAAGAAATTCGCGGACCTGCGGCCGCAAAACAAGCCGAACCCCTGGCGGCTGACCAACGGCCACCGCTCGACCCGCGACCTGCCGGTATGGTGCGTCGACCTGCGCCGCGAATTCGACAACTTCCCGGCAGCCGCGGCGGCGATGAACGTCACGCCCGCGACGATCCGGGACGCGTGCAACGGGCACAGCGCGACGGCGGCGGGCTTCCGCTGGCGCTGGTCCCACCTCAAAGACCCGGTCGTGATCGGCGCGGCGGAGCCAACGCCGGAGGTTTGCCGGAACGGGCGGCTCGACCGGCGGTTCTTCGACCTCTACTGCCGGGAGCTCGACCGCACGTTTGCCACCATTCGCGAGGCGGCAGCATTCACGTCCTTGTCCACGTGCACTATCAGCCACGCG
>DASXMX010000220.1:0-6361 GCA_036495445.1 Tepidisphaeraceae bacterium
CGATCGGGCCCGAATCACTACGGACAAGAGTACTTGTCCGTGCCACCCGGGCAGATGGACGCCGGGATCTGGATGCCCGCGGCTCTGATCGTTTGGTCGCGTCCGATCCGATTCGTTGCCAGATTCCGCGGCGGCAGGCCATAATGGGGCGCAATGGCGAAGCGAGGCACCACTCGGTCAAGGATCAGCAAGGGGGTTCCTGGTCGGAAGTCGTCGGCGCCCGAGCCGACGCGCGCCGATTCACCGCCCGCGGCCGGGACGCCCCCGAGGATGCCCGCCGGCCCGGCGATCATGATCGCCCCTACAGCCGAGACGGACGGGAAAGCGGCCGAGCCGATCCCGCTCCCACCGCCGCAACCGCGGGCCGAGGCGCCGGCGGCCGTGCCTTCGTCGGCGCCCGCTCCCGCGTTAACTCCAGAGCCCGCGCCTCGCGTAGTGGAGTCCGTCCCCGTCGTAAGCCCGGCCCCAGTGGTGATGGAAGTTCCACCGGCCGTTGCGAAAGCGACAACAACACCCGCGGCCAAGCCGAAGCCCGCAGTCGAAGTCGCGCCCGCTCCGGCTCCAGTGCCTTCCGCGCCGCAGTCGGCGCCCACCACCGCGCCCCCGCCCGTTCCTACAGAGCCCTTGCCGCCTCCCTCGCAACCGCCGCTATTGTTTGAGTGCGCGTGGGAGGTCTGCTGGCAGCTTGGCGGCATCTATACCGTGCTGCGGACCAAGGCCGCCGCCATGCTCGAACGCTGGGGCGACCGCTACTGCCTGATCGGCCCCTACAACCCGCAGACCGCCCCAGTCGAGTTCGAAGAGCAGCCGACCTACGGCTCGATCCGCGAAACGCTCCAGCGGCTGCGCGATGGCGGGATGAACTGCTACTTCGGCCGCTGGCTCATCCCCGGCCGCCCGCGGGTCATCCTGATCGACTACCGCTCGCGCTACGGCTCGCTCGAGCGCGACAAGTACCTGATGTGGAAGGACCACGGCATCGAGACCTACGCCTCCGACGGCGAGGTCAACGAGGTCATTGCCTTCGGCTTCGCAGTGGCCGAGTTCTTCCGCGTCTTCACCGAGATCGTGAAGGACCGGCCGATCCTGGCGCAGTTCCACGAGTGGATGGCGGGCGTCGCCGCGCCGCGGATCGCGCACCTGCGGCTGCCGATCGCGACCGTCTTCACCACCCACGCCACGCTGCTGGGCCGCTACGTTGCCGGCGACAACCCGTACTTCTACGAGCACCTGCCGTTCCTCAACCCGGATGCCGAGGCGGTCAAGTATCAGATCTACCCGCGGTACCAGATCGAGAAGGCCGCGACGCACGCATCGACCGTCTTCACGACGGTCAGCGAGGTAACGGCGACGGAGTCCGAGCGAATCCTGGGCCGCACGCCCGAGGCGATCCTGCCCAACGGGCTGAACATCCAGCGGTTCGCCGCCCCGCACGAGTTCCAGTACCTGCACCAGCGGTACAAGGAGAAGATCCACGAATTCGTGATGGGGCACTTTTTCCCCAGCTACACGTTCGACCTGGAGCACACGATCTACCTGTTCACCAGCGGGCGCTACGAGTATCGCAACAAGGGGATGGACCTGTACATCGAGGCGCTGGCCCGCCTGAACCAGGTGCTCAAGGGCGTGGAAAAGCCGCCGACGATCGTCGCGTTCATCATCACCAAGGCGGCGGTGCGGAACATCAACGTGCAGGTGCTGCAGAACCAGTCGATGTTCGAAGACCTGCGGAACACCTGCACCGAGCTGCAGGAGCAAATGGGCTCGCGCCTGTTCCGCTCCGCGGCGGCCGGCCGGTTGCCCACATATAACGAGTTGCTGCCCGACGATTCGCAGGTGCGCCTGAAGCGCGCGCTGCATGCCTGGCGGTCGCACCGCCAGCCGACGATCGTCACCCACGATTTGCAGGACGACGCCAACGACCCCGTGCTCAAGCACCTGCGCCACCGCGGCCTGCTCAACGCCGCCGACGATCCGGTGAAGGTCGTCTTCCACCCCGACTTCGTCACGGCCACCAGCCCGCTGATCAGCCTCGATTACGAGCAGTTCGTCCGCGGCTGCCACATGGGGATCTTCCCCAGCTACTACGAGCCGTGGGGCTACACGCCGATGGAGTGCATCGCGCTGGGCCTGCCGGCGGTAACCACGGACCTGAGCGGATTCGGCGCCTACGTCCTGCGCCACGTCCCGGGCCAGCACAAGCGCGGCATCCCCGGCATCGCCGTCCTCGACCGCCGCCACGCCAGCTTCGACCAGACCGCCGACGCGCTGGTCGAACACCTGCTCCGCTTCGTCCAACTGCAACGCCGCGAACGCATCGAACTCCGCAACCGCGTCGAACGCCTCGGCGAACTCTTCGACTGGTCCAACCTCGTCCGCCACTACGACGAAGCCCACAACCTCGCCCTCGAACGGATCGGCGCGCCGAGACAGGGGAGCGTGGAAGTAAGGGTGATTTGAGGCCGACTCACGGAGTGAACGATCCCAGGGACGAAAACCAAGATTCCACGATGCAGATTCAACGAATCGAGATCCAAGACCTCGACAAGTCGATCGTCGGCGCGAAGATCTGGATGTCGCCCGATGCGCCAAAAGGCAGCGGGATTCTGAAAGTGCCGCCTTATCAGTGGGTGTTCGCAGCGATCCGCTGGGCTTGGCTTCAGTGGAAGGCAAGACCTGACTTCGAGCCGATTGCTGCTGAGCTCAGCCTCGCGGTCCAAAGCACCCTGACGCCGCAGGCAATTGACGAGGCCAATAGCCGGTCCACGCGGGATTTGTTCGACTGGTTCGTGTGCTGCTGCGCGGTGCTGTCCGGCGATTCCGCGACTCTGAGGCGCGCCGCGGACGCGACTGTCTTCGCTACGAGCAAAGCCGGCCCTAGGCACCACTATTACCAAGCCCTCGCCGGAATCATCAGAGCACGCGTGGAAGGAGATCCCGAGCGCGAGCGGGAGCAGCTGGCAATAGCGGAGAAGTTTAAGCCAACAGGCCCGCACGTGTTTCCTTCGCGTGCACTGCTTCGTGCGTTCGTCGACCGCGATTACGCCGGGTTGCAAAAGGAGGCAATTAAGGGTGCCAAGAAGCACTGGACCGATCGCTATATGGGGAAGAAGTCACTTCCGGTGTTGATCAAGGACGAGCCCGACCACATCATCCTGAATACTGGGAACAAGGATGTCTACTCACCATGGCCCTACGTGGAGGCAGTGTTCGCGAAGCTCGCGATCCTGGATGGCGCGAAGATCACCTACGACGAATTCTGGTTCCCACTGAAGTTGGTCAGTACGTGGCGCGAGCCGTCGGGCAAATAGAAGAACGCGAGGCGATCCGGCGGATCCGGTACCCGAATTGTTCGCGCGCGGAGGCGGTCACCGATGGGATTTGATGTTACGTTTCACCCGATTGGCGGGGCCGAACTTCAGCGATTCCTGTTCGATGTGATCGCGGATGGTTCGTTGGCCGAGCACCGGGCGGCGGAACTCGCGAAAACACCAAAAGAGCGGGATACCGTTCTCAAACTGTATCGCGCGTTCCCGAACTGGATCGCGGAAAAGGCGCCCGTCGGTTCGTCGTTCGCCTTTGCGGCCGCCATCGTCGCAGGTTTCCTCCACCCCTACTGGTACGCGCGCGGCACCGCGCTCACGTTTCTCGCGGAAGGGTGCGTGCCGGAACTCGCGGACGTGTTTGTGCCGCTCGGGCGCGTGGCACCCGGCGTACTTGCTGACGCGCCAGACCGTCATCGCGGCATGATCTGGGGCAACGACTCCGCCAGCGGCCTGATTCCGGCAGACCGAATCACCAGCGTGCGTCATCTGTTGGAGTCTCTCGCCGACAGGCCCGGGCGGGGCTCCCTTTCTCTGTTGGAAACGATCGTTGACGAAGACGCGTTGGAATCCCTGCGCGCGGCCCTGCAGTATTGCGCTGCGCATAATCTCGGGATGATCGAGGCGAGCGACGTCGTTGTGCCGTTTTCAGGCCAATGCCTCACCAGGTACACAAACCTCCGGGCGACCTTTCTCGACAAGATGGACCCATAGAGCGGGAACCCCGTTACTTTCCTCGCCCCGAGTGCCGGAGCGCAGTAACATCGTTCGATAGAGGTGCGGTCATGAGCATCACGACCGGGGAACAGGTCTACACGCCGGACGACTTGCTCCGACTCCCGGACGCGGAGCGGTTCGAGTTGGTGCATGGCAAACTCGTGGAGCGGCACATTGGGACGGAGGCGGTTGGGTTTGCTTCGCGGATTTTCGGGCTGATTTGGGTGTTCCTGTTGGACCATCCGCTCGGGCACCTGCTGATGTCCGAAGCCGCCTATGCCTGCTTCCCCGATGACCCGAATCACACGCGGCGGCCCGACACCAGTTTCATTCGGTTCGGCCGGTTGCCCGACGAGAACCTGCCCAAGGGCAACTGCCCGATCCCGCCCGACCTGGCGATCGAAGTCGTCTCGCCCCACGATGCCGCCGAAGAGATCACGAGCAAGGTCGCGGACTTTCAGTCGGTCGGCGTGCCGCTGATCTGGGTCGTCTACCCGGCCAGCCGGCGGGTATTGGTCCATCGGCTCCGGTCCTCGCCGCACGAGCGCGTTTCTGAACTGACGGACGCCGACACGATCACCGGCGAGGACGTGCTGCACGGATTCAGTTGCCCGGTCGCCGAGTTCTTCCGCCTGCCAGTCCCGCCGCAGGCGTAGGTGCCGGGTCAGCGGACCGCAAGCTTGCGCTCGAATTGCGTCGCCAGCTTGCGGTATACTGAGCGCCATGACCAGCGAAGACATCAAGCAGGAACTCGACCGCAACCCGTTCGTTCCGCTTCGCCTTCACTTGTCGAGCGGCAAGACGCTCGACATTCGCTATCCGGACACGGCATGGACCCGCCAGAACACGCTGCTTGTCGTCCACCCGCTTGAAAGGGGCACTCACGAGATCGGCAACTACGATGTGATTGCCCTGCGGCTCATCGAGCGAATCGAACAGTTGAACGAGACCTCGGCGGCCTAGCCTTCCGACTTGTCACCATCCCCCGATCGGCTAACATCAGGGATTGTCGTCCGCCTGCATGCATGGATGCAGGCGCGCACGCAGGAGTGGCGGAATTGGCAGACGCGCAGGACTTAGGATCCTGTACCGAAAGGTGTAGGGGTTCGACCCCCCTCTCCTGCATTCATCGCCGGGCCGAACCGAGTTGAGCTGACCTGATCTGACCTGAGGAACCACCACGATGGCACAACGCCGATCCGTTCGAACCGCGCTTGCGGCCGCTTGTCTTGCCGGCGGACTCGCCCTGCCGGCCCTGCCCGCGCGGGCCGACACGATCTGGCTCCAGTCCGGCACCGGCAAGCCGATCGCGCTGGAGAACGTGAAGGTCCAGGGGGTTCAGGACGAGAACCTGACGTTCACGACGTCTCAGGGCGTGTCAACCACCAAGCCGCTCGACCACGTGCCCGTGATCAAGATGGACGACGAGCCAGCCTTCAGCGCCGCCGAGGACGCGTTCTCCAAAGGCGATTGGGCAAACGCGGCGGACAACTACCGCAAGGCGCTCGCCAGCACATCCAAGGACTGGGTGAAAGACCGCTCGTCGATGCGCCTGGTCGAGGCCGCCGACAAGAGCGGGAACTTCAATGATGCCGTGGCCGGCTTCATCGAACTGATGAAGACCAAGCCCGCCCAGGCGACCCAGCACAAGCCGGCAGTCCCGAAGGGCCAGCCCGCTCAGTTGGATCCGGCCATCGCGCTGGTTAAGCAGGAATTGCAGGATCCCAAGCTGAACAATGACCAGAAGACCGTCGTGCTGAATTATCTGCTGGAGTTGTATGGCGCCAAAGGCGACACGGCATCGGCCCAGGCGATCATTCAGCAACTCGGCAAGTCAATGCCGGCCGACGCCAACTCGCCCGAGGCGCGCCGCATCCAGGCGGACTCGAAGCTTGCCGAGGCGAAGCAGGAGTTGAGCCAGCAGCGCTACAGTCAGGCGATCCAGGTGCTGGACGGCAACGGCCCGCTCTTTACCGATCCGACGCAGCAGGCCGAGGCGCTCTACGTGATCGCTCAGTCCAAGGCGGGCGCCGCCCGGGCCGATGATCCCGACCAACTGAAGGACGCCGCCCTGGCCTTCATGCGTGTCGCGGCCGTCTGCAAGGACATGGATGGCAAACCGCACGTGGCCGACGCGCTGCTGCAGACGGCGGTGATCGAGGAGAAACTGAAGAACCCGAAGGAAGCGCTGGCGTTGTACAACCAGGTGGCGGCCGAGTTCAAAGGCTCGCCCATGGCCGGCACCGCCCAGCAGAACGCCGCCCGCCTCAGCGCCGCGGGCAACGCGAAAGGGTAGATGCCGCGCCGCTTGCGGCTTCGCG
>DASXMX010000221.1:0-7406 GCA_036495445.1 Tepidisphaeraceae bacterium
GATTGTCGGGCGGAGAGGAATGTCGTGTATTCGTCGTGATCGGCATAGATCACGAACGGCTGGGCGTCGGGATGAACACGAACTCGACGGCGTCGCTCAGAAGTGCGGAGAGTAAGTCCCGCAACGCACCCGGATCGGTAGAGTCGATTGACCAATCCTGCATCGCGCGAGTGTCGCGCCGATCGAGTGGTTGCAGCGAATGCGTCGCCAGGAGGGCGCTGAGCGTGCGGGGTTCAAAAACGACTTCGTCGAGAATCGCGCGCCCGGTTTGAATCGAGCCGAGGGCTGCAACGATCGCATCAACGAACGGGGCGAGTGCTTTTGTCGGGATCTGAAAGGTTGCCTGATGCGGTAGGCCGCGCGCTATTCGCCGAAATGAGGACAGCGCGCCGGGCGTCTTGCTGATTGTCATCGGCATTCGGCTCGTAAACCGTTGCTCGCGGAAAGCTTACCTCAGGAGATTAAAGGCACGTTTAAACTCCTGGAACGAGTTTAATGGATAAGCCCGAAAACTATAATCTCTGCCCTTGCCAGCTTCCACACACGCGCAAAAGAGAACCCGCGAGCGGACTCGCGGGTTCGCAAGATTGCGCTCGGTTCGAATCGGATTAATACCGATAGTGCTCGCTCTTGTAAGGCCCTTCCACCGGCACCCCGATGTAATCCGCCTGGTCCTTGGTCAGCTTGGTCAGCTTCGCGCCGATTTTCGAGAGGTGCAGCCGCGCGACCTTTTCGTCCAAGTGCTTGGGGAGGACGTAGACCTGCTTCTCGTAATTGCTCCCGTTGGTCGCCAGCTCGACTTGGGCGATCACCTGGTTGGTGAAGCTGTTGGACATCACGAAACTGGGGTGGCCGGTGGCGCAGCCGAGGTTGAGCAAGCGCCCTTCGGCGAGGATCAGGACGCTGTGGCCATCGGGGAACGTCCACATGTCGTATTGCGGCTTGATGTTGGTCTTCTTGATGCCGGGAACGTGCTTCAGGCCGGCCATGTCGATCTCGTTGTCGAAGTGGCCGATGTTCCCGACGATCGCCTTGTCCTTCATCTTCGCCATGTGCCCGGCGGTGAGGATGTTCTTGTTGCCGGTCGTCGTGATGTAGATGTCGGCATAGGAGAGCGTGTCTTCCACCGTGAGGACCTGATAGCCTTCAATCGCGGCCTGAAGGGCGCAGATCGGGTCGATCTCGGTGACGATGACGCGGGCGCCCTGGCCGCGGAGGGACTGGCAGCAGCCTTTGCCGACGTCGCCGTACCCGCAGACGACGGCGACCTTGCCGCTGATCATCACGTCGGTGGCGCGGAAGATTCCATCGAGTAGCGAATGGCGGCAGCCGTAGAGGTTGTCGAACTTGCTCTTGGTGACGCTGTCGTTGACGTTGATCGCCGGGAACAGGAGCTTGCCGGCCTTCTGCATCTCATACAACCGGTGGACGCCGGTCGTCGTTTCTTCTGAAACGCCCTTCACGTGCTTGCCAACCTCGGTCCAGCGCTTGGGGTTTTCCTTGACGGTCTTGCGAAGCAGGTCGAGGATGACGGCCCACTCCTCCGGCTCGCCGGCCTTATAGTCGGGCACCTTGCCGGCGGCCTCGAACTCGGTCCCCTTGTGGATCAGCAGCGTGACGTCGCCGCCGTCGTCGACGATCTGGTCGGGCCCGGCGCCGTTGCCGAAGTCGAGCGCCCGCTCGGTACACCACCAGTATTCCTCGAGCGTCTCGCCCTTCCAGGCGAAGACGGGCACGCCCTGCGGATTCTCAACGGTGCCCTTGGGCCCGACCGCCACCGCGGCCGCCGCGTGGTCCTGCGTGGAGAAGATGTTGCACGAGCACCAGCGGACGTCGGCCCCGAGGGCGGTGAGCGTCTCGATCAGCACCGCCGTCTGGATCGTCATGTGCAGCGAGCCGACGATCTTGAGCCCCTTCAGCGGCTGCTGCTTCGCGTACTCCTCGCGGACCGCCATCAGCCCCGGCATCTCCTGCTCGGCGAGCATGATCTCCTTGCGGCCCCAGTCGGCCAGCGACAGGTCGCGGACCTTGAACTCCAACTTCCCCTGCGTCCCGCGGCCCTTGGCCGGCGGCGTGAGCGTCTGCGTCATGGCGATTCTCCTTACGTGTTACCTGCGAACGACCTCGTGCGAACGATTTCCCACCGGCGCGCCTCCGGCGCGGCCGGGGGACCCAACAAGACAAGATTGATTCATCGGCATTCGGGCGGTCGGCGACATAGCGGGCGAGTCCTGAGTTTCAAGAACTCGCGCGGGCCGGGCTGCCATCGACCGTGCCGCCTTCGAGCCCGCCGCATCGCCGCTTGCGGTTTCGCGCCGCGCGCGCTGTTCGACGGCGCGCCCGGCGCGAAACCGCAAGCGGCCAACCGGCGTTGCCGGCGGATCGGTGGTCCCGTTACCCCACCGACCCTTCCGATGCCCCAACAAACACTATTATCCGACCGACCGCCTCGCGGCGGCCAGGAACAGCGCCGGCCCCTTCGCGTCCGCCTCCGGCGGCAGCGGCAGGCACCGCGTCACCTCAAACCCGCCCGCCTGCAGTATCGCCCGGACCCGTTCCGGCTCGAACCCGAGCACGTGCTGGCCCATCCGTTCGCGGAAGTCGTCGCGGTCGTGCGGGAGCAGGTCGATGACGACCGCCCGGCCGCCGGGCTTGAGGATCCGGAACATCTCCTTCACCACCGCCGCAGGATCGGGCACGTACGACAGCACCAGCATCAGCAGGGCCGCGTCGCAACTCGAGTCGTCGATCGGGACGGCCGTCAGATCGGCCCGGCGGAGTTCGACATTCGCCAGCCCCTCGGTACGCCCCCTGGCGGCCTTGAGCATCGCAGCCGAGCTATCGATGCCGATCACCTTTCCCACCCACGGCGCCAATCGCGCCGCAGTCTGCCCCGTGCCGCAGCCGAGGTCGGCGACGGTGGCGTCGTCGGGCAGCAGGGCGAGCATCGCCTGCGTGGTGAATGCGGACCCATACAATTCGTCGCGGAGCCGGTCCCATTGCCCGGCCGCCCCGGCGAAAAACGCCTCCGTCCGGTTCCGGCGCTCCTGGAGGCGGCGGGCCAGGCGGAGCTGGTCCTGCCGGACGGCGGGCCAGGGCTCGGTCTGCTCCCGCGCCACGTGCCAGAGCCGGCGGGCAGCGGGATCAAGATCCGTCGCCGAGAGCCGATACAGCCGGACCGTCCCCTGCCGTCGCGAGTCGGCCCAGCCCTCGTCGCACAGCACCTTCAGGTGCCGGCTCACGGTGGATTGCGGCAACTGCAGGATCTCGCACAGCTCGGCGACGCACAGCTCGTGCTGCTCGATGAGCCGCAATAACCGCAGGCGGGTAGGGTCCGCCAGGGACCCCATCCACCCCAACAGCAGGTCGACCTGTGCCGCGGCGCGAACCATCCTTTGATCCGGATGGATTGTTCAACGAGCCGGGCTGCCTGTCAAGGGCCTGCGGCCGATCCTGGGAGATCACGCGGGGCGGGCCGCGGGGGGAACATTCCCCCTTCCGGCCACCCTGGTCGGTTCCCGTGCGGTTTGGCAATCCCACGCGACCGACGCGATCGGCCTGCGAAACCTCAAGCGGTGATCCGGCGTATCGAAAGGAGGACGGTTCCTCCGTGCCGAAACCGGTCCGAAACGCGTGCAGTTGGCCCGCGGCAGGAACCTCACCCTCGCACGACGGGCCTATCGCAGGTCCAAAAACCTGAGGAGATGGATCGGGCCGCTGGTGTGACCGTTGCTTGCTGCAATGACACGACGGGGAAGCCGATGTGATACAATAGAGAGGCGTGACGTGACGGGAGCCGCGCGCCACCAGACGTATGAATCACCTGCACATGAAATATTTGCTCGTTGGCGGCGGGTTGGCCAGCAGCTCGGCCGCCGAGGCGATCCGCGGGATCGACCACGAAGGGGCGATCTTATTGGTCGCCCAGGAAGTGAACCGGCCCTACCACCGCCCGCCGCTCAGCAAGGAATACCTGCGCCACCAGAAGCCGCGGGCCGAGCTGTTTGTCAACGAGCCGGATTGGTTTGAGAAGTCACAGGTCCAGCTCCGCACCGGCCGGCGGGTAGCCCACTTGGACGTGTCGCGGATGGCCGCGATCCTCGACAACGGGGAGGAGATCTCCTTCGACCGGTTGCTGCTGGCGACCGGCGCCGTTCCCGCGCCGCTGAAGGTGCCCGGCGCACACCTGCCGAACCTGTTCTACCTGCGGACGCTGGACGACAGTGAGGTCCTGCTGCACGCGCTTGACAAGGCGAAGGCCGAGGGACGCCCCCACGATCGCGGCCGGGGCAAAGTCGCCGTGATCGGTGGCGGCGTGCTGGGGGTCGAGTTGGCCGCGTCACTCACGCAACTGGGGCTCTCCGTCGATCTGCTCCTGTCCGCCGCGCACCCGTGGGACCGGTTTGCAGGAGAGAACACCGGGCGATTCCTCTCGCTGTTCCTGCAGAATCGCGGCATTCGCGTGCGACCGGCGTCCGCGCCGCGCCGGCTCGAGGGCGACGGCCGCGTCCAGCGGGTCGTCCTGCCGGACGGGCAGTCGATCGACTGCGACCTGGCGATCGCGGCGGTCGGGGCGGTGCCGAACATGGACCTGCTGCACGGCACGCCGATCGCGGCCGGCCGGGCCATCCTGGCCGACGAGCATTGCCGCACCAACGTCCCCGGCATCTACGCCGCCGGCGACTGTGCGGCGGTCTTCGACCCGCTCTTCGGCAAGCACCGCGTGCTCGACCACTGGGACAACGCCATCGTCACCGGCAAGCTCGCCGGGCGGAACATGGCGGGGATGAACGAGCCCTACGCCGCGGTCAACTACTTCTTCAGCGACGTGTTCGAGCTGTCACTCTCCGCCTGGGGCGACTCCCGGCACATCGACCGCCGACTGCTCCGGGGGACTCCGAACGTCGATGCGCCGGATTTCGTGGAGTTCGGGATCGGCGCGGACGGAAGGATCGTACAAGTGCTGGCCGTGGGGCATACGGGGGAGGACGAGGTCTTACGGTCGCTGATCGCGGGGCGCGTCCGGGTGAATGGGAATGAGGAGTTGTTGAAGGATCCGAAGTCGGATTTGGGGCGGTTGGTTGGGTAATTCAGTGACGGTTGTGAAAAAACGCTGAGGGGCGGATGACTGCCGGTTGCGGCTTCGCGAACGCCGCCACGCTCCTCCCTCGGGGCACCTTTAGCCACTTGCGATTTTGAGGTTCTTGATTCGCGAAGCCGCAAGCGGCAGAAGCGTTACCCCTCCACCACGCTCTTCTCGATCGGTTCCACCATCACGCCCTTGGCGCGGAGGAAGTCGATCGCAGCTTTGACTTCGGGTTCCTTGCCGGTCAGCAGCACCGCCATGATACCGATCTCGTTTTGCACGCTGGCCTGGCGGATGTCGAAGCTGACGTCGGGGAACCGGCGGCTCATCTGCCAGATGATCGGCTGCTCCACCTGGTTGCGTGTGGGGAACGTGAACCAGCACCGCTTGCTGTAGTTCTGCTCGGACATGGGCGAATCACCTCGCTCGCTTGCTATTGAACACCGACCTGGATCTGCACGATGTTATTCTGCGAGTCAGGGGTTTCCCAATAAAGATAGAACTCGCGGACGGTCGTCGTGGGCTTGAGATTCAGGGCCGGCAGCGCACCCATCAGCTTGTTATAGGCCTCGGGGACCTTGGCAAGCGGGCCGGAGAAGAGGACGGTGGCGCACTTGAACGGCTCGACCTTACGCACCTGGTAGTTGCCGAACGCAGCGGTGTCGTCCGGGACGCCGAAGCCAACGTCGAGCGTGAACGGCTGATTCGGGTCCTTCAGATCGCGATAGACGAAAACCAGCGGCCCGCTCGGATGGATCTTGCCCTCGGTGATCGCCTTCTCCATCGCCGCGATCGTCCGCTCGACCGGCTCGGACATCGCCTGGAAGGATGTGCGGGTCGAGTCGTACAGGAACGTGAACCCGGCGATCGTCTGCACCCGAACGTCGGAGATGACGTAGTCCGGCGTCGTGGCCACGGGTTGGGTCGCGGGACCCGCTGCATGCGCGATGCCGGACAGCGCGAGCATGGGTGCGAGCAGGCAGGCCGTCAAAAGGGGCATGAATCGGGCGCACATGTTGACTCCCATTCAGCGGACGGTCGCCGCTCCTGCGGCAATCCGCGCAACCCATTCGGCGTCGTCCCCGGCAAACGAGGGCGGGGGCGGCGGTTCGTCGTATTTCACGAGCCGGTCGTATCGGCCCCGCTGATAGGCAACGTTGAAGGCCGACTGCAAGTCTACCTCGATGTCCGGATCCGGCGTCAGCAGCGGAATCGGCAGCACGGGTAGAGGCGTGCGGATGGTCCAGGGATAGACGTCACACGACGGGCGACGGTCCGCGCGCGAGACGTAGGCGTAGTAGTCGCCGGGCGGCAGTGGTCGGCTCAGGGGCAGCCGGCGGCCGGCGCGGATCAGGTCCAACTCGATCACGTGGACCTTTTGATGAAGCAACTGCTTCCGCTTCTCCATGTAGAAGCCGCGGCCGTCACCGTATTTGTTCGTGGGGGACAAAAGCTCGAGGACGGCGACGACTTCCTGATCCGGCAGGCGCAGGATCTCGATGAACGTTTCGGTGTGCGGATCGAGGCGCTCGATGTTCTCCAGCGTCGTCGGCGCGCATCGGATGCCGCCAATGACTGCGGTCGCTCCAACGCCGCCCAGGCGCGCCAGGTTGCGCGAAACCAAAACATCCGGTTCGCGCGATTGGCCAACCGGTGTTTCCGGCGCGATCAACACGACGTCTTCGCCCAGCCGCGCGAAGTAGTTGTTCGGCAGTCGGTCGGCGATCGTCTCGCTCAGCACGTTGACAAAGCGGGCATGGAAGTCCGACCAATGGGTCGGGCTTTCCAGGTATGGGTCCATTCCCGGGAACGGGCTGGGCATTGCCGCACGCTCCGATCGCGCCTCGCGCGCGTGGGTGTCACCCGCCGGCGATGGCGGGGACGATGCTGATCTCGTCGCCGGCCTTGACCGGCGTGTCGAGGTTCTTCAGGAAGCGGATGTCCTCGTCGTTCACGTAGACGTTGACAAAGCGGTTGAGCTGGTTGGGGCCTTTGAACAGCCGCGTTTCGATGCCGCCAGCTTGCTGTTTAAGGTTGTTGAGGACTTCGCCGACGCTCGCGCCGGGGGCCTCGACGACGTCGGCGCCGTTGGTGTAGCTGCGCAGCGGGGACGGGATACGAACTTTCACGCTCATGGGGGTTCCTTCAGATCAATCTTGCTTGCGGGATGATAGACGCGCGGACACCAGTTGCAATCCTCTACCGCTTGCGGCTTCGCGAACGGAGGGCCGTTCGGTGTCTTCCCCTGGAACGGCCCTCCGTTCGCGAAGCCACAAGTGGCAAAACCAGAATCAGACTCCGACTGGCACCTTCGCGGTCG
>DASXMX010000222.1:0-5766 GCA_036495445.1 Tepidisphaeraceae bacterium
CGGCGAACTGCCGGACGTGATCCGGCTCCAACCGCCCCGCCATCAGCATCGATTTCCAGTTTTCGTGCGGCTCCGGCACCGCCCGCATCGCCAGCAGGTGACGGGCCGGGTCGACGAAGACGAGCGGCGTTATGGCGCCGGCCGGCGCGATCTCCGACAGGCGCTCGATGCCCAGCGCCTCGCGCTCGATCCGGCGCGGGTCGCTGTGCCATTCGACGCGAACACGCAGTTGTTCGAGGGCCTGCTTCAGCACCCACGCGTCGCCGTTGTCGCGTCGCACCAGCACCGTCCGATTGGAGACGCCGCCGCCCAACGTGCGCACCGTCGGCGTCTCGTCCGGCGCGATCCGGCCGCCCGCCCGGAGATACGCCACCAGCGCGTCCGGCTTCTCGATGTCCAGCGACTCATCGGGCATGTGTGAATGCCAACCATACAGTGCGTTGCGGTCCATCGCACGCTCGACCTCGCCCCCGCGCCGGATGGAGACGGCGCAGCCCCGTGACACGGGTTTCCAACCCGTGCCTTCCCATGTGAGACGGAAGGGATCGCTCGAACTGGAGATCTCTTGTTTATGGAAGTCGCCAGCACGGGTTGAAAACCCGTGTCACGGGGCACCAACTTGCGCTGTATTCTGCCGAGCGGCCTTTGTATTCTGAACAGACCATGCCGCACGCATTGTTGACCGCGATCGGGGCCGACCGGCCGGGGTTGGTGGAAGAGGTGTCGCAGTTCATCTTCGACCGGGGCGGGAACATCGAGGACAGCCGGATGGTCAACTTGCGGGGGCAGTTCGCGATCATGCTGCTGGTGGGCGGCCAGACCGAGACGCTCGACCGGCTGCGACAGGAGGTTGCAACGCTGTCGCGACAATCCGGCCTGCACGTCGAGCTCCGCCCGGCGTCCGAAGCGCCGGCCGGCGGCGTGCCCGCCCTGCCGTTCCGGCTCACCGGGACCGGCATCGACCAGCCGGGCCTCGTCCACCGCCTGGCCCACCTGCTCCGCGGCATGCAGGTCAACATCGAGAGCCTCGAATCCCGCCTCACCCCGGCCCCATACACGGGCGCACCGGTGTTCGAAATGGAGCTGATCCTTACGGTCCCCAGAACGACCTCCCTCAAGAACCTGCGCGAGCAGGTTGGCGCCCTTTGCGACGAGTTGAACGTCGATTGGACGCTCGTCCCCGCGTGAGGCCTTGGATTGCAAATTGGCCTGAGCACGCTTCTTTCAATCTGCAATTTGCAAAATTTGCAATTTGACATGCCTCGTCCCCCGGCACGGCTTTTGTAGCCCATCTCGCGCTTGCTTTAAATATGGCATCCCATACAACAGGAGCAACGATGAGCTCGGCACATGACGGGCAGCAGGGCAGGCGGGAGGTCGTGGTGGTGACGGGCGCGTCGGCCGGGGTCGGGCGGGCGACGGTCCGCGAGTTCGCCAAGTACGGCGCCAAGCTCGGCCTGATTGCCCGCGGCCGCGAGGGGCTGGAGGGCGCGAAGCGCGACGTCGAGGAGCTGGGCGGCGAGGCGATCGCGATCGAGTGCGACGTCGCCGACCCGAACGCCGTCGAGGCGGCGGCCGAGCGCGTCGAGCGGGAGCTGGGGCCGATCGACATCTGGGTCAACAACGCGATGGCCAGCGTCTACGGGCCCTTCATCCGCATGAGCCTCGACGACTTCAAGCGGATCACCGACGTGACGTACCTCGGGCAGGTCTACGGCACGAAGGCCGCCCTCAAGCGGATGATCCCGCGCGACCGCGGGACGATCGTGCAGGTCAGCAGCGCGCTGGGCTTCCGCTCGATCCCGCTGCAGTCCGCCTACTGCGGCGCGAAGCACGCGGTGGACGGGTTCACCGAATCGCTGCGAACCGAACTGCTGCACATGAATAGCAACGTACACGTGAGCGTCGTCGCCCTGCCCGGCGTGAACACGCCGCAGTTCGAGTGGACCAAGAACATCATGGACCACGAGGGGCAGCCGGTCGGCAAGGTTTACCAGCCGGAGGTCCCGGCCCGGGCGATCGTCTACGCCGCCCATCACAAGCGCAAGCAGATCCTCATCGGCTACCCGACCGTCGAATCGTTCGTTGGCGAGCGCGTCAACAGCGAGCTGCTGGATCATTACATCGCGGACAAGGCGTGGAACGGCAGCCTGACCGACGAGCCGCACGACCCGAGCAGGCCCGGGAATCTTTATGAGCCGATGGACCGCGACCGGGACATGGGCGCGCATGGCCGGTTCGACAACAAGGCGACGGACCACAGCCTCCAATTGTGGGCGAACCTGAACCGCGGGTGGCTGGCGCTCGCCGGCGCCGGCATCGCGATCGCGATCGGGGCGGCGATCGCCGAGCGGAAGGCGGCGCAACCGAAGGGATTGATCGATCGGTTTACCGGGCGGAGGAATGGGTCAGCGCTTCGATCGATCGGGCGGGAGGCGATGCATTCGTTCCGTCGCTCAGGATGACAGGTTTATCGGTGCAACGGCGAGGCGCTCGCAATTCCCCCCTCACCCCAACCCTCTCCCGGAGGGAGAGGGAGAAAAGGCGCGGCGTTCGTCGGAGGTCATGCAGGATTCGACCGATGCCCCGCGAAGTGGAGCATCTCGAGGATCCGCGCTCGCAGCTCGAGAAATTCGGGGCTGTTTCGCTCGCGCGGGCGATCGAGCTTGATTTCCAGGACGCGTTCGATCCGCCCGGGGCGCGGGGTCATGAGGACGATGCGGTCACTCATGTAGATCGCCTCGTCGATGTCGTGGGTGACCAGGAGCATCGTCGTGCCGCGGGCCCGCCAGAGCCGCAACACCTCGTCCTGCATCCGCATCCGCGTGAACGCGTCGAGTGCGCCCAGCGGCTCGTCGAGCAGCAGCACGCGCGGATGATTCACCAGTGCGCGGGCGAGGGCGACGCGCTGCGCCATGCCGCCGGAGAGTTGGTGCGGGAAGACATCGGCGAACGCCTCAAGGCCGACGAGCTTGAGGAACTCGTCGACCTCGTGCCGCATCTGCTTGAGCACACCGCGGGCGACCAGGCCCGACTCGATGTTCCGGCGGATCGTGAGCCAGGGGAAGAGGTTCGGGTCCTGGAACATCAGCCCGCGCAGGGCGCTGGGCCCGGCGATCGGATCGTTCCCGACGCGCAGCTCCCCTTCACTGGGCTGATCGAGCCCCGCGACCAGCCGGAGCAGCGTGGACTTGCCGCACCCGCTGGGGCCGACCAGGCAAACCATCTCGCCGGCCGCGACCGAGAGGGTGACGTTGTCCAGCGCGCGGACCAGCGACCCGTCTGGGGCGATGTACAGCTTGCCGACGTTACGAATCGTGAGCGAAGACGCGTCGGTGGCAGCGGCAGGAACCGCGGGTTCGATCACCACTTGATGACCCCCTTCTGCCAGACGAGGATGCGGTCGCGCACCTTGAAGAGGAGCGTCATCACCGCCGAGAAGAACGCGGCCATCACCAGCAGGGCCGCGTAGACCTTGTCGTACTCGCAGTACGCCTGCCGCCAGCGGACGTAATACCCGAGCCCGGCGGAGACGCCGACGGTCTCGGCGGCAATGAGCGTCAGGAACGCGGCGCCCAATCCCATGAACAGCCCGATGAAAATGCTCGGCATCGCCGCCGGGAGCGCTACGCGGAAAATGAGGTAAAACCGCCCGGCCCCAAGTGTGCGGGCCACGTCGAGGAACGAGACGCGGACGTTCGAGATCCCCGACGCGGTCAACATGGTGACCGGGAACCAGACGGCCAGCGCGATCAGCGCCGCCCCGGCGAAGAACGAGCTGCTGAAGACCGCCATTGCCAGCGGGATCAGCGCCGTCGCGGGGATCGGGCCGACCAGCTTCAGCACCGGCATGCCCCAGTAGCGCACGCCGCCCGACCAGCCGATCGCGGTCCCGCTGAAGAGCCCCAAGACAACGCCGACGATGTAGCCGGTCGAGAGCAGCAGCAGCGATTGGGACGCGTTCACCAGCAGCGACCGCCATTCGTCGACCAGCCCGCGGAGGACCATGTCCGGCCCGGGAAAATAGGGCAGCGGCATCCAGCCGAGTTTCAGCGTGATCAGGTCCCAGGCGCAGAGCGTCAGGATGCCCAGCGCCACCAGCGGCGTCTTGGGTCGAAGCCACGCGCGAAGCGAAGGCGACGCCAGTTGCGCGATCGCGAGCAGGGCGGTGATCCCCAGCAGCCATTCGAGCAGGAGCGGGTATCGCCCCGACATCGGCAGCGTCGTCTGCTCATTGGGGAGCAGGAGATCGACGGCCAGCGCCACGATCGTCGCCGCGCAAGGAACAAAGGCCTGCCAACCCCCCTGCCACCGCCGGGGCGCACGCGGGCGGGCCGATGCCTCGAACGTCAGCGGGACAGGCGTTTCGATTGCCTGGATCGACATAGCCAACCTCGGCCCAATCACCGCCCCATCGTCTTTTGTGGGTGGCGTGGACATGTCTTACTCGTGCGTCCGATCAATCACCGACGCAGCACTTATTGCAGCAGGGCTTCTCGCCCGGCTTCAGCAGCGCCGCCAGGGCCGCCTCCTCGGGCATCGGCCCGCCGCCGGGGACGGTCTCGATTTTCAGCGTCTTCACCCACGCGTCGTTGACGCCCTCCAGCGGGAGCCACGCGCGGTTGACCAGTTCGATCGGGTCGGTCGACGCATTGAGCAGCCCGGCTCGCTTCAGGTCCTTCGCCTGCTCGTCCAGCCCCGCCCTGCAGCGCTCGACCGCCGGGTCGTAGCTGAGCTTGGAAATTGCGGCCAAGTTGAACTCGACCGTCGAGCCCATGTAATGCTTTTCGACCGATAACTTGATCGCGGCCGTCGGGTTCACGTGGACCCAAGCGGCACCCTTCAGCAGCGCCCGCGTCACCTTCGCGGCCGTGGCGGGATTCTGGGCCGCGAAGCGACCGCTCAGCGAGATCACACAACAATATTCGTCGTTATAAGGGGGGTCGTTCGATTCCTGGACGATATTGCGGACCTTCCCGCTCTTGAGCATCAGCGTGCCAATTGGCTCGGAATCGCAAACGGCGTCGATCTGGCCGTTATCGAGCGCGAGCATCTGCGCGTCGGCCGGATAAACCACCCATTTGACGTCCCGCGCCGGATCCATCCCGTGGGCCGCCAACACGCGGTTGGTGAAGATGAACGGCGGGCTGCCCATGTTCGACGTGGCGATGCGCTTCCCGCGGAGGTCTTCGACCGAATGGATGTTCGTCTTCAATCCCGCCTGCACGCGGAGGCATCCCTTGTGAATGCCGCCGGTCAGCTTCACGTCCAGCCCCTGCTCGATCGGCTTGAGCACGTATGCGACGAGCGTGTGTGTCGCGTCGAATCGGCCAAGGCCCAAGCCGTCCTTCATCGAGTCCCAGTCGGTCTTCACCAAGTCAACGTCGAGGCCTTCTTCCTTAAAGAAACCTTTCTCATAGGCGACGAAGATCGGCGCCTCACAGCTCAGCCCGATAAATGCGATGCGGACGTGGCCCCCCTCCGCGGCGGTGCCCGTCTTGCACCAGGCGGGGAGCAACACGCCGAGGATCATCAGCGCCAATCCCCACCGGACGGTGCGTCCGAGTGGGGCAAGCCGGACAAATCGTCGATCGTCGCTCATGGCTCTCCGTCACACTGCGGCGGCACAAGAAAATACTTGTTCGAACAAGCTTTGTCGAGACAAATGTTTGTACCGATTGCAGTCGGGCGGGTTGAAGGTCTCAGAAGAACGGGCTCTGACGCCGCACGGGCTGGTCGGGCCCGGATATTCGGTACAACTTGACG
>DASXMX010000223.1:0-12124 GCA_036495445.1 Tepidisphaeraceae bacterium
GCATGTGGGACCCTGGCCGCGACTGGACCGCCTTCCGCCAGCTCCAAGCCGCCGGCGAGATGACCTTCCCCCAGTGGCTCCGCAGCATCGCCCACCGGCAGACGTTCCAATGGTTCAGTTGGACCGACCCCATGCCCGCCCTCGCCCGCGCCCTCCGCGGGCTCAAAAAGAAATGATCCACGAAGAACACGAAGGGGCACGAAGAGAAAAAAGAACTGGAATTGACCCGCCCTCCCTGTGACACGGGTTTCCAACCCGTGCAGTCCCACTCACAGGTTGAGAGGGACGTGCGGCAAGCTAATTTAGCGTTCACCGCAGCTTGAAAGTCGTCAGCACGGGTTAAAAACTCGTGTCACAGGGCAGTATTCTCTTCTTCGTGGTTCTTCGTGTGGCTTCGTGGATCGTCTCTACATCACGGATTTGTACCACGCGAGGGTTTGCTCGAGGCCGGGTTGGAAATCGACGATCGGCTGGTAGTTCAGCAGTTCGCGGGCGCGGTTCATGTCGGCAAACGAATGGAGGATGTCGCCGGCACGGGGCGGCTGGTAGATGGGCTTGAGGTCGGGCCGGCCCAGCGCCCTGGCCATGGCGGTCGCGAGCTCGTTGACCGAGATCTGCCCGCCGCAGCCGACGTTGATCACCTCGCCGCACAGCGGCCGCTCGTTGGCGGCGGCGAGCAGGTTCGCCTGCACCGCGTTGGCCACGAACGTGAAGTCGCGCGACTGGCTGCCGTCGCCGTAAATGGTCGGCTGCCGCCCGGCCAACAGCGCGCTGGCGAACGCGGCGATCACCGCCGCGTACGCGCTGTTCGCGTTCTGCCGCGGGCCGAAGATGTTGAAGTAGCGGAGCGAGGCCGTGTCGAGCGGCGGGTAGCTCGACGCCCACGCCCGGAGCAATCCCTCGCCCGCCAGCTTGTTGGCGGCATAGGGGCTCTTGGGCATCGGCGGCATCGTCTCGACCCACGGGACCGGGTTCTCGCCGTACGCGCTGGAGCTGGCGGCGAACATCACCCGCGCCGCCTTCGCCTCGCGGGCCGCCTCCAGCACGTTGAGCGTGCCGTTGGTGTTCACGTCGTTATAGAGCCGCGGCTGCTCGACGCTCCGCGGCACCGACCCCAGCGCCGCCTGGTGAAACACATACCGGCACCCGCGGGTACACTTGGCAAGCAATTCGCGGTCGAGGATCGACCCCTCGTGAAACTCCACCGGCCCGAAGGACCGGAGGTTCTCGCGAAGGCCGCCACTCAAGTCGTCGATGACGACGACCTGCGCGCCGAGCCTCCACAGCGCCTCGGCCAGGTGCGACCCGATGAACCCGGCCCCGCCGGTCACCAGGACGCGGAACCCCTTGAAGCGATCGCCGTGCAGGCGATGCCAATCCACCGTAATGCTCTCGCTCATGTGTTGTCCCCTGACAGCCCATCGATCGATTTCCCCGGCAGGCATGCCTGCCGGGTACACGATACCGCAAAAACCTCAAGAATGCATTGATTTCCCGGGTGGCATGGGCATGTACTCATGCCCGTGGAAGCCCGCTTGAGAAGAATTACAGAGGACACGGAGGACACGGAGGGAAAGACAAGATTGCTTTGGCCTTGCTTTTCCTCTGTGCTCTCTGTGCTCTCTGTGCCCTCCGTGTCCTCTGTGGTTCGTTTTTCGGGGTGCTCCACGGGCATGAGTACATGCCCATGCCACCCATGCCAGGCAATCAAGCTTCTGCTCAGATCCGATGCTCCCAGCCCTGCAGCGCGAGCGGCTCCGTCCGCCCGTCGCGTTCCAGCCGAACGTCCGACCCGGGCACGATCCGCCCGATCCGCGTCACGGGCAAATTGAGCCCGTCCAGCCGGCCGGTCAGGAGCAGCTCGTGGTCTTCGCCGTCGGCGAGCGCGTGGTCCAGCGGACTGCGTCCATCCTGATGGCTCAGTCTTACTGCATCTTCATGGATCGGAATGTTCTCGGCCTCGACCACCGCCCCCACGCCGCTGCCGCGGCAGATGTGCCGCAGGTCGCGGGCGAGGCCGTCGCTCAGGTCGATCATCGCGGTGACCCGCCCGGTCCCCGCGAGCTGCCGCGCCAGCGCCACCCGCGGCTCGAACGTGAGGTGCCGCCCCAGGATGCTCCCGCCCAGCGGCCCCGTGACGTAAACCTCGTCCCCGACCTTTGCCCCGGTCCGCGTGACGGGCGCGATCCCAGCGCTGCGTCCCAGGATCGTCACCGTCAGCACCAGCTTGCCATCCCACGATGCGGTGTCCCCGCCCACGATCGCGCAACCGAACGGATCCGCCGCCTCGCGCAATCCCAGGTACAGTTCCTTCGCGTACTCCAGCCCGACGCCCCGCGGCAGGGCCGCGGTCGTGACCGCGGCGGCGGGCAGGCAGGCCATCGCGGCGCAGTCCGAAAGATTCCGGTTCATCACCTTCCGCCCGATCAGCCGCGGCGGATGGACCGTCGAATCAAAATGAACCCCGTCCAGCACCTGGTCGACCCCGACCAGCAACAAGTCCTCCCCGCGCCATTTCAGCACCGCCAGATCATCCCCCTGCGGAACCGGGACGAACTCCGACGCCTTGTGCTGCGCGCGGAGCCAGTCGATGAAGTCGAACTCGCCGGGCATGAGGAAACTATAGCGTGTCGCGAGATGGGGAAGGGTTCAAAACGGGTTCGAACCCCCGAATTGCCCGACCGGCGCGGATGCGACGGACCGCGGTCTGTGCCCATCGGTCATGCCACGCGAGCTTCGATTCGCCCGCGGCGGCGAGGCAGCCGAAGACGATCACCCACGCCATCAGGTTCCCCAACCAGACGATCAGCGTCTGATGCATCGCCGTGCCGAGAAGGCCGAGCAGGAGATATGACCACTTCACCGTCCACCGCGACACGAGCCGGGCCAGGGGGGCGCCTCGCTTCCATCGAGATTCGTGATGCGGAGCCCGGTGATCAGCTTCCCTGGCGTTCCTGCGATCGCGATCTCAGTCGCTGTGTAAAAGAGCGGGACGATGTACCCGAGCAACGAGAATACGAAACGCGTTGGCGCATCGAGCAGATGCTGGGTATCGAGATACGCCTGGATCGCGAGGACCAGCAGGAGGAGAATCCCCAGGAGCACGCCATCCAGGAGCAGCGCGCCGGCCCGCCACCAGAATCCCGCCCTTTTCGGTTCCATATTCGCCGGCCTTTCTGGACATCACAGGTCGCTGATCACGGCTTCAGCTCGTCTTCCTTGACCACCTTGTACTGGCCCCCGTTTTCGTCCGCAATCGCTTGCAGAAGCTTGTAGAAATCGGTCTCGGTGTCGGATGGCTCGACGAACGCGATCGTGTTGACCGACACCATCCGATCCGCGTTGAGTTCCCGGATCCGCTTGAGAGCCGCGTGATTATCTGGGAAGTCGCCGTCGGTGAGGAGGAAGATCACTTGCGGCTTCTGGGCGAAAGCGGTTTCGAGTGCGGGGATCGGGTTGGTCTCGCCCCGGGGCGTGACTTTGTCATGCAGGAAGGTGATGGCGTCCCGCTTGTTCTCGGGCGTGGCCGGCACCGGATTGGGGCCGAGTGCGTTGCAGCTCTGCTCGCCCATGAAGATCAGGTTGAACGACTGCGTCGGGCGAAGCCCGTTGACCGCCTTCTCAAGCTGAGCCGCGAGCGAGTGAAACTTGTTCAGGATCGACCCGGAGCAGTCGCAGACGAAGACGATCCGCTTTACGTTTGCCTGCTCGGGCGCGAGGGCGAAGATCGACCCGCCGAGGCCCAGTGCCGGATCGAACCCGGAATCGGGAAGCTGGACGGGCGTATACTTGCCGCCGTTCCGCTGGGCGATTTCCTGGAAGGCTTGCGTCCAGCCCGCGTCCTTCGGATCGCCGATCAGCGCGGTGACGTGGATGCGAACGGCTTGATCCCGGTTAAGAGATCGGACTTGCTTCAGAGTTGCTTCCGGGTCTGCGGAGTTGCGGTTTTCAATGAGGTAAATCAACTCGGGCTTGAGGGGGAACGCGGCCTGAAGTGCAGGCGACAATGCGGAGGGCCTGGGCCGCGTGCCGGCTTTCTCAAGCCAATCGCAGGCATCCTCCCGGGCCTGCTCGGACGCGGGGACGAGGGTCTTTGCAAACAGCAGCGGTTCGTCGCTGCCGGTGAGGACCAGGTCGAAGGACTGCGCGCCGACGAGGGAACGCACGGCACGCCGGAGTTCTCGTCGCGCCATTACCGCGCCGTTGATCGTCGCGCCGGACACGTCGCACACGAAGACGATCCGACGCGCCTCGTGCCCGTCGGGCGGAGGTGGGAAGAGGACGGGTGCGGGCGCGGTCGTGGGGGCTTCAGCGGCACCGAGCAAGAACGCGAGCAACAAACACCCGACGAGCCCGACTGCAATTCGTTTCATCGCTGCCTCCCGGTCGATGGATTCTACTGCCATTTGCGCGCCGGACCCGGATCATCGGGTGCGGCGTATTCCATACCGGATGAACGACGGCGCGTCCGGACCCGGGGCGGCGCGGCGACAAGCATTAGCGGGACCGGGTAGGCGCCCGACACCGCTCTGCCCCGGCTTGCGCGGGAATCGGGCAAGCGGTTGTCATTCGGCTCGCGAGGGGGGTGTACGTCTGTTACACTTCGGGCGCGTTGCGGGAGCGGGTCGGATTTCACATTCGCAAATCGCAACTCTAAAATCGCAAATTGAAAGCTATGTCGTACACCGTCCTCGCCCGTCGTTACCGGTCCGGCACGTTCGATGAAGTCATCGGGCAGGATCACATTGCGCAGACGCTGAAGCGGGCCATCACCTCCGGGCGAATCGCCCACGCCTATCTCTTCTGCGGCACGCGGGGGACGGGCAAAACTTCGACGGCCCGCATCCTGGCCAAGGCGCTGAACTGCGCCAGCAGCGACGGGCCGACGACCGAGCCCTGCGGCAAGTGCGAATCGTGCCTGGCGATCGCCCGCGGCGACGACATCGACGTGATCGAGATCGACGCCGCCAGCAACACGGGCGTGGACAACATCCGCGAGGTGATCGAGAACGCGCAATACCGGCCGGCCCGCAGCCGGTTCAAGGTCTACATCATCGACGAAGTCCACATGCTCTCCAAGAGCGCGTTCAACGCGCTCCTCAAGACGCTGGAGGAGCCGCCCGGGCACGTGAAGTTCATCCTGGCGACGACCGAGCCGGAGAAGGTGCTGCCGACGATCCTGTCGCGGTGCCAGCGATATGACTTCCGCAACATCCCGACGCGCGAGATCGCGGCCCATCTCAAGCAGATCTGCGCGAAGGAGAAGATCGAGGCGGATGAGAACGCCGTGCTGATGGTGGCCAAGGCGGGCGCCGGGTCGATGCGCGACTCGCTGTCGCTGCTCGACCGCCTGCTGAGCGTCGGCGAGCGCAACCTCACGCCGGAGATGGTCGAACAGCTCCTGGGCCTCCCGAAAGCCCAGCTCCTGTTCGACCTGGCCAACGCGATCGGCGCAGGCGACGTCAAATCGACCCTCGGCCAGACCAGCGCGATCCTGCAGAGCGGACTCTCGGTCGACTCGTTCATCGCGGCGCTAATCGACCACTTGCGGAACCTGCTGATCCTTCGGACCTGCGGCCCCGATTCGACGCTGGTCGAGGTGCCGGGCGTGGCGATGGACGAACTGGTCGCCCAGGCGAACCGGTTCGATCCGATCGCCCTGACGCAGGACATCACGATCCTCGAAGAGTTGCGACGAAATATCCGCCAATCCCAAGCGGGCCGGGCGCTGCTCGATGCGACGCTGGTGCGCATGGCGCTGGCCGATCAGTTCGCGTCGATCGGCGAGCTTCTCTCGCGATTAGATGGTGGCGGCGGGACGCCACGCGCCGCCCGACCTGTTGCCGTAACTGCGCCGGTTACGGCGCAAAAAAAAAATCCTGAACCCGCCCCCGCGGTGAACGCCTCTTCTTCCCCTCTCCCTCCGGGAGAGGGGACCAAGCTGACGCCCCCGCCCGCGCCCCCCTCGCTCGATGACGAAGACGACGACCTTCCGCGCCCGGGCAAAGTCTGGACGGGCCCGTCCCTCGCGGAGCTCGCCCGCGCGGCGGTAAAGCCCGCGGCTCCGCCGCGGGAAGATCCCAGCTCGCTCGCCAACGTCGAGCCCGTCGATCGCTCCAACCTCCCGGCCGTCTGGCAGGCCATGCTGAATCTCCTGGCGGCCAAGAGCCCGACGGTTCATCCGCTGCTCACGCCCGGCAAGCTGGTCGGCATCGAAGACGGCCAGGCCCTCATCCGCTATGCCCCGCAGCACGACACGTTCATCAAGATGCTCGAGCGGAACGGGAAGAAGGACCTGGTTCGGGAGAAGCTGACCGAGGTGATCGGCAAGCCGATCGGCGTGCGGTTCGAGGTCGACCCGAACTTCACCCCGGATCCCGCGCCGCAAGCCGCGCCGCCCGCCTTCTCGCGGCCCGCGCCCCCCCAGCGCCCGGCGCCCCGCCCGGCCCCACAGCCCGCGATCGAAGAGCCCCCGTCGCCCCCACCGCCCCCGGCGGTGAAGGTCACGCCAGAATTAATTGAGACGCTGCGGAACGAGCCGCTGGTCAAGGCGCTGATGGACAACCTGGGGGCGACGATCGTGAAGGTCGAGTAGGGGTGAACCTCGACCGCCTTCGGGTTGAACCGCGATCGCTTCACCCATAGAGTGCCTTTGGCGTTTCGCACGACGCAAGACAATCCCCCGACCGGAGTTCCCCATGTTCGACGCACTGAAAGGGATCGGCAACCTCCCCGGCCTGATGGCCAAGGCGCGGGAGATGCAGGAGAAGATGCAGCAGATGCAGGAGGACCTGGCCAAGCGGCAGGTGACGGCCGACGCCGCCGGGGGCATGGTTCAGGCGACGGTGAACGGGCGGCTGGAACTGGTGAAGCTCAAAATCGACAAGGCCCGCATCGACCCCAACGACACCGAAATGCTCGAGGACGTGATCGTCGCCGCCGTCGCGGCGGCTCAGCAGAAGGCCGCCGAGACCGCCAAGGACGAAATGCAGAAGATGGCCGGCGACCTGGGCCTCCCGCCGGGGATGCTGCCGGGTTGAGCACCCTCTCACCGAAGCGCGCCCGACGAGAAGTTCAACCGCGAAGACGCGAAGGTGCGAAGGAAAACAGAACGCTTGGTGGCATCCTTCTGCGTCCCAGCGACCGCGTACGAGGCCGAGCATGTTTCTTATTCGCGGCTTTTCTTCGCGGCTTCGCGCATTCGCGGTTTACTGTCTTTGGATTTTCGAAAGGACCGAGATCATTTCGGCCGCGGCGTCGGCGGCGCGTTCGCCGGCGTGGCCGTGGGGGCCGCCGGTGCGGTCGCGGGCTTGTTGGTCAGTGTTGGTGGTGAGGACGCCGAAGATCACGGGCACGCCGGTGTTCAGGGCGGCCTGGGTGATGCCGCGGGCGGCTTCGCCCGCGACATAATCGAAGTGCGGCGTGTCGCCGCGGACCACGCAGCCCAGGCAGATCACCGCCGAGACCCGGCCCGTCTTGGCCAGCGCCTGCGCCGCGACCGGCAGCTCGAACGCGCCGGGGACGCGGCAGACTTCGTACCGTTTCTCGTCCAGCCCAAACTCCTTCAGCCTGCGCACGCAACCGGAGAGCAGTTCATCGACAATGGCAGCGTTGAACCGCGCGGCGACGATCCCGACCCGTGCAGTCGGAGGGAATTCGAGCTTGATCTCAGAGGGGACTTGGGTGCTCATGTGCTTATATTGGAGTGCTTGGGGCGATTTTCAAAGGTACGTTGTGTCCCTGTTAAGGAGTCCAATAGGGCATGCGGTACCAAGTGACCGAATTTGCGTTCGAGCTGCCTGATGGGTGGACCCATGCCAACGACGCAAATCGACTCGTCTGCCATGGGCCCAATCGCGAAGAATTGATCGCGACCGCGACACGGGTTCAGGGCAATCCGGTGGAACGGGAACTCGCAGACCTTATCGAGCGTCTTTGGGCACACGCCCTTAAAGCAGCGACCGACGCAACTTCCCATCCCGAATTCGTTGTGACGAGCCCGCTGGTCGAGGACACACGAAACCCCGTGCTCCCGCTTGCGATTGTTCGAGCTCGAACGAGGGATAGTGCGGTTTTGTTTTGTGTTGTCACCGCTCGGGCTGAGCAAAGTGTGCTCTTCGTCACGTTCGAAGCCTCGAACGACTCTACTTCAGTCCATTCGTTCGACGCCTTCGTCGATAGCCTTCGCAGAATCTGACCCACGGCGGCGCCGTGGGCTTTTTAGGGGTGGGATGGGCATGTACTCATGCCCGTGCGCTTCGGGACAAAAGACACGGGCATGAGTACATGCCCATGCCACCCGACAAGGCCATGCGCGCGAAGGCGTATCTCCCGCCGCACGGGAGATTCCCATTCGCCCCGTCAGGCCCTATTCTTATCCACGGGCCATGTTCAACCTTCTTTCACGACGACTGCTGGGGGTGTTGCAGCTCACGCGGATGGCGCTGGTCTTCACGGCGATCGCGGACAGCTTCTGTGCGCTGATCCTGCTGTCGAAGTCGAAGCACGGCGGGACGCCGTTGGATCCGGACCTGACGCTCACACCGGGGCGGTATCTGTCGGTGGCGGCGATGTCAGTCGGGCTGTACGGGTTCGGGATGAGCCTCAACGACATCATCGACCGTCGGCGCGACCGGCAGATCGCCGCCCACCGGCCGCTGCCCAGCGGGCGGGTGGATGTGATCACCGCACACGTGATCTGCGGGCTGCTCATGTTCGGCGCGCTCGGGGCGTCGGCCTATTACGCGCTGCTCGCCGACGACTGGCGCAGCCTGATCTACTGTGCCAGCGCCGTCGCCCTGATCTGGTTCTACGACGTGGCGGGCAAGTATCTCGTCGCTTTCGGGCTCGTGACGCTGGGGCTGATCCGCTTCTTCCACAGCCTGGTGCCCGCGCCGACCATCCCCGTCCTGTGGCACCCGCTGCTGCTGTTCAACCACGTCGTGATCCTCTCCGCGATCGCCTACGGCTGGGAGCAGAAGCGGCCGACGCTCACCAACGTCCACCTGGGCGTCGTCGCGGCGGGGCTGGCGATGGTCGACGCGCTGTCGATCATCGTGCTGGGCACGATGCGCGGCGAAGGGGGCGACATCGTCGACGCCCTGCGGCACGACCCGTCGATGCAGTGGCGAAACGGGCTGCTCGTGCCGATCGGCGCGGTCGTCGCGTTCATCCTCCTTGGCGCCTACATCCGCCGGCGGACGCCGGGGCTGCGGGACGCGGGCCAGAAGCTGATGCTCTACGGGCTGCTCTGGCTCACCGTGTACGACGCGTGCTTCGTCTTCGCGTACGTCGGGTGGTGGGAGGGGCTGCTGATGCTGCTGTTCTTCCCCGCCGCGTGGCTGTCGGTGCAGCTCATGCGGTGGTGGTCGAAGATCGTGTCGCTGTCGCAGAAACCCACGTTCAAGCGGGTAAGGGTGTGAGGGGCGGACGGACGGAACTGGTCACTGAAGTGACCAGTCCGGCGTGCCCGGGCGGGATCGTTGCATCTTCGAATTACCCACCCCGTTTCGCCGGACTGGTCACTTTAGTGACCAGTCGATCCCTCTCACGTTCACGACGTTTCTGGGCTCGCGCCGCCCGCGCGCGGAGGACTTGGCCCATCCAGATCACGCGCCAGGTGTGGGGCTGGAGCAGGCTCCGCACGGCGCGGGGGGAACCAAAGAGCGTTGCGTTCGCTCGAACGAACGAAGTCATCGAACACGCGATCGCGCCGCGCCGCAATCCGGTGATCGCTTCCCGAACCAATAGATTGACCCGCTCGAGTCGGAGGAACGCGGGTTCGACCAGCCCATGGCGGGCGGTCATCTCCCTCAACTCATTCAACCGGCGGAACCCACCGACGGCGGTCTTGTTGTCGGTCAGCCAACGGTAGCTGGCCAGGCACTGGGGGATGTGGACGACCTTGTGCCCGCGGGCAAGTTTCAGCCACAGGTCGTAATCCATCCCGTAATGGAGGCCCGCGTCGAGCCCGCCGACGGCGTCGTACGCCGACCGGCGGAAGAACGCGGCGGGCTGCACGATGAAATCGCTGTACTGGAAGAGCCGATCCGTACTGAACGGTTCGATGTGCGCGCACGGGCCGATCAAACGTCCCTCGGCATCGATGTACGCCCCATTCCCGTAGACCAGCGCAACATCCGGATTGGTGGCGAAGAATTCACCCACCGCCCGCAGCGCGCCCGGCGCGAGCACGTCGTCGGCATTCAGCCAGCCGAGTATTTCGCCGGTGGTTTGTTCAAAGCCCTTGCGGATCGCGTCCGACTGCCCCTCGTCCTTCTGCGAGATCCATCGGATGCGGTCGCCGAACGAGCGGAGGACGTCGAGCGTCTGGTCAGTCGAGCCGCCGTCCATCACGAGGTAGTCGAGGTTCGGATAATCCTGGGAGAGGACGCTTCGGACCGCGTCGGCCAGGTGCCGGCCGGTGTTGAAGGAGGGGGTGATGAGCGCGATGCGTGGAAGAGAAGGCATTGCAAACTGCAAATTGACAATTGCAAATTTCAAATTGCGGAGGAGAGGCCGCTCTCTCCAATTTGCATTTTGCAATTTGCAATTTGCAATTTGCAATCTCTCCCCCCGCTACAGCTCGAACCCCGCGTGCTTCGCGTCGTCGTGGAACATCTTGACGGTTTCCAGCGAGTATTGGGCGAGGTCCTTGCCGACCAGTTCGAGCTTCTTCAGCACGTCGTGGGTGACGGTGATGATGTGACAGCCGATCGCGTCGGCCTCGAAGATGTTGAGCAGCTCGCGCGGGCTGGCCCAGATCAGTTCCTGCGTCTTGTAGGGCCGGAGCATCTCGACCGCGGCGGTCATCAGCGGAACGGGGTCGCGGCCAGTGTCCGCAATCCGGCCCGCGAAGACCGAGACGTAACTGGGCGCGTCGTCGCCCAACGCCGAGGAGACGTCGCGCACCTGCGAGAGCGTCAGCAGCGCGGTGACGTTCAGTTTCACCTTCGCCTTGGCGAGGCGCTTGACCAGGCCGCAGCAGGTTTCGCCGCCGCAGTTGGTGACGGGGATCTTCACGTAGACGTTGCGGCCCCACGAGGCGATCTCGTTCGCCTGCCGTTCCATCTGGGCGAAGTCGTCGGAGAAGACCTCGAACGAGATCGGCTTGTCGGGGATCGCCTTGACAACATCCTTGGCGAACGCGCGGTAGTCGCTGATGCCCGCCTTGCGCATCAGCGTCGGGTTGGTCGTCAGCCCGGCAATGTGCGGCTTGCGCGCCATCTCGAGCATGCCCGCCCGGTCGGCCCCATCGGCGAAGATCTTCACCCGCAATTTGGATACGTCCGGTGTCATACGACTTTGTCCCTGCTTGCCGATTCAAACGCCCTGCGTTTGATCCTCTTCCCCCCTCTCCCTCCGGGAGAGGGTTGGGGTGAGGGAGAATTGCGAGCGCCGTTCCTGTTGTTCGAATGCCTCTCGCGTTTCCCCTCACCCCAGCCCTCTCCCGGACGGAGAGGGAGCAGGAGGGGATCCTCGGGCGGCATTCAACTGCCCTAGGATAATCTCCACCGCCTCGCCCGGGTCGCGGACGCGATGGCCGGGCGTACAGCGGTCGCCCTGGCTGTAGGGCAGGTCGATCAGCAGGGTTTGGCACCCGGCCGCCTGGCCGGCGGCCACGTCGCTCCAGCGGTCGCCCACCAGAAAGCTGCGACGCAGGTCGATGTTGTACGCTGCCGCGGCATCGAGGATCAAGCCGGGCTTGGGTTTGCGGCAGGTGCAGTTATCGGGCGTGTCATGAAAGCAGACGTAAAACGCAGTCAGCGGCAGCCGCTCGCGAAGGTGTTGGTTGATCGCCTCGACCGCCGCCTTTGTCTGCGTTCCCCGGGCGACGTCCGGCTGATTGGTCACGACGATTAGCGGGAGGCCCATTTCCACGAGGCGGCAGAGCGCCTCAGCGACCCCCGGCAGGATCTCCACCTCTGAAACCGAGTCGGGCGGATACGGCACGCCGTTCCGCACGATCGTGCGGTTCAGCACGCCGTCCCGATCGAGAAACACGGCTGGTCGAAGTTCGGGCACAGGATTCACCGCAGAGACGCCGCAGAAAGACAGACGCGGGGACAGGGAGACGCGGAGAGGGGATTCGGGCCTGTTCTTTACCCGCGTCTCCCTGTCCCCA